>JAZKEA010000479.1:0-2666 GCA_040387315.1 Armatimonadota bacterium | reverse complement strand
TGCGGCGCGTGGTATCTATGGCAACTCAGGGGAAAAGTGCCCTTCCCGCACCATACCTGCCGACGAGGTCGAAGGTCAGGTATGGTCTGACATCGAGAGGTATTTACGGAACCCCGGCGAAACGATCGGCGAAATAGTCGCCGCCCATGACGATGCTGATGGGGAGACAGAACGTTTACTGGCTGAATCAAAGCGTGTGAAAGCACTTGTCAAGGGGAAGGAGGCGGAGCGTGAAAAGGTCATCTCTCTTTTCCGTAAGAACATCATCACTGAGACTGATGTCGAAAAGCAGATGGCTGACATCCAGAAAGAAGAGATTGCGCTAAAGCAAGAGGCGAGAAATATTGATTCCAGGCTACGCGGTTTGTCAGAGTCGCGGGACAAAATGCATTCAGCGGAAGCACTTTTGATAGAACTTGGTCGGCGTCTGGAGGACGGGCTTACGTGGGAAGAACGAAGGACCATCGTCGAAACACTTGTGGAGCATGTGATCGTTGACAGCGAACCGGGGAGGGAAGAAGTTTATGTAAAACCGCGCTACTGTTTTTCTGGAACGGTTATCCACAAGGACACGGGTTCATAGCTGCCACGAGCGTGAATTTTGCGGGGTAGGTGAGGGCCGCGGCGGCACGGGCAATCGTGACGTGTCCGTCTTCGAGTGGCTGACGCAGGACCTCAAGGACATTTCTATCGAATTCCGGAAGCTCGTCGAGAAAGAGGACGCCGTTGTGGGCAAGTGAGACCTCGCCGGGGCGCGGGATCGCTCCGCCGCCGGTCAAGCCCGCGTTGGAGATCGTGTGGTGCGGGGCGCGGAACGGTCGCTGGGTCACAAGAGCGGCACCCGCGGGGAGCATGCCGCTGACGCTGTACAACCGCGTGACCTCCAGGCTTTCATCGACGGTAAAGGGGGGCAGGATGGTCGGCATGCGCCGGGCGAGCATCGTCTTGCCCGAGCCGGGTGAGCCCACCAGAATGACATTATGGCCCCCCGCCGCCGCGACCTCCAGGGCGCGCTTGACGTGCGCCTGCCCTTTAACATCCGAGAAGTCGAGCCCGGAGTCGATCTGCTCGCCGAGAATGGAGCGGGGATCTTCACGAACCGGGGTAGCCGCCCCGATATCCGCGAGCAGAATGAGGACATCCGAAAGGGTGTGGACGGGATAAACATCGATATCGCCCACGATGGCGGCTTCTCGGGTGTTTGCGGCAGGGACGATCAGACGCCGCCGTCCCGTCTGTCGTGCCCAGATCGCAATCGGCAGAAGGCCGGAAACCGGACGCACCGACCCGTCGAGGGACAGCTCCCCAATGAGAACCGTGTCCCCCAGGCTCTCCTCGCTGATCTGCCCGGTGGCTACCAGCATCCCCACCGCAATCGGAAGGTCGAAGGAAGGGCCCGCTTTTCGCAGGTCGGCGGGAGCAAGGTTAATCGTGATCTTTTTGTCACCGGGGAAGGATAGGCCGGAGTTTTTAATCGCTGCCCGGACACGCTCCTTGGATTCCTGCACGGCGGCATCAGGGAGGCCGACAATGGTGATCTGCGGAAGCTGGGCCGCGGTCACGTTGACCTCTACCCGCACCCCGTAAGCGTCCACTCCTAAAATTGCACTCGACTCGACTACCGCCAGCATGCTTGCCTGTCTCCTCGCCTGATTATGTCCCTATGGTCTTCTTACTATAACCCATAATGTCCGTAATCTCGGCAGGAAGCAGGGAACGGCATGGCTAAAGATGCTGACAGACAGATCGTCGACACGTTTTCTGAGCAAGGACCTCTTTATGAGCAGTGATGCCCACTTTCTGACGCTTCGGGCCGGCCCCCTCACCCTTGAATACGACCCCGATGCCGGGGACTTGCGTTACATTCGCTGGGGCAGTCATGAGATAGTGCGCCGTATCTATGCCGCGGTGCGTAACGAGCGCTGGTTTACCGTTCCTGCCACGCTGACCGAAATAGAGCGTGTTCTACGGGACGATTCTTTTCGTATTACCTACGAAGCGCACCACGAGCACGAAACGGTGGATTTCCGCTGGCGCGGGACAATAACCGGTGATGCCGGGGGAATCATTACCTTCGAGTTCGATGGCGAGGCGCACTCCGAATTTCAGCGAAACCGTATTGGAATCTGCGTTCTTCATCCCGCGGATGTCGCGGGAAACGACTGCACGGTAACACATACCAATGGCGAGGCCAAAGCAGGGGCGTTCCCGGAACTGATTGCGCCGCACCAGCCGTTTTTCGATATCGCCGCCATTTCTCAGAAAGTCGCACCTGGTGTGTCCGCGACAATTCAATTTTCCGGCGACATTTTCGAGATGGAAGATCAGCGCAACTGGCTGGATGCCTCGTTCAAGACGTACTCGACGCCGCTTGCGCTTCCGATGCCTGTCGCGGTGCTCCGGGGAACGCGCGTTCAGCAGTCTTTGACACTTTCTGTTTCGGGAGAGGCGGCGCTCTCACCGCCTGCTGCGACAAGCGATACCGTCACTGTCACGGTTGGGGGCATCGCGGACGTTCGCCTGCCGAGTCTGGGCCTGCTCCTGCCACCCGAAGAGGCCGATCCCGACAGCGATGCGCTCCTTTTTTTGAGCGGCCTTCCCGTAGATCACTTCCAGGCAGATCTCGATGCAGAATCGCCAGACTTCGCCCCGGCGCTTGTTCGCGC
>JAZKEA010000478.1:4846-6123 GCA_040387315.1 Armatimonadota bacterium | reverse complement strand
CCATTCATCCCGCGCCGCAAGCGGCGGGGCATTCTGGGCGAGGTTCGGTAAAATTCATGGTTCCGTACAATAAAGCTGGCAATAATTGCGTTAGTATCAGGCAAGCGACTAGTGGTTCGGTTGCCTGATACTAACGGGTTCGATCAGATGCTGAGAAGGTATCTGATCCAAATCTCCTGCACAAGGCGCGGACGTTTATAGCCGGAGATATTTTCTGTTCAACGAACTCACTAGGGGAGGCTCGGTTCGTTCCAGCTCAGTTCTGCGAATGGCAGGGCGTCTACTGATTCCGGCGTTGCCATTGGAGGATTGATGGAGTAGCTACTAATCCAGGCATCATCAAATGCTGAGTCACCGGCAAGAGATTCCTCCATTTCGTGCCGCTTAACGGCATCAGCGAGATCGAGGAGATAGTACAAACTATCCACCGATGATGAGCTAAGAACGCACCGGTATTTGCCATCCTCAGGTGTAACGGTCAAGGAAACGTCCGTGGAGGGGATTACGTCTATCATTTCCAGAATTTCAACAACCCCTTTGCGCCAATGGACGCGCGGCGAAGCCAGCAGAGATACGCTCCACACTACTCCGTCTTTGCCGCCATAGGAAATATCCGCAGGCGTTTCCCTACCAAAAACGGAGGTTAGCTCGCTCGCTAGTTCCGCAAGATCGATGATTGTGCGCTGTGAAGCGCACGGAGTTGTCGAAGTGGTCGTGGTCAGTGTGGCCTTATCGTAAAATGCCATTGTTTTCTTTCTTGGCTAACACATTTGTGTTAACTCGGTTCGGGCTCAAGCCCATTGGTACGGATGATGTTTTACTCTTCTGAGTAAGTGCGTGTGCTGTAAAGCAAAAATTGCGCACAGTGGTTTCACAGGTCGTTTGCAGGCTGGGCTGTAAGAATGCGGCTTATCTTCGTCTGCACAAGACGATCGATCTCCTCCATAGTCAGGGATGCTGGCTTCACCTCCTGTTCCGCTGCTGAAAACGGCATAAGCAGCCGCCTCGCTGCAGTCACTACGGCTTCTGCGTCTTCTCTCTCGCGGAAATAACCCAGTGTGATTTCGCGCCCCTGCAGTTTGAGGGATGAAATGAACCGTTGATCCCGCTCATGCCACCGAACCCCGCGTATGCCGCTCCTGCTGTTCTTATTTGGCCCACGCCGGTTCTGGGCGTTTTCGGCAGGGCTCAGCGCCCGAAGATTGGCGCGACGACAGTCCAATCCGTTGCCATTGATGTGATCGACGAGTTGTCCATCGGTCGCTCCGACGATCAAG
>JAZKEA010000478.1:3823-4836 GCA_040387315.1 Armatimonadota bacterium | reverse complement strand
TTGATGAACGGCTCAAGTGTTTGTGCACTTGCCATTGATGTGATCGATGTGTACTCCCTGTGCCGCGGACAGCAATTCGCGGTGGAGGTAGTATCGCATGGTTTGATCAGAAGAGCTTCGGCTGAAGCGGACAGCATACGACGTTCGCCCGTCCGGGACTTCGTACCAGAGCCCCTGCTCAATAGCCCAGAAAGTGTCTTCGCTGTCGAGCGTCGCCCATCCAACGGTTCTATCGAAACGTCGGAGCCTCAGGTGGGAGGCACCGTCCCCTATCGGCACAATCAACCCGGCGTTTTCCGCCAGGATCTGCCTTGTGCAGGGAGCAAACCCACCACTGAGTTTGATGCCTTCCTTCAGGGCAGCATCTTTCTCCGCAGTCTTTGGATCTGGTGCGAGGTAAGCACCCTGTTCCTCGTCCTGCACGTGTGCGTTGTTCACGACTTTCAAGTCTTTACCTTTCGTTTAACCGGCAGTGTTATTTCCTGTGTTTCCAGGCGCCGGTATCTCAACCAATTGAGTTCCTGCTTAGATAATCGTGCTTTTTCAAAAATCGAGCACCGCTTTTCAGAACTTTATTTTTTATTTTTTCTGGTTATAGTTCAGGCAAAAAAATAGCCCTCATCCGCGCGTAAAGAACGCGGATGAGGGCTATTTTCATTCCCGTGGATGTTGTTCTCAGCGGGAGGGGAATCTCCGCCTGCGGTTTATGGATTCCTCACGAGACGGGCGCGAACGGGGCGCAGGTGCCGGATTTGCCGGGGGAGCAGGAACGGCAGGGACTTCCGCGGAAGTACGAGGCGCGGCGGTTAGACTGCCAAGCGTGGACATCGCTTTTGCCTCCCCGCCGAGTTCGAGAGCGTATTCCAGCGTCGTGCTCAGAAGCGCGTGGCGCAGCGTCGCAGAGATTTCCCGGATGGAAGCCCCTTTGCTCATCATCCGCATCGTCAGTGACCGCCGAAACTCGTGGCAGCGAGGCGCCCGCTCAAGACCAGCGACCGCCGCCGCCCTTGCCG
>JAZKEA010000478.1:0-3813 GCA_040387315.1 Armatimonadota bacterium | reverse complement strand
GTACAGCCCCTC
The DNA here is from genome assembly GCA_040387315.1 of Armatimonadota bacterium. Taxonomy (GTDB): domain Bacteria; phylum Armatimonadota; class Armatimonadia; order Armatimonadales; family Armatimonadaceae; genus JACMJB01. The sequence continues at coordinate 3,801 of JAZKEA010000478.1, read as the reverse complement.
AATTCCCAGGCGGCGACCCCGGTCGACGCTGAAGAGGTAGGGATGCTTCGTATCAAATTCCCGCTGGAGCATCCACTCTCTATACGCCTGCCACCACTCATCACAGGGGTACAGGTGGCCGGTCTTGCTGCCCTTGCCCGCATGGACAGTCAGCATCTTACGTTCCGGGTCGACGTGTTCTGTTTTGAGGTTGAGCAGTTCCTGAGCTCGGACGCCGGTATAGGTGAGCGTGGCAATCACCAGACAGTACAGGGCGATCTTCCGCGGGAGATGAAACTTTTCACACGCCGAGAGCAATGCGCCGATATCTCCATCCGACACCATGCGGCGAACGGGGGCATCTTTTTTTGGCATAGCGATCCCCTGCACGGGATCAGCTTGAAGAGCCCCTGTCTCGACCAGAAACTTGGCCAGCCCCTTGAGCGGGAAGAAGGCGCTTCGAACAGAGCGAGGACGCATTCGGGAGGAAAGGTTATAAAGGTACCGGCGCAGCACCGGCGTGGCGAATGCAGAGAGATCCGCGTTGGGGTACCCGTTCTCCCCCAGCCAGCGGAGAAACGTTTTCGACCACGAGGTGTAGCTCTCGAGCGTCCGCTGGGCATAACCTTTTTCGTGTCGGATAAAGGCAAGGTAATCACGAAAACAATCTTCAAGACGAGTCATAGCCGCGTCCTTTCGTGTCCTGGAAAGAATTTTCCGAGGACGACCGGGATAGTACCGGCGGACGCACGCACGCGAGCCCTGGCCAAACGAAAAAAGAGGCTTAAAGCACATTGCTCTAAGCCTCTTTCTGATCAGAAACAAGTACCCGAAGGTACTAACCGGAGATGACGGGGCTCGAACCCGCGGCCTCTGCCTTGACAGGGCAGCGCTCTAACCGACTGAGCTACACCTCCACAAACACAAACAATCGGAACCGCTACACCGAATGAAATCCGGAAGTGGGCGAAGAGGGACTTGAACCCCCGACCACCTGTTTGTAAGACAGGCGCTCTACCACTGAGCTATTCGCCCGCAAACTCACGGATGAGCGCAGCTAGCGGTAACGCAAGAGGAGTCTATCACGCACCCCGAACCCTGTCAAGAAGCGGTTCGCAGTTTCTTGACAAGGTATAGCCCCCGACGTACACTCTTCTGGTACCGGCAGGACGTCGGCAAGAGGTCGGATTGAAAGGAACTGAATCGATGCGTCTGAGCGTAATAACCGATGAGATTTCGCAGGATCTGGGACACGCCCTCGATGTAATGGCGGAGTACGGATGCAAAGATGCCGAGCTGCGCAATGTCTACGGTAAATATATCGTGGACGCCGATGAGGAACTTCTGGCAAGGGTCGAATCAGACCTGAAATCACGCGGTTTTACCGTTCCCTGCATCGACACGCCACTTTATAAGTGTGACCTGGACCCGGCGGACGCACCGTCCAGCGGGCCGACGCATAACGCGCAGGAGCGGACTCTGGAAGACCAGATGACTCTTCTGCAGCACAGCATCGACCTTTGTAAGCGGTTCGATGCGCCGTACATTCGCATTTTCAGCTTCTGGCGGCGCGGGCCGCTGACGCCCGAGATCGAGGACCGAATCGCGGATGCGCTGGTGCGTCCCGCCGAAATCGCGGCGCGCGCCGGGGTTACCCTGCTGCTGGAGAACGAGCATGCGTGCTATCTCGGCACGGGAAAAGAGACCGCGCGGGTGGTGGAGCGTGTGGGGTCGCCAGCTCTAAAGATGGTCTGGGATCCGGGCAATGCATTTATGGCGGGTGAGCAGCCGTTTCCCTCCGGTTATGAGGCGGCAAAAGCGCACACGGTCCATATACATATAAAGGATGCTCTGGTCACGGCGGACAACAAACTGCAGTGGACCGTTGTGGGCGAGGGTGAGATCGATTACAAAGGACAGTTCGCCGCGCTGGCAGCGTCCGGGTATGACGGGGTGATCGCACTCGAAACTCACTTCAAGACGGCAGATGGTGATACGGAAGAGGCATCTCGACTGTGTCTTGCGGGCATGAAGCGTCTTGTAGAGGCTGCTAAAGCGGCAGCGTAACTGTCCTGCGGCTGTTGCAGGCAGAGAATCTGGCGGCCCATGAGCCGCAGGAAAGACTGAACTTATCCTATGTCGTTGATGGATATGAACCGCTCCTTCAAAAAGTATGGAACGGCGTTTGGTATTGGTTTGGCGGGCATTATGCTGGTCGGCACCTTTGCCGGTTTTGGCGCGAACCTTTTTGGCGGCGGTAAAGGCGGCGCAGTGTCATCACCGATGACCGGCGATGACACTGTCGCGACGGTCGGCGATGTAAAAGTCAGCCGCGCTCTTCTGGAGAGCAATCTGGACCGTGCCCTGCAGCAGCAGGCCATGATGGGCGGCGCTCCGATCCAGCCGAAGCCTGAGGAGAAAAACGGCTACCTCATTCGCGTGCTGGATCAGGTGAAGCAGGAGCAGGCACTGGTCGCCGCGGCTAAGGCCGCGGGTGTCACCGTGAGTGATGCCGAGATAGAGTCTGAGCGAGAGAATATCTGGCAGCAGCAGCGGGCCGGTTTTGCGCAGACCCTTGGCCTTCCCGCCACGGCTACCGATCAGCAGATCGACCGCGCTATCTCAACTCAGGATCCGGGTCGGAATTTAGCGGCGATCAAAGCACAGATTCCCGCCGAAGCGCTCCGAACGAAGCTTTACCAGGATGGTCTTCAGAAGAAGCTACGTGACCAGGTCCAGATAGACCCCGCCCTTCTGAAGCGTACGTACAACGAGATCCAGGTTCGGCATATCCTGATCAACTTCGGGACGGGTTCGCTTCCGGAAGAGCAGGCAAAAGCCAAGGCTGAAAAGATACTGGCCGAGGTCAAGGCGAATCCCGCCAAAATGGCGCAGCTTGCCAAGGATAACTCCGACGACCCCGGTTCCAAAGCGAAGGGCGGCTACTATGACTGGGCTCCCGCGGCTCAGTATGTTCCTTCCTTCACCGAAGCCGCACTGAAAGCGGGCGTGGGCAAGGTGTATCCGGACCTTGTTCGTGTCGTTCAGCCAAACTATTCCGGTTTTCATATCGTCAAGCTTGAAGGCGAGCGAACGCCCAAACCGGCTCCGGCCCCTGCAAAAGGCGCGCCAGCCGCACCCACCACCGGGGTTCCCGCTGACTTCGATAAGAATAAGCAGAAGTATATCGATGAGTACCGTGATAAGCTCGCCGGTGCAGCCATGCAGTCCGCCGTAGCCGCGGCGCTGCCGGGCATCGAAACGGTAGTGACCGATCCGGGCCTGCGGGCAGCCCAGCTTCAGCAGGAAGCGCAGGCGGGACCGGATAAGAAAACCTCCGATGCAAAGCTGACAGAGGCGCTTGCGGAACTGGATAAGGTCAAGAAGGATGCCCTGGGTGCGAATGCCGTTCCCCTCCAGAAGGCGGCTATTCTGCAGCAGCTTGGGCGAGACAAGGACGCTATCGCGGCCTATGAGGAATCCCTGAAGTTCCGCAACCTTCCCGAAACGCACGTTGCGCTGGCAACCCTCTATTTGAAGCTCAAGGATAACGCGAACGCCAAGGCGCAGCTGGCCGAGGCGCAGAAGCTGCCGATTGGTGACATGCAGCAGCAGATGCAGCTTGCCCAGCTTCTCGGTCAGGTCGGCGACAAGGACGGCTCCAAGAAGGCGATGGATAAGGCAATGGAGATGTTCAAGCGCCAGCAGGAGATGCAGCGGGCTAATATTCCACAGATGCCCCAGGCTCCTGCCCCGGAGGCCTCACCTGCCGCAGCCGCAGAAACGCCAAAGTAAGGGTGGCGAAAGCGCATCCGAACCGGG
>JAZKEA010000477.1:0-2649 GCA_040387315.1 Armatimonadota bacterium | reverse complement strand
AAACGGCAGAAAGAGCGTGTAGCCCCGCATGCCGCCGTAGCGCAGGATTAGCCCTTTGAAGAACCAGCCCCAGAAGATCGAGAACCAGAGCATGTGGAGGGCGTGGACCGACGACCCGAGGAAGCCGATGGGGTGCAGGCCGAACTGGAAGGCCGTCCGCAGCAGCAGCAATCCGAGGACCCCGGCGAAGCCGCCCGCGATATGCAGCCAGTTGGTCCACGATCCCATCGACGGCACGGAGGCCGCGCCGCCCAGGTAGTTCAGCGGCATCTGCGGGGCGTTCCGGTACGTGTGGACGTTGGGGAGGGCGAGCCCGCCGCCGTGGTAGTAGGGCAGCCAGAGCGACGCCACCGCGGAGACTACCAGTCCCACGCCTACTGAGAGCGCCATGGCCGTCAGGAGGGAGCGGGGCGAGAACCGGGCGGCATCGGCGGTCTTGGCCCCGTTCAGGAGCGACGGCATCAGCATCTCGCGGGTGTCGAAGAGAAACGATCCCTCGAAGCGGTAGACGCTGTAGAGTGAGGGAATATCGAACGAGACGGTTCCCACAGTCGGCGCGACGATATCGAGCGAGCTGTAGGGCGTCTGCATAAACAGCATTCCCGCCTGACAGACCACCCACGAGACCACGACCAGGGTGACCGTCATGAACAGCAGAGACAGCGCGATCAGAATTCCCGGCACCTGCGCGAGATAGAGCCACACGCCGATACCGCCATAGGAGAGCAGCAGTCCGACCAGGGTGGCACGGTAGCTCATCATCTCGCCGGAATCGTCGATATCTGCGGCCCGGTCCCCGCCGGTCGCCTTTTCCCAGATATCGCGGAGGTGGTGCCGCGCGGTCCACAGGGTCCAGCCGAAGAGGGCCAGCGCCCCGCCGAATGCCTGCAGCGAGTGGAACTGCTTCTGACTGTAGCCTCCCACCGCGGCGGGCATCTCCCAGTTGTTGACCGCCCCGATAAGGATCTCGAGCTTATAGAACAAAAAGAAGAACCAGAGCGAAAAGGCAACTTCGGAGGAGAGAAGATACGTCAGGCCGATCACGAGGATAAACAGGCTCGCGGGAAACCAGCCCAGCTGATTGACAGGCGGGACGGTCAGGTACTCCATCAGGTTCCAGCTGGTCCGAATATCGGGAATCGACGGGTACAGGACGTGGAGTCCGCGAACGGTGTGAAGGAACGTTGTCACCAGGACGCCGATCCAGAGAAGGGGCTGCCGCAGAAGCGGGTTAAACAGGTGCCCTGGCTCCGGCTCGGCGGCGAGCAGAACCGGGAGGGTGACCAGGGGAAAGGCGAATTTCTCGTTCTCGACCCACTGCCGCCGCAGGATATTCGCCACACAGAACGACGCGGTCACGAACAGCACGGCGAGAATTCCCCAGAAGAAGAGCGGACCCGCCCAGGCATCCCACGGAATATGCTCCTCGCCCCGCCGCCACCCGACAAAGAAGGCGTGGGCGGCCTCCGCGTCCTTTACCTTAAGCCAATCCGGGAGGGCTCCCCAGATTTTGAGCTCCCAGTTGTTGGTGTCGTTGGAGTAGTGGTGCGGCCCGACGATGTGCGGGATAAGGTAGCGCATCATCCCCGATGTCCCCAGGCCGGACGACACCAGAATCATGGACCAGATAGTCAGCAGCTCACCGGAGGAGAAGACTGCCTGCGGGCGGAACCGGCGCAGCAAAACATTGACCCCGCCCACCAGCACGAACAGAACAAAGAGCGCCCCGATAGGAAACTGGGTCCCGGCAAGATACGTCGCCCCGACAGCAAAGTCGTTATAGGGCGTGAATGCGCAGAAGAACACGGTGCATAATAGACCGAGAGACACAGCGCGAACGGAAGTCGCTCGCCGCGTCGCGAGAACAGGTGACGGTTTCATCATCGATACGTTCACCCGCGCCGCGCCCGGTACCTCCTGAAGAGTTCATTCTGGAGACCGGAAAGCGCCGCCGGAGTCCGTGCTTTTGGAACACCGCAACCGGCGCTTCGGTCGAATACGACAGTAGCCAGTGACCAGGGCCGATTTTGAGGAGACTTATTGACCAGGCCGTTTTTCCCGATCATTTCTGCACTCTGTTGCCGGCGTAGCCGCTGTGCCTCTGTCCTCATCCTGCTTCTGTTCTCCAGAACCGTTGGGGCAGCGGGGGAGGCTTCAGAGTTTGGTCCATCGCCTCTTGGGTCACGCTTTCAGGAAGCGCAGCAGCCCTGGAAACCCGGCTCTCGCAGAACGTCCCGAACGCGTCCCTTGCTGCTCGTCGAAAAAGCAGGAGTGGACTCCGTTCCCACACCGCTGAACCAGGATCTGGTATCCGTGGGTTCTCTCGATGTCCTGGTTCCCAGGACGCGGACTTCCACCTTCTCCATTCGTTCCAAGAGGCAGCATGTCTGGGACGAAATGAATCGGTCGGATCGGTTCCTGTGCCTGCTGACCACGCTCCATCCGGCCCAGTGGCAAAAGCTCTCGAAAGCGCCCGGTCTGGGACTGCCGGACTGCACCAGGGATCAGCGGGCACTTTTCCTCTCTCTGATTCCTCAGCCCTTTATTTACCGGGAGTATCAGGAAGGGTCGTCGGGTCACTGGTCCGCGGCGCCTCGACGAACGCTGTCTAACACAGACCGTGACAGCGTCCGTATCCGTCTCAATATC
>JAZKEA010000476.1:4821-8897 GCA_040387315.1 Armatimonadota bacterium | reverse complement strand
CGGATTTCGACCTGCGCATCCCGACGGAAACGGCGTCACCAGACGAGATCGTTCGGCAGATCCTAGCATCCACCGCCCCGTAAGTCCCCCTCAGATTGGTGCATATTGACGCAGATTGGCCTACCGCCACCCGCGCTTACCCACTACCCTAGGAATACAAGAGGCAAAATAGATTGCGCCGCTGGGGCGCAATATCCTGCCATCGGCTTCAGTTCGCCTGGAGATAATCCTATGTTGAACAAGTACTGTGGAACCCTCAAGCGGGTTGGGGGCTTGGGAGGGGGCGGCGTCATCACCAACTCCAGCGGCGGCTATGTCAATGTCGCGCATGAGATCTCCATTCTTGAGGTCGGAGACACGATGCTTCGGAAGGTACGATGCACCTCCGACCTGTTCGATCTGCTCGATCCGGGACGGGACGGCTGCATCTACATTTTCCGGCACTTCTTTTATAAGCCTATCCTCATCGGGGTGAAATACGACGATGGCAAAAAGTACACGATCACCGTGGGGCAAATGATCGCGAACGTTCTTTCCTACCTGCTGATCTTCCCGCTGCTCGTTCTTGTCTCCGGTTTTTGTATCGGCATGATGGGCGGAAAGGAGGGCGGATTTATCGCCGGGCTGGGGGTTGCCTGGATCGCGGGCGGCATTCTTCTCAGCTGGCTGCAGGCCCTGCTGTTGTTTATCGCCTATCTCGCAATGAAGGCACATTGACCGTCGCTTTGAGGAAAGGTATTGGGCATGTCGAAACGTATTTATTTTCTTCTACTGAGTCTCTGTATGGCGGCGTACTTCTGCACTGTGGCTCCCCGCGCTCTGGCCCAGCAGGACGATTCGAAAAAGCAGACGCTCGTCATCGGGTATCCGACAACAGGTATCGTAATCAAGCAAGCGGGGGCCGCGACCGACGCGAAGAAGTACCTGGGAATTATCTATGTCAAGGTGTTTCCCGTCAGTCCCGATCTGGTCAGACGGTACGGGGCGGGGCCGATGGTGTCAGCGGAGCTTACCGCAAGCGCGCGCACGGTGAATCAGCTTCCCTTGGGCCAGTACGAGGTCCGCTACGGAATGCGAACCGGCAGCGAGCTGAAGACATTCATTGTCCGCGATGTCATTCTGCGCGCCGACCGCGGCACGAGCCTTCTGGTGGAGATGAATGATGAGGCCAAAACCACGATCGTCGGCGGCGATATGACGGCCCAGGAGATGGCGGACACCATCCGGCAGCTGCGACAGGAGATCGCGGACTTGAAGCGCGAAATCACGACCCTGAAGGCAAAATAGACGCGCTCATCGGCGTCACTCATTCGCGAAGGCGAACGGCCTCGATACCGGTGCGTGTCCCGATCCAGATCAGGTTATTGGGCAGGTCCGGCAGCAGACACTGCGCCTCGGATACCTTGGCTATTGATGACTCAGCACGGGTATCGTCGGGAAGGCCGATTACCCCGCCCTGCCTCAGGGCGATGCGAACACCATCCGGAGTGGCGGCGGTTCCCGTCACGCAGCCTGCCGCCGCGCCCTGGACCGGCGTCCAGGGTGAGCCGGAATTCTCCGTTCGGGAGTACGCGCCCTGCACAAAAGTCCCGGCCACGATCCGTCCGCCGGGCGACCGCGCGAGCGTCGTAATCCAGTCGTCCCCGATACCCTGGCGCTCATCGTGCCACTGCCGAACGTTGCCGGTCGCGAGGTCGCATTCGGCAAGGCCGCGCCCCTGCGTGCCCACATAAAGAGTACCGTTCACCGGAAGCAGCGCGGTGATCGGCAGGTCCTTGAGGTCGGGCGAAAAACGGGAACGGAAAACCGTTCCCCCTCGGGTCTCGCTCCAGCCGCCCCACTGCGCCAGAAAAAGCGTGTCGCCGTCCGTCGCCAGTGCGGACACCTGACGGCGCGGCAAAAGACGGGTGAAAATATCCCGTGTCCACTGTCGTCCGTCGAAGCGATCCACCACGCCATTGCCGTGCCGCACATACAGATCGTCGTGCCAGACCACAAACTGCCGGGGGGCATTGGCGCTGATCACCGGCGGCGCGATATGCGTCCAGATACCTTTCTCGTTTCGAGCGACAAGGCCATCGTTGAGGGTAGCGACAAACAGGGTGCCCCGGTAGGCGGCGAGCGCCTGTGCATTTGCGTCCTGCGGGGCATTGGGGCGCGGCAGCGGTTTCCAGCCGCCATTGCGGGTGGTAAAGTTCCCCGCACGGCGCGTACGGATCGTCAACTGCCGGGTCGCCGCCTCTTCCGAGAGCGCCACCACTTCGGCTGCCGCGCCGGTCAGACGGGGCACGTTTGGCGCGGGCCGCCAGCTTTTGCCGCGCCGCTCCCAGAGGATCGGGTCCCCCCAGACAGCAGCAAGGCGCGACCCATCTTTTCGCAGAAGCGAGGCCGTGATATGAGTGCCGGTCGAGCGCGGCGGCAGGTCGCCGTCATTCTGTACTTTTGTTGTGATGGCGGGAGCGTCCGGGGCGAACCGGGTTCCCGGAGGTGCGGGGGCGAGCGGCGCATCCACCGGCAGCAGCGGCGGTCCCGTGGGTAATTTGGACAGAGCGCGGCAGGTGACAGTGACCGCGAGCAGACCCGCTGCCACCAGTCCCACTGCCGCGCGGGTAATCTCTCTTTTTCTCCACAAAGCTTTCATCGTTTATCGCGTCCCGTCCACGGTGACTGTGGTTCGGTTATGCGCGCGGTCTGTGATAATAAACGTTACGATGGGTGCGCGTCCGTCTATCGCTGCCGCAGACACACGGGTCGTGTAGCGGGTGCCTGTGGCAGTGGCGCGGGTCATCTCGCGACGCTCGCCGTTCGGCAGGAGCGCGGTCACCCGCGCGGCTTCCTCATCCGTCTCGATCTCCAGGCGATAGAACGCCCCGTTGATCTCACGGTGGATACCTCCCACGGCAAGCGCCCCGGTCGTATCCACGCGGTAATGCAGGATCATCGTGCGGCGTTGACCATTGGCGCGAACGAGAATGATCCGCACATCATACGCGCCTTCGGTGGCCCCGAGCGGAATGTCGAAGTGTGCCTCCCAGGCCCCGGTCTTCGCGTCCCGGACAAGCGGGATGGTGGTCCCGTCCGGAAGCACGGCGACCAGGAGCCGGGTATCAGCGGGCGCGTCCGTGATCCGGATAAGCGGGTCGCCGGGCTGTGCCGAGAAAGCGGAGATGGCGCCTCCCGCTGCCAGGCTGCCGCTGATACCGTACTGCCGCTTCGTCGCGAAGACGGGTGCGCTCTGACCGCCAACGGCGGTTTCATAGGACACACCTTCCGGAATATCGACGGGAACGGGAACCGTCTCAGGGGCCTCGTCTCCCGTATAGGATCGGTCCTCGACCGCGACAAACGAGGTAAACGGCGTCATGAGACTGTACTGAACCCCGAGCGTGGTCACCGCCGCCTTGATCGTCGCGTCCGATGTCAATCCCCCCTGCCATGCCATCGGGTCCCCGGACAGGATATGGTCCACCTTGGCCCGCGCCCAGAGCGAGACCAGGGCATCGTTTCCGATCCCGCTTTCCGCAGAGTCAGCCGAAAGCGGAGTGGGAGCGGCAAATCGAACGTCGCGGGCGAAGCGTCCTCCCGCCGTGTGCCCGTGCAGCGTCATCAGGGCTTTTTGCGGCAGGTCGCCTTTTATCCGTCCAAACACCATGACGGGAGCGGCATCAAACAGGTCCGGCAGTTGTTTGGGATACACATCGTAGACCGGCAGTCCGTGAAAATCGAGACGCACATCCGTCAGGACCGGCGACTGGATTCGTTTCCGGAAACGCTCGACCGCGCCTTTCGCCTCCCCTTCCAGGGTGACATACTCCGCCGCGCCGCGGCCCGCCTTCGACATCGCGTCCAGCAGGAAACGGTTGACCGAGCTGCCGATACCGAACGCGAAGACACGGGCTGTCCCGGCGTTCTTTTGAATCGCCGCGATGATCTCGCCCTCGTTGCTGATAAAGCCGTCGGTCATAAAGCAGACGATCCGGATGCGCCCGTCCTCCGGCGTACCGGAAAGGGCCTCGTTGATAGCGGGGAGCATCTCGGTTCCGCCCGACCCCTGCAGATCGGCAAGGTAGCGCAGG
>JAZKEA010000476.1:2323-4811 GCA_040387315.1 Armatimonadota bacterium | reverse complement strand
GGGCGGCGGCGCGATTTGCGGGTGTATTAGCCCTGGGACGGGGGAAGCACTTTCCCGTCCCGCCAAAGAATGATAGCAGATTGAACGTATCCCGTGGGTTCATGGCGAGAATCGCGCGGCGCATTGTCTCCTTGGCTTTCTCGATGGGAAAGCCGCTCATGGAACCGCTCCGGTCGATGACAAAGACCATCTCCTTGGGCACGGCCTCCGTGGGACGCACACGGCGCGGCGGAGTGACGAGAAGTGAGAAGAACGGGTCACTGTCGCCGGGACGCGCGGCAGGTGTTTGATACGTAAAGAGACTGTCCCCGATTGCCGCTCCGCCGACACGGTAGTGCAGGATGAAGTCCCGGTTCGGAATCTGGGCCTTACCGGCAAGGGTTATGGTCGCCGTTCCCTTCCCGTTTCGACCGGAATCGATCTGAATCGCGTGCTGCTCGCTGCCGATATTGGTCAGCGGAAGGCCGCCGGTGTTCAGCCGAACGGTCAGTCCCAGGGTGTGGCCTGCCCGCGTTGGCGGCGGCGCGACGGGTGGGGTGACCCGGCCCGCATCCGGGACCTGGTTAAGGCTCGGCGTATAGCGGGGTCCGACAACGGTCGGAAATGCCCAGGTAAACTCCCCATCCGCGAACGCGATTGTCTGAACCAGGCTGATCTCGATCACGACCTTCGCGCCGGGGAGGATGTTCGCGACGGACTGCGTGAAGACGTTCGGTCGTTCCTGATCCAGCAGGGAGGCGACCTTCCCCTGCGCCTTCGCGGCCTCATAAACAGCCCGCGCCTCCTCGCGCTCCTTCACAATTCCGACCACACGCCGACCGCCGACCGTCATTACCATCTGGTCGACGGCGGCATTTTCCGGGAGCGGAAAGACATATAGCGCCTCGATTTTTCGCCGGGTCGGGTTGACAAAGACCTGCCGCACGCGAATCCGTCCGAACATGCCGCTGATATCGCCGTCGATATCCGTTCTCTCCAGAGGGCAATAATTGACCGGCACGAGGGCATTCTCAGGGTCCACGCGAAATCGCAGCTCCCCGCCCGCCTGCAGGGTGCTGGCGACTGCCCCCTGCCCTTTCAGCAGCCCCAGAACCAGAAGGACGAGAAACAGCCCTGCCCGTCCCCGTCGCAAATCCCACGTCATCGCAAACCTCCTTCATATTGACTACATTTGTAGTCACAACAGGCACAGCAGGGCCGAAATGCGGGCGCACTTAGGCAAGGTACGCCAAAGCATCAGGCCACTGCGCACAGTATACACATGACTACAAGGTTAGTCAATAGGAAGTTTGTCAGGGGGCCGTCGCGGCAGCCACAGCCTTCGCCAGGTCATCGCCACGCAGGTCCACCGCCGTGATCTTGCCGTCGCGACCGACCAGAAAGGTTGCGGGAATCGCGGTCACATAGAACTTCTTCGACAGTTCATGCGTCGTATCATGGATCTGGGGCCAGGGAATCTTGTTCTCCCGCACGAATGCATCGATCTTCGCGCCATCCTTCGGGTCATCCAGCGAGATACCGACGATCTCGAAGCCTTTGGCGTGATAGGCGTCGTAAACCTTGCGAACGCTCGGCATCTCGGCGATACAGGGGCCGCACCATGTCGCCCAGAAATCAAGGAGTACGACCTTTCCGCGATATTTTTCCGGCGCGATGGTTCCTCCGGTCCTATCCGCAAGCGAGAACACGGGCGGAACCTGCCCCACTTTGAGAGAGGGAGGGTCAGCCTTCTCCGCGACGGTTTTGTCGGATTTTCGCAGGCTCAGCCTGTCCCCGGAGGCGGAGACGGATGCCATCTCGTAGGTGACGCCGCCCACATTGAAAGGCTGTGTCAGCGGAAAGCTCTCGCGTCCCCGCTCAAACGTGCCGGAGCCATCGCGGTCAATCAGGAGTGTGTCTCCGGGAAAGCGCAGAGCGGTATCGGGGGGAGAATCGTAGCGGCCATCTGAGTTATCATCGATCAAAGCGGCGCGGAACGCCTTTCCCCCGAGCGTGACGGACCCCAAGCGGTAGTAGTCGCGGTAGTACAACAGCGTCGGATCGATTTTGCTCCGTTCCCGATCCGCTTTGGAGTAGATATAGAACTTGATTCCAAGGCTTTCCGTACGGCTGCCGTACGAGCCGGTTCCCAGCCCATCGAACCAGTAGGAGACCCAGACCTTGAGATCCTTCCGCCGTTCGGGCGCGGCCTCCTGCCGTCGCCAGAGGACCGGGGCAGGATCGTCCGTCAAATCCCCGTTCGCGTTCGCGTCCACGTAGAATTTCGCCGTTGTCTCGTCCTCGTCGAGGGCGAAGACAACCGGGCGCTTTTTGTCCGTGCCGAACGTCAGCGTCGTATAGAGTGGTGGGTTCTTGTAGCGGGGCTCTTTTCGGATCGTGTCCGGCTTTCGCGGGCTCATCGGTTCCTGGAGAACCCGGTAGTAGTTAAACTTCTCTATCGTTCCGGTCCGAACGGGTTCAAAGGAGAACGACTCTCCCTGACCGGCGG
>JAZKEA010000476.1:0-2313 GCA_040387315.1 Armatimonadota bacterium | reverse complement strand
TGGTCAGGGTGAAATAGTAATCGTAGCGCGGAAGGTTCAGGTCGGTGGCCGCGATGGTCAGGGGCAGCTCCAGCTTGGAAATATCCCCGACTGCCGCTTTGCGCCGTGAATCGGCGGCGGCGCTGCTGCCCGCGGGTCGGTACTTCGGCGCGACACTTGTGGCATGCCCATCACACCAGAGAACGTTTCCCCGTCCCTGGTGACGCCCATGGAAGTAACGAAGGGCGTTTGACGGCGGGAAGACCTGCGAGATCTGTGCGTAGATGAAGGAAATCGTGTTCCACGAGGCGGCATCCGCGAGCCAGACTGTTTCCGCCGAGCGTTCCACTTCGGCCCCGGACGCCGGAACGACAACGCCACCAACCGAGGGGAGCAGATACTGCTGATTGATCCCGAATTTCGGGACGAAATCATAGAACGTCTGATTGTTGATGACCTCGGAGGCGGAAAGACAGTCCTCGATGTCGGCATTCTTCATATAGGGGTCGAGCAGTCCCCAGTCGCTTCGCGTCCTCCACTTTGGGGCACCGACATTCTCAAAACCGGAGTACCAGAAGACGCGTTTGTTGGCGGTGAACTCCCCCGCGTGCAGGAAGTACGTGTCATCGTAGTCCTGCATATACATCATCCCGGCAATCCCGATCTGACGCAGATTGCTGAGACACGAAGTCTGTCGTGCTTTCTCCCGTGCCTGAGCAAATACAGGGAAAAGAATAGCGGCAAGAATAGCAATAATCGCGATAACGACGAGCAGTTCGATGAGTGTAAAGGCGGATGAACGTGGGACAGACGCAGACGCGCTGTGGGCTGGGGAATGTGCAGCAAAGTCTTTCTGCCGCTGCCGGGATCTACAGGTGAGCATGGTTCCTCCTCGGAGCAGGTATCAGAATAGGAATTTCGAGAAAGCGCGGCATCGCGGCAGTCGCAAACCATGAGGGTCGAGAAGCAGCAGAGGCGAACTCCGCTCCCCCTGACTATGCTTTTGCAGACAGTATAACACCGTTTTGCCGTAAACCGTCCGTTTTCGCTGTTTTCACCTGGTCCGGGAGGAGCGTGAGGGCTCGGGGAGAGCCCTCACTCAGCATCACATCGGTTAGCTGGGGCTGGTATAAACTTGCTTCTTGTCGTACAGATCCCAGATGGAGCCAGGGAAGGTGCCGTCGCCGGGAACCGCCGTTGCTGTGGTGAAAGGGGGTCCTTCTGGTATCAGGTGTCCAACACTGGCGTCTCTGTATGGCAGACGTCAAGTGGGGAACGTATAGACTTTTATGTTGGTGTAGTGGTTCAGGATCGTCGCATCGGGAACCGGTACGCCAGGGCTGGTCTCATAGGCGGGATCTTTGATCCATTTGACGTGCCCATCGACAAACAGCCAGTCACGTCCTCCCTGGTGGCGCTGACCGCCACGCCAGCGGGAGCGGAACCCCACGGAAGAGTTGGCATTCAGATAACCGGGGTAGCAGTACCATCCCGCCGCTCCGGTGTCCGAACTCGTGCTCCATTCTGTAAGGATCCAGGTACTGGCCGGTTCCGCAATATCTGTCAGCGCACGTCCCCGACCAGTGTAGTCGCGCCGTATAGGGATAGGTATAGGACAGATAATAGTTCGACGCGTAGGAGTTAGGCAGGATCTGCGCTACCGCTTCATGGAAGGCGGGAGTATTGCTGTAGGCCGGAAGATTGTTTGCGCCGGGAACCCCCGCCGCGACCAGCATGTTCTTCATGTCGGATCGGTCGATGGAGGCGTTCTGCTTTTTGTCATCACTGGGGCAGCCGAAGACCTGATAGTTCTTGATGTAGGGCTGAACCGCCAGATAGAAGGGCTGAATCCCCATGTAGATCTGACCCAGTCCTGTGTTTGTTGCATTTCGGAAAACGCCACCAAGACCCGGTTCGGGAAGAGTCTCATCATAATCCTGGACGTACATAAGCATCCCGGTAGAGATCTGCTTCAGGTTCGACAGACAAGCCGTTTGCCGCGCTTTCTCTCTTGCCTGGGCGAACACGGGGAAAAGTATCGCCGCGAGGATCGCAATAATTGCAATAACGACAAGCAATTCGATCAGCGTGAACCCTCGGTGGGCAGGATGTGTAAAACGGTCTTGCATGCTGGAAACCTCTCCGCCCTGACGCCGCCGTTTGCATAAAGGCAGCATCAGGTTCAACAAAATCTGTTAATCTTAGTCTGTCATACCCAGTATACCATTTGTATACCACGGCTTAACCGGTGCTCTAGAGCAACTAGTTCTGCCCTCACCCCCGGCGGGGGTTTTGCCCTCACCCCCGGCCCCTCTCCCAAGTATGGGCGAGGGG
>JAZKEA010000475.1:1104-1806 GCA_040387315.1 Armatimonadota bacterium | reverse complement strand
GGTAGTGGTGAACTGCACACCTACGCAAACGTCCCGGTGGGGAACCCTGTCCCGCCTGAGTTCGCTCGTACCCTGCGCCACGGTTACTACGCCTCGATCAGTTTTATGGACGCCCAGGTCGGGCGCGTCCTCGATGCCCTGGAGCGGGAGGGGCTCGCGAAAAACACGATTGTCGTACTGTGGGGTGACCATGGCTGGCACCTCGGAGATCATGGACTCTGGAACAAGCACACCAATTTTGAGCTTGCCGTCCGTGCGCCGCTGATTGTCAGTGATCCCGCCCAAAAGAACAAGGGCCAGAAAAGCCCTGCGCTCGTCGAATTTGTGGATGTTTACCCGACGCTATGTGATCTCGCGGGGCTTTCGGTTCCTGCCGGTCTGGATGGCGTTAGTGTCCGACCGCTCCTCTCCCGTCCCCAGGATTCCGTGAAGAAGTTTGCCGTCAGCCAGTATCCCCGTGGCGGCGCTCAGACCGGGAATCAGCCGCTGATGGGCTACAGCCTGCGGGATGAACGCTGGCGTCTCACGCTGTGGCGGAACCGGCGCGATGGCAGTATCGCGGCGACAGAGCTTTACGACGAGCAAAACGACCCTCATGAGACAAAAAATCAGGCGGCTGTGCAAAAAGAGTTGGTAACCCGCCTCAGCGCCCAGCTGGCCCCGTTATTTCGTACCGCGCCGCCACTGAATCAGAAACCGGAC
>JAZKEA010000475.1:0-1094 GCA_040387315.1 Armatimonadota bacterium | reverse complement strand
CCAGGCGCGGATTTTCGAACCGTTCGTTCAGGTCGACGGCAAACTGACGCGCGACGAGTTTTTAACGGGACAGCCGGACCCCGACAAAGCCCCCGTACGATTTATACTCTTCGACACCAACAAAGACGGCGTCCTGTCCAAGGACGAGTTTGTAACGGGCGGTCAGGTCAAGTAAACAAGGACGTTAACTATGAATCAAAATACCTATCCGCTAAGCGCCGTGCCCGGCTATTTTGGCTCGCGCCCCGGTATTCAGATCGGGACCTCGGTTTCCGCCGATGCCAGCGATGAGGATCTGCTGTTTCTTCAGCAGCTGGGGATCGAGTGGGTCATGATTAACGTCAGCGACCCTGCTCACCATGGCGTGTCGCAGTATTTGGGTTTCAGAGAGCGGTTCGCCCGCTACGGGATTCAGATTTACCGCATCGCGAATCACGACGTCCATAATGTGCCGGAAATAACGCTGGGGCTGCCGGGCCGCGACGAAAAAATAGACGAGCTTTGCGGCTTTATCCGCAACCTCGGGGCAGCCGGAATTCGTTACCACACGTATGCGCACATGGGAAACGGCATCTGGAGCACCGGTCACACCTCGGGTCGCGGTGGGGTTCGAGCGCGTGTGCTGGATATTACCGATGCGAAAGGTGTGTGGATCGGCAAAGTCTTCGAGGGGCCGCTGACTCATGGACGCGCGTACAGCGAGGAGGAACTCTGGGACAACTTCGAGTACCTAATCCGTCGGGTCGCTCCCGTCGTGGAGGAGGCAGGCGTTTATATCGGCATCCATCCCGATGACCCGCCCGTCTATGCGCTCGGCGGGGTTCCGCGCTGCATCTTCGGGACGTTCGAGGGGTACAAGCGGGCTCTGGAGATCGCTGACAGCTCCCATGTAGGGGTCTGCCTTTGCGTCGGGTGCTGGCTGGAGGGTGGCCCGGTGGGAATGGGCTGTGATGTGATGGAGGCGATCCGGCACTTCCGTGCGCAGAAGAAACTTTTCAAGGTCCACTTCCGCAATGTCAGCAACCCGATGCCCGCACCGTGGCAGGAGACGTTCATCGACGACGGCTATCAGGATATGCACCAGGTGATGCGTG
>JAZKEA010000474.1:0-1853 GCA_040387315.1 Armatimonadota bacterium | reverse complement strand
GGGTGCGCACCGGGCAGGCGGAGATCGGCGGTATTATCTCCGCGCTGCAGCTAAACGGCGCACGCGCGATCACCTTTGACAACTGTACCGTCCGCAATGTCGGGGGGCAGGCTATCGGGCTGGGCAGGGAAACACAGTACTGTAGGATCACGGGCTGCACGCTGCAGGACCTGGGCGCGGGGGGTGTCCTTATCGGAGCGGAAAACGATGCGGTCCCGATTGGCAACCACATCAGCCATAACACTATCGAGAACACTCTGATCGCTGAAGGCGGTCGGGTTCATTCCTCGGCAGTCGGCATCTGGATCGGGCAGTCGGCCCACAACACCATCACGCACAACGAGATTACCGACTTCTATTACAGCGCAATCTCGACCGGCTGGACCTGGGGGTACGCCGAAAACGACAACCACCACAACACGATCACGTATAACCATCTCCATAACCTGGGTCAGGGCGTGCTGTCGGATATGGGCGGCATCTATACTATCGGCATGTCCCCGGGCACGATCCTCGATCACAACCATATTCACGATGTGGTTTCTTACGATTATGGTGGCTGGGGCATCTATTTTGATGAGGGCTCGACGGGAATCAAAGCGACGAATAATGTTGTCTACAACATGAAGTCCTCGCCCTTCCACCAGCACTACGGAACCAATAATCTGCTGGAGAACAATGTTCTGGCGTTCGGCAACGAGGGACAGATTCTTCGCGCTCGGGGAAGTAACAACAAAAGCCCTAAGCCGGAAACAGCGCCCGATAAGCGCGCCGAATCGTCCTTCACCATCCGCCGCAATATCATCTACGGACGCAAGGCCCCCTTCTTCAGCGGCGAGTGGACCGGACAGAACTTCACGCTTGCCGACAACCTCTACTGGAGCGTCGATCCCAAGATGCCCGCCCGGTTCCCTGGAAGCAGGTCGCTGGCGGAATGGCAGGCGGAAAACCATGATTCCGGCTCGCTGGTAGCCGATCCTCTGTGCATAGACCCGGCAAAGGGCGACTTTACGCTTCGCGCGGGCTCTCCTGCCACGAAGATCGGGTTCGTTCCCATCGATATCAGCACGGCGGGACGCCTGACCGGCAAGCCGTACAAGGGAAATGCCCCACGCGCTTTCCCCCTTCCGGAAGCTATTCGCGACTATGCGGGCGATGATTTCGAGGATTCCCCTGTCGGCGACCGACCAAGTGGTCTTCTGGCGATTGTCAATGAGGAGGCAGCCGCCCCGGATGCAAAGGTTCGTATCACGGACGAAACGGCGGCAACCGGTAAGCGAAGCGTCAAGATTACCGATGCGGCAGGACAGCCCAACCTCTGGACCCCAAACCTGTCTTATAAGCTTAAGCTGACGCAGGGTGTCGTTACCAGCCACTTTGCCCTCCGCCTTGAACCCGGCGCGGTCGTAAAACACGATTGGCGCGATGCCGACAGTCCGTTCAACTTCGGCCCCTCCCTTCTCATTTCCGAAGACGGGACCCTGACCGCCAACGGCAAGGTCCTTACCAAGCTGCCGCAGCGTCAGTGGATTAGTGTCACCATCCGCTGCGCTCTTGGCACTTCCTCTACGGGAACCTACGACCTGTCTATTGGGGGCGTCAGCAGCGCACCGTCGCTGGAGTACAAAAACCTGAGCTTCGACAGCAAGTTCCTCTCGCTGCGGAACTGGGGGTTTGTCTCGAATGCCAACGGTCCGAGCACCTTCTACCTGGATGACCTTTCGCTGACGGTTCGGTAAGCTTCCGTCGATTAAAATCGCGGCTGTAGAAAACACAAAGTGCGCCTCCGCGCACTGGCAGACGCGAGAGCGGAACCCCTTCTGCAGCCCACGAAGGGGGGCTTCGTGTACTCC
>JAZKEA010000473.1:0-2689 GCA_040387315.1 Armatimonadota bacterium | reverse complement strand
GTTTTTTGCGCCCAATCATTCTCGTTCATGAAAGCCTTTCACTCTGGAATTAGCTACCGTCCCGTTCCAGCTCTTGCGGCCTTTTTCAGGTCGGCGTTCCCGCTGCCTTTGTTATTCTGACCGTCCGGCCGGTATTTAGATCAGGACACTCACTTCATTTATGCTTAGCTCCTGCCTTATATAGCAGAGGGAGGGTACGCTGGACGATCACATAAACGATGCCGAACGGAACGCAATACGCCATAAGAATCTGCCATTCTCTGGCAGAGGAAATTGGCTCATTCCATACCCAGCAGCGAATCAAATAGGCTGAGAAGAAACAGCAAACTCCCCAGACAAAATCTATCCGTATTTTCATCTGCGGGCGTCTTTGTCTTCGATCCGGTACAGGATCACCGCTATATTGCGGTTTGCATGCCAGTAAATGGTCCCGCCCTCGAAAAACTGGCACCGGTCCGCAGCACACGGCGCGGGGACCGGCAGTTCATCCGTGAGCGGGTGGCCCAGATCGCCAAGTGCGCCCTTTGCGTCGTTCCAAGCGCCGTAAATCGTACCTCGTACCAGGTGCGCGCCGGTTCTCAGCGACCAGAAGACAAAACCACGGTCGAAGACCTGCATCATTCCGCGGCGTGGGTCGCCAGGGATTCGGATCGGAGCCAGCGTTCCCAGTCGCGGCGCTCCTAAGTCAAACTCCTGCACCTTTGCGGCAATCTGATCCCTGGGTGATAGAGAGGACAAGGGCGGTATAGAATCATTGTTCACGCGAAACTTCCTCCAGTGACTTCATAGTCTATTGCTTGATTAGATCTTATTTGAACCTGAGCATGTCCACACTTGTGGACACAACTGCATTGAAAACCGGCCCTCTTTTTGTTTGATAAACGGGGAGTTCGTCCGCATAACAGCCGTTCAGTTCTGGCTCTTGAGAGACAGTTCCAGGATGTTCTTTTTCAGGCGCGTGATGCTCTCCGGAGCACGGTCAAGGTCGGACATCTCCGTGAACTCACCGGAATAATCGACACCGCCGTCCGGCTTGAAGGTGACCAGGGCAATGCTGGTTATCTGACCCTGGTTTGCCTGTTCCAGCAGTTTCTTCAGCATCTTGACAACCTGCGGACGTGCAGGAGAACTCGATTCGTTTTGGCTCATCCGTATCTTCCTTCCTTCTGTGCTGCGCACTAAATACGTGGGCAACTCAGAAACTATCGACTACACATTCAGCCGTAGGGAGCAGTGGTCTTATCAATCTCGGCTTACGCTCTCCGACTGGGGAAGCGGCAGCTCAGAATCTCATTAGTGCTTACTTTAGCTCCGTGTTTTTCGGAGAAGCCATAATGGTTGCCGTCATTACCAGACCCAGCAGACCCGCTATAGTCGCAAAGATAGCAAGAAAGAGGTGACCCGTCTTCAAGTAACGTCCATATATGTCCCAAGTGCTGTACCAGATGAAAGTCACGAGGAACAGTCGGTTTATAAAGATTTTCAATGTCATCATTTAACCTCTGAAAGCCTCCATCGGTGGAGATGAATAGACCTTACTGAGAAGATGGATCAGGGGTATCCTCCCCCGAATCTACGCTCTCTGCCTGGCGAAACCGCAGACCCTGAATCACCGAACCGTAACTACTAAAGCTTCGCCCCGCTCCCATCCTGCCGGAGTTGCCGCCTCAGATCATCAATTATGCGACGATCTCGACGCGCCTCAATCATCAACTGTTTATTGATCTTCTGCTGCCGCTTTAATTCCTCGTCGTAAACAATAAGCCTCTTTACTAATGTCAAATTCTTTCCGTTCAGGAAGGCCATATCGTGTGAGACCCAACGGAACATCATGACCTGCATGATCGCCACAACGATTACTGCGGTAATTCTGATCCATTGACGGAATAGTAAATCTTTCGTCGTATCCATAGCTGCCTTCCTAACTCGAGTCCCGCGGCCAGATCACATCCCGCTCTGCTGGCCCGCCTCACACCATACTTCAGCAAAAGCCCCCATCGGCAGAGCCGAATTCGCTTTACTCAGAAGCTCGGGCAGTGGTCTTATCCGCCCCGATCTACGCTCTGCAACTGGAGAAGCCCCAGACCCCAATCAACACTATTGGTTATCGTTGCCATTTGAAGACTCGCTTCCCAAACGGGAATAGACCAGCGACGCAACGCAACAACAGCCAGCCTAGAACAATTAGACAGCCGCTCAAACAAAGACCGGCATTCGCGTTCCTCACGTCGGATGAATACAAGGACCACAGAGCAAGAAAAAAAACGCACCACCCTAGAACAAGAAAGCAGTATCCATAAAATAGAGCATATGGTCGCAGAACGAGAAGGAATTTAGTAATTAGTTTGTTTCTCATAGCTTTGTTAACCACCAGCAAAAGCCCCCATCGGTGGAGCCCCATACCGCCTACTCAGAAGATGAGGAAGTGGTCTTTGGTCTTATTTGCCCCGATTTTCGTTATCTACGCTCTGCGACTGGGGAAGCCCCTGGCCCCAGGGGAACTACTCTTTTACCCGTTGAAACAGCCTCGGAATGCTGCGGAGAATAAGCGAGATTAAAAACACGACTAGGAAAGTATCCACAAAGACAACGAGGCCGTTCAAAATGGATCCACCAGCGGTCCCCGGATCTCCCAGAGGTTGCCCCTTGTACCAGCTAAGTTCCCAGCCGTTCAATGCTGTAAGAAGAA
>JAZKEA010000472.1:0-3012 GCA_040387315.1 Armatimonadota bacterium | reverse complement strand
TCCTCGCAGGCGAACGGCCTGTTTCAGAAGCTGGCAAACAACGGAGGAAATCTGGAGGCGCTTCCCGGCGGCCCTAGGGCGAATTACGGATCAGCCGAAAACCTGCGGCGTCTGGAGCGTATGCAGCGGCTCTCTACCGAAACCGGACTCTCTCTGACACAAGTAACGCTCGGCTACCTTCAGGCGCACCCATTTCCCGTGTCGGCGATTGTCGGACCAGGAAGCATCGCCCAGCTTGTCGACACCCTCTCCGCCGCCGATAGCCAGCTTTCTCCGGCGCAAGCGGCATTTTTGGAGGGTAAATTACCCCTGGCCTAAAAATCTACCCCTCATCGAGGAGCTTCGCGCCTCCCGCCTTTGTGTCATTGCAGGCGGCTACAGGCTGATTCTGACACATCTTAGATGACTGCCATTAATCAAAGAAGTAACGTTCAGCACGCTTCTGGGAATCGCTGCTTGGTTGAGTCGGGTATAATAACCTAGCTCACGCGGTAGAAAGAAATACCCAATAATGCACCGATGCATGGCCGACACACAGTATCGTACCAAAGGCAGCGCCTTTACCTTAATCGAACTCCTCGTGGTGATAGCTATTATCGCCATCCTAGCCGCCATACTTTTCCCCGTTTTCGCCCAGGCGCGAGAAAAAGCCCGTCAAGCGGCATGCCTGAATAATAGCAAACAGCTCGCTCTGGGCATTCAAATGTACTCCCAGGACTATGATGAGACATTGCCGGTTGCGGGATACGGCGCGCAGTGTCGGGGTCGCTGGCAGTGGCAAGTATATCCCTACATCAAGAATATTGGCGTATTTACCTGTGCAAATCTTTCGGATAACCCCTGGACACTCCTCCAGGCGACAAATCCGTGCGGAGGCCCCACGGTGGGAGGCGATGATAAAGGCGGGTATGGGTGGAACTACGCGCTTCAATCCGACGGCGCCGGACTTCCTAATCTCAATGCGGCACCAGGCTACTCGTTAGCACAGATCGCTAAGCCTGCCGACACAATCATCGTCGGCGATACAGGCTTTCCTGGCACGGACGGAACAGCCTCCGGCTGGGCAATGTTGGCTGCCGATCCGCGCAAGGCCGCAGCGGATAGTTTTAGCCAGCCGGGTCTCTACCCACAATTTCGGCATCCCACCGTGCAGACGAAGCAGGTTGCCGGTGCCAGAAAGCTCCCTATAGACGGGCGGATGACGTTCTGCTTCCTGGACGGCCACGCCAAAAATTTGTCTCTTGCTAGCGCAATGCAGTCCGCAACGACCGAGGATGGTAATGCCTTAGTTACCGAGGCCACGGCAGGTGGGGCTAACCATACCCGCAGCGACATCGAGTATGTTCTCTGGAATAGATTTTGATGATGTTCAAACAGGGAACCGTTTGAAGGAGCTACAGTTGCGAACTCAGCGACTAGTCACAATCACTAAGCCGCTTTCAAAGTAGTGCTTTGGTGACATTAGTTATGTTGCCCCCAGTGGGGGTTTTCTTGCGGATATGAAGATCGAATGAAACAGACACTGATGTTTCCCCTGGTGGCGTTTTGCGCCACGTCCCTTATTGTGCCGGGTAACAAAACCAGGTCCAAGCCGATTCAGGCAGCGACGCCTTCCGCGAAAACAAAGAGCGCCCCCAGCCCATCGGTCGAAACAACGGCGCTTCTCAAAGAGATGCTGCTGGACTATCGGCGGTACGCGGAAACCCTGTGGCACCCCGCGCCCGCCGACACAATGCCGGGTATGGGCTACTGGGGAAGCGGCAAGTCCGACGGCGGCAACGAGGGAATCCGCGCTATCGCGAACACGGCGCTGGTGTATGCACTTCTCAGCCGCGAGGGTGATCGAGCATTTGCCGTCGCGGAGCGGGTAGAACCGGCACTGCGCTATGCGACCGCGATCCATAACACCGGAGCCATGAAGGGGACAGATGACAAAAAGTGGGGCGACTCGTGGCAGTCCGCGATGTGGGCCGGAAACCTGGGAGTGGCAGCCTACCTGGTGTGGGATCAGATAAAGCCCGAGACACGGGCGGTGGTCGAGCGGGTCGTGGCCGCGGAGGCGGATCGGTTCACGGCCCTGCCTCCCCCGAAGATGTCGCCGGGAGACACGAAGGCGGAGGAGAATGCGTGGAACCTCACAGTGGCCTCAGCGGCGCTTCTGCTGATGCCACGCCATGCCCATGCCGGTAACTGGCAGCAGACCGTTTTGCGCTACGGGTTTAATACCATGCCGACCGAGGCGGACAGCCGCAGTGCCGCCGTGATGGATGGCAAGCCGATCCGTGACTGGGTGACCACGGTTCAGATCAATCCGGATTACACGCTGGAAAACCACGGCACTTTCCACCCCGTCTACGCGATGGTCGCTCCCGTCACCCTCGCGCAGGCGGCGGTAACGTATAAGATGACAGGACGGCCTATTCCCGACGCCCTCAAGTTCAACACGATCAAGGGATGGGAGATGCTGCGCTACATCGCGCAGTCCGATGGCGAATGGCTCTATCCTCAGGGTCTGGACTGGGACCTGCACGACTACGAGCACATCCACTACTGGACGATGCTGGGAACGCTATACCGGGACCCCGTCGCCAGTCTTCTGGAGCAACGGACAGCGCAGTATGCGCGGCATCGGCAGATTTTGAATGGGAACGGCAGCTTTGTCGGCCCTTCCGGCAGTCTCGGGTTTGCGCGCGAGGCGGTTCAGGCGGAGCGGGTCGCGTTCGCACTCCTGATGCACCAGCAGTTTGGAGCGCCGCCGAAGGCGACAATAGCGGACTTCACGGCGATGACAGCCAGGCTGGAACCGGTTCGCGCCTTCGTTCCGTCCGGGTTTGTCGTCCATCGTGCGGAGCGTGGCCTGCTTTCTTTCTCGTGGAAACACCACCTGATGGGGCTCGCCGCGCCGCAGTCCGAAACGCATCTGGACGCGCCGTATGTCACGACCCCTTACCTGCAGAGTCTGGTGGGAAGTTTTACGCTTGCCGGACAGACTCCGCAGGAAGCGAACCGATT
>JAZKEA010000471.1:3456-3903 GCA_040387315.1 Armatimonadota bacterium | reverse complement strand
CAGACGTATCGGAGGGGCAGCGCAGAATCCCGTATTCCTTGACGTACGGCTGCAGAACAATATGCCAGTCGTGTTCCGGGGGGCCGTCCGCATCCGGCGTTTCCGGGTCGGGGGGTTCGCCCGATATCTTCGCCTTGTCGTTGTCGCAGGTGGGATACTGACTGTCGAAGTCGGTCAGATACTGACCGAAGGCGAGGCCCATCTGCTTCATATTCGCCAGACAGGTGGCCTGCCGTCCCTTTTCTCGCGCCTGGGAGAAGACGGGAAAAAGGATCGCCGCAAGCAGGGCGATGATGGCTATCACCACGAGCAGTTCAATGAGCGTGAAGGCGTTTTGTAGCTTTCGCATGGGTGTTTCCTGGGGGAAAGGGGTGTCAGAGTCAGAGGTGAAATCAAATTCAGAATAATAAGACCAACGTCGTGCGCGGCGGGCGTAATCGCCGGGAG
>JAZKEA010000471.1:0-3446 GCA_040387315.1 Armatimonadota bacterium | reverse complement strand
GTTTCGGGCATTTTGTCCGGGCGTGGAATGCCCGGACAAAACGAAACGATCTCCCGGCCCGTTCGCGGGGGCTGCGCCGTCGTTACTTCCGCGCCGTTTTGGCAGCGACTTTGACGGACGCGACGGAAGCAGCGGCGCTGCGCTTGACCTTCACCACAGACTTCTTGACGGACACGGCCTTACCACTCGCGCCGCCGCCACAGCACTTCATCGCCGCGCAGCCGCACGCACTGGTACAGACGCCTTTTGCGGGGTCGCAGCAGGACTTGTCCGCCTTGCAGCAGCCGGGCATCGTGCAGCAGGCACCCGCGGCGCAGCAGTTGCCTTTGGCGCAGCAGGCGGGGGCGCTGGCGAAAACCGGCCCGGAGAGGGCCGTTCCAACGGCGAAAAGGGCAAAGGCCGCGAAAATACGGTTCTTGATTCGGTTCATTTTATTTCTCCTGATAGAGAGTCGCACAGAAATGGGGCGTTCGAAATTATCAGGAGACGAACGGGGGCGCACGGGGAGACGCGGACGATAGAGGCGGCGCACGGGGAGCCGACTCGCACATCAGGTGTGTTTGTACGGTCACCGTTACGAGAGTGGGAACGGGAAGTGCGTGAGGGACGGAAAGTACCGCCACCGACCATTCCACCCCTGCGCTTGGTGTGGCGGATATGGGAGCCGGGTCGCTATCCTGCCGGAGGTCGCAGCAGCCGGGTGCGGCGAGCGAATAGCGGACCGTGCCATCGATCTCCAGCGACGCGGCGATATCGCAGCAGGAGTCTTTTTGACCGGTTGCCGTCACGACAACGGGGGGCATCGGCACACCGGTAATCCGGCAGACGAGGAGCGGCCCCCGCGGAATCGTCATCAGGCCGATCAGCAGACAGAGCACCGTGGTCAGAGCTAGTGAGCGACGCATCAGCATTCGTGCGATTATGGTACCAGGAAACCCGCCACCTCACATCAAGACCAAATTTGAAGACGCTGGCAACTTATTCTGAGTCGGGGCGTCTGACTTCCGGGAGATCACAAATGGTTACTCAAAACACTTTCCTTTCCCGCATCCGTTCTGCCCACGTCGTACCTGCCGTCCTCGTTCTCGGCACGCTCGCCTGCCTGACACCTGCTTCCAGTGCAGATGCCGCCGCACCGTCCGTGCCACAGAATCCGATGGCACTCTATTACCTGCGTCCGTTGGGGCACGCCGCGGACCCGCGCCAGCCCCTGCGGCTGCTCACCACAACATCGCGCACAGGGACGACGCTCTATGAGTTCCGTGATAAGCGAACGGGCAAAACGTTTCGCGATGGGGCATCGATCCTGTCGGACTTTACGCGGCTGGCACGGGCCGGGAAGACTCGTCACCTCGGCGCTTCCGCCTATGCGGTTCCCGCCGAGTTCCGAGGCACCGCCACAGGGACGGAGAAACCAATCTATCTGGCTGCCGTCCAGCGGAAGCACGCGGAAAACCTTCGCGCCGAACTTCGGTCATGGCGCAGCCTTCTCGCTGCCTCGCCGCGTATCCTCTCGCCTGACGATCTGGCACCGGAGACGGTCGCGGCTGTGGATCAGAGAACCAAGAAGATAACGCTGCGGCTGACCCTGACAGAAGCAGGAGCAAAGAAGCTGGGCGATTTCACGGCAAAACACCGGAAGGAAGTCGTGGCCTTTGTCCTCGATCCGGGCAAGCCGGGAAGCCGAGTACTGCTTGCCCCGACCATCGAGTCTCCGATAACCTCGCCGGAGTTACGGATATCCGGCGGATTCGAGACCCTTGCCGAGGCGCAAAAGCTGGCGACGCGGATAAACGACTATGCCCAAGTCAATAAGCGACGTTGAAAACGACATAACCGGTGTCGTTTCGCTGATAGCCGCGGCAGGCAGTTTTTTTGTCTTTGTGGGGTTCCTCGGCTGCCTAGCGATCGGCTTAAAGGTGTCGACCGACGTTTCGATGTTTTGCCTAGCCGTCTATGCCGTGTTGCTGGTCATCGCCCTGATCACAGGCTTCCGTTCCCGCCACACACGGTTCGGTAAATGGGGGTTTATTATCGCTGTCGTCTGGATGCTGTTTCTGGTGCTGATAGCCTACGTAATTCTTCTCGTGAAGCCCTAGCGGACCGGTGGGGCATCATCACGGGTGCCAGCCTGACAGCGTCAGCAGAACCCCGACTGCGCCCGCACCCAGGATCAGCCAGGCGGAGTTCACCTTGAAACGGATGAGGAGGAACGCGCTGACGGCGGCAAGCACCACGGTCACCCAATCCACCAGAGCCGTGCGACCAAGCTGCCAGGTTACCGCCAGCATCAGGGCCAGGGCGGCGACATTGACCCCGTCCAGAAATGCCCCGGCGAGCGGCGACTTTCGCAGTCGCGGGATAAGCGAACCACTCAGGGCCACAAACACAAACGACGGCAGAAAAATCCCCAGTGTCGCGACAAATGCGGCCAGCGGTCCACCCAGTATGAAGCCGATAAAGGTCGCGGTCGTGAAAACGGGACCGGGGGTCACCTGCCCCACTGCGGTCGCATCGAGAAGCTGTGTCTGCGTCAGCCAGTGCCAGCGCGTCACCAGGCCGTCCCGGAGAAAGGCGAGCAACACGTACCCGCTTCCATACAGGACAGACCCGACCTTCAGAAAGAACAGGAAGAGCGGTGTCAACCCGAACGGGATGCGCCCCTCGGCTGTCGGGGCGATCCGGGTCAGCAGTGTGGGCAGCGAAACCATCGCCGCCGAGACCGTCGCCAGTGTCAGCAGCGAAAGCGCAGACGGTCGCGGTTCCCCCTCTTTGGGCTGGGCGGCCCAGCGGACCAATCCCGCAAGCGCCCCGGCTCCGAAGAGAAGCAGGAGTTCGTCCACTCCCCCCAGCGCCAGGGCCAGGGCGAGAACGCCGAGACCCGCAAGAAACCGAGATTTTACCGCGGGCTTGATCAGTCCCCAGATGGCCTGCGTGATCACGGCGATAATCACCGGCTTGACCGCGTACAGAAAGCCGTTCACCTGGGGAAGCGCCCCGTAGCGGACGTAGGCCCAGGCGAACGCGGAAACAATTAGGGCTGCCGGAAGAATAAAACAGACACCCGCGAGGAGCAGACCCCACCAGCGTCCCCGCAGGAACCCGATGTGGATCGCCATCTCGGTCGAGTTGGGTCCGGGAATCAGGTTTGTCGCGCCGAGCAGGTCCAGAAACTCGGCCTCGGTCATCCACTTGCGACGAACGACGACTTCCTCTTTCATCATCGCAATATGCGCGGCGGGTCCGCCGAATGCGGTAAACCCGAGCCGCAGGAAAAGGCGAGCGAGGTCCCCGAGCGGCGTCGAATTGGAGCCCGGCGGGTGAGAGTCAGCTTCCATATCCTTCCTTATAGCACTTCTCGCAAAGATTGCGTGTCTTGTCTTGCCCTCCCCGCGGTAGGTATGCCCTCACCCCCTGCCCCTCTCCCAATTCTGGGAGAGGGGAGT
>JAZKEA010000470.1:1524-2607 GCA_040387315.1 Armatimonadota bacterium | reverse complement strand
GTTGTTGATGATCTCGATCCGCGCGTTGTCCTTGATCCAGGGGTTGCGGCGTTCGTTGTGCGCGAAGAGGTTCCGGTAGACCGAGATATTCTCACACGCGCCGTTCCCGAAAAGCATCGCATAGCCGTGTCCGGGATGCCCGCCGTAAGGGCTTCCCTTGACGGTGTAGGGGTGCTGGCTGTACCACAACGCCTCGCTGAAGATATTGTGCGACAGGGTGACATTGCGCGAACCGTACCAGAACTCGGCGGTTTCATCCATCGACCAGCCGAACGAACAGTGATCGATGATGATGTCATGGATCTTCTCCTCGGTCAGCTTCTGGACTCGACCGATCTGGATACTGTCCCGCAGTTCGCCAACGGGTCCTGGCCCGTCGCCGTTCCGGATACGAATCCCGCGCATCACGACATTGCTCGCACCGATCCGGATAGGAAAATTGCGCAGGATGATGCCGTCGCCGGGCGCGGTCTGCCCGGCGATAGTGACATCACCATTTCGAAAAGAGATCGAGGATTTCAGGTCGATGATGCCGCCCGTGCGGAAGACAATGATGCGCGGGCCGCTCGCCATCAGAGCGTCTCGCAGGGTTCCCGGCCCGCTGTCCTCCAGAGAGGTGACGAACAGAACCTTTGTATTCGGGTTCTGCCCGCCGCCTCTGGCGTTCTTACCCCATCCCTGCGCGCCGGGAAAGGCGGGGGCAGCCGATACAGAACCGGTCAAACCGAAAGTGGCAGCCGCCGCCAGAGAAGTGGCGAGCGAACGAGTCAGGAGTCTGCTTCTCATGGAATAGCTTACTTGTTGTCCCAGCTGTTCATCGGGTGACCGTAGTCATAGCCGACTTTGCCGGTTGTCGCACTTGTGCCCAAAAACGTTTTGATGTTGTTCCATTTAGCATGACCATCACAATAAATTACGGTCATGCCACCGTTGTGGCGTGGCGTGGGGCGCTTTCGCGTGAGCGCGATGCGCCAGCGCGGCTCCATCGCCGCCGTGATCCGCTTCATCGTGCTGGAGGTCCCGCCGCTGGACTCGCTGATGGTGCCTCCGGTGCTGGGTGACCTCATCAAGGAGAAGCGCGGC
>JAZKEA010000470.1:0-1514 GCA_040387315.1 Armatimonadota bacterium | reverse complement strand
TCTGCCGTATCGTAGTAGTATGTCGTCCCAAGAAAGTTGCTTGGCGGCGCTACCTGCCAGTCAGTCGCGTTGGACTCAAATTTGTTCCAGGTTTCGGGGTTCTGGTTGCCCGCAACTGTTTTTCCGTCGATTACTTCCTGCATCTGAGCCGTATCGCAGATAAGGAAAGTTCCGGCGGAATCTCCGAGTTCGGCAAGGGTAACACTGGGGAAGACGCCCCAGGAGCCGTTGAGGGAGACAAGGTTCCAGTTCATGCCGTATCCCCCGCCTGAATTCGGGCCAGGAAGCGGCGACGCGGACCATGTCCCTTCAACTAGCGGAACAAAACGAGTATCTCCGCCTGAGTATTTTTCGTTCGTCTGGCTGGGGCACACGAATACGCCGCCGTTCTTGACGTAAGAGTAGATGATCTTTGGCCAGCGGGAGTTTGTCGGAGCCGCGGCAGGCAAATTGACCCATCCAGCAAGTGGCAGCGTCTCATCATAGTCCTGCTGGTACATACTGATTCCGAGGCCAAGCTGTTTGCCGTTGGAGAGACAGGACGTCTGTCGCGCCTTCTCCCTTGCCTGGGCAAAAACGGGAAACAGTATCGCGGCGAGTATCGCGATAATGGCGATAACAACGAGAAGCTCGATTAGCGTAAAACCGCTGTGTCTCGACGTTTCACTACGGGATACGGGAGATGTTCGATATTGGGTCAACATGATTCGGGTCCTTTCCCCTTCGCAAGGAGATCCGTCAAAGATGAGATGCGTTTATGCCGTGTCGCCGACAACCAGTTCGACGGGCAGCACTATTTCAGCAGGCAGGCTATTTCCTTCTATTCGCGCGACAAGTGCGGTGACAGCACGCTGCGCGGCTTCCTTCCACGGCGCTCGAACCGTCGTGAGCCGCTGGGCGGGCTCCATGGGCGGGTCGATGCCGTCAAAGCCCACAACCGCCAAATCCTCCGGAACCCGGATGCCCCGCTTGCGGCAGTCCTGCATAAGGCCATGCGCGGACGTGTCCGACCAGCAGACCGCCGCCGTCGGGCGGCTTTTGGCGGGACGATTCAGGCAGTCAAGCTCGTCGGGACTGAGCGGCTCCATCCAGGATGTCGGATAACTCCCGACTACTTCCATCCCCTGCTCGGCAGCCGCCGCCAGAAATGTGCGGTGACGCCGCTGCGCCGACATCAGACCCAGGCTGCTGGTTCGATAGAGAACCCGTTTGTGTTCCCGCTTTGCCAGGTGCGCCGCGATGGCGCGGGACCCCTCGTTGTCATCGACGACGACAGACGGCAGACCTTCCATCGGGTCCGCGAGGGCAACGACGGGAAGGGACGATGTTCGAAGTCTATCTACCAGGGGATCGGCGGCAAACGCGATCAGAATTAAGCCATCGATGGTCCGGTTCATCAGCTCATCGTAGATATCCTCCGTGGAGCGCCGATGAAACGCCCCGTGGAGGAGAAGGTCACGCCGCTGCTCGTCGCACGCCTCCTGAAGGCCGCCGATAACATCCGAGAGGAAAAA
>JAZKEA010000469.1:1675-6101 GCA_040387315.1 Armatimonadota bacterium | reverse complement strand
GTTTCGGGGAGCATTGTCACCTCGGCCGGAGCGCTCGGCGCAGACCCTCGATAGCCTCCGGCTTATTGCGGATTCCCTCCCAGTTATAGAGATCAACGAAACGACAGCGGCGGAACGACAAAACGTCTTCGTAGGCTCTCGCCCACTCCGCCGCCGTAGTCGCGTGGGGCAGCCACTCCGCCGCGCACCACTCTTCCATCTTTGCTCGCGTCAAGGATTCTCCCAGATCGCCGGCCTTCTCCGGACCGTGTCCATACAGGCTCCAGCCGGGAATTGCATTTCTGTTGATTGCTACCCGATGGCTGTAATGAAGCTCCCAGGGGGAAAACTGACCACCGGAATGCGTGAACAGCTCGGTGCGGGGGATACCGGCGCGTCGGCAGACCCCGGATATAAAGTCCAGGTAGTCCGCCGTGATCCGCTCCTGATCCGCCAGCGTCACCGGCCCATTATGCTTCCAGCCTTTACTTGTCAGGGCAGCATAGCCGAGGGGCGTCAATCCGCCGGCGAAATCCTTCTTCATATCAAGCCCGTGCTTTGGGTCTTTGCTGGCATCGGTAGGCGACATCTCCCAGTAGCGGTTGCCGTCCGGGTAGTAGAACGCGTTAATACCCAGTGATGCCTCCCAGCCTACTTTGATTCCAGGGTAGAGGTAGCGGCGGTTATCAGGAAGACTATCGCCCCAGTTCTTGATGATTTTTGCGAGCCGGGCGAGGGGAACACGACTGGCTTCGCGGAAACGTGGTGAAGCCAGGTTCGGCTGAGGAAGAACCCTGATTTGACTGCCCCAGTTCCGCCAGCCGATTTTCACGGCATCGGAGGGGTCCCATCCCGTCCACTCCACATTTTGCCGGTTCGCGGGGTTGTAGCCGGGTCTGCTTGGATCAAACCAGTTCCAGAGGTCCGGTCGGCTGCCCCACCAGTTCTCCCCATCGAGAGCAAGCAGAACTGGTGTGTCCTGCTTTTCCGATAGGGCCAGGAGACGACGGAGGGACTCCTCCATCGAATCCAGCGGACCGTTGAAGTAGGAGAGGATAAACGCCAGCCCGAGGCGTCGGTCGGGTGTTCCTTTTACTCCAATGGCATCCAGCGGCTCGTGAAACAAGGCATCCGTAACGGATGCGGGTTCGTTTTGTTTCCACTGAGGACCGGGAGCACGGTTTAGAAAAATATACTGCATCTTTCTAAACAAGCGCCTCTTCTTCGCTGTGTTGGAACTGGGCGGCGTAAAGCCTTGAATAAGCGCCGCTCCGTTTCATCAGTTCCGTATGGGTGCCGCTCTCCACTATCTCGCCGTGCTGCATTACCAGTATCTGGTCCGCCGCAAGAATGGTTGAAAGACGGTGGGCAATAGCAAATGTGGTGCGTCCCGTCGAAAGCCGCTCCAGAGCTGCCTGAATCAGGCGCTCACTTTGCGTATCCAGAGCACTAGTCGCTTCGTCGAGAATCAGGATCTTCGGGTTCTTGAGAATGGCTCGCGCAATCGCAATCCGCTGCTTTTCGCCGCCACTCAGCTTGTAGCCACGCTCACCGACGATGGTATCGTAGCCTTCCGGCAAACTGGCAATATGATCATGGATTGCGGCGGCTTTGGCGGCCTCGATCAGCTGCTCATCGTCCGCATCGGGGCTGCCGTAGCGAAGGTTCTCGCGTATCGAGTCATGGACCAGATACGTCTCCTGAGTTACTACCCCAATCACCTGTCCCAACGAAGACAGCGTTATCTTCTTAACATCCGTGCCGTCGATAAGAACCCTGCCCTCATCCGCGTCATAGAGACGTGGGATGAGGTACGTCAGCGTGGTTTTTCCCGCGCCGCTCGCGCCCACCAGTGCTATAAGCTGACCGGGCTCCGCATCGATTGTAATGTTACTTAACGTTGGCCTTGTCTCGTCGTTTATATCGCCCCGTTCGTACCAGAAGGAGACGTTTTCGAAGCGTACAGAGCCCTGGACGGTCGCCGGATTAAGCGTGATCGCATCCGGGGCATCCGTGATCTCCTGTGGCAGATCCAGATACTCAAAGATGCGCTCAAAGAGCGACAGGCTGCTGGCAACATCGGCCTGAACGGAAAGGAGTTGGGTGAGGGGGAACAGGAGAGCGGACTGCAGAGCGGTAAACCCAACGATGGTTCCGAGCGTCAGCCGCGGATCTCGAAGCTCGACCACGATATAGCCTGCCAGCCAGTAGACAAAGACCGGAGTCAGTGAAAAGGCCAGCCGGATCATATTGAAGAAGACGCGCATTACCATCGTCATCCGTGTGGAGGTAATAGCGAGCGCTTCATTATCTTTCGCGAAGCGCTGGGTCGTGAGTTCCTGGCGTCCCGTCGTCTTGGTCAGCAACACGCCGGAAACAGAAAGCGTCTCCTGCATGGTGGCGGAGATATTGGCGTTTTGCTCGGCAGCCTCTTTGCGGATCTTGCCCGCGTAATCGCCGACGCGCGAGGCGATAAATGCGAACAGCGGCATCGACCCGACCGAGAGGAGTGTCAGACGCCAGTCGAACAGCAGCATCCCGACAAGGGACGAAAGAACGGTCGCGCCGCTGAAAAGAACACTGGCAACGGTATCCGAAAGTACGCCGGAAACATTGGTAAAGTCATTTGTGAGGCGTGATTGAATCTCACCGGTCCGAGTAGCCGTGAAAAAGCGGAGCGGCATTCCCTGCAGATGTGCGAAGAGTCGTGCCCGTAAATCGCGAAGAATCTTCTGGCCGACCACCACGGAAACGTAGCCATAACCCAGTGAAAAAGCGGTTGCCCCGAGTGTCACCAGGACCGTGAGGACGGAATAAACCGTGATAACGTGCAGATCACCCTTATTGAGACCCTGGTCAATAATGATCCGCAGAAAGTAGGGGGTTGCCACCCCAAGGGCTGCCGAAATAAGAACACAGACAATGATCAGGATTATCTGCCCTTTATAGGGCCCAAAAGTCTGTGTTACCCGCTTGAGGGTCTCCGGCTTCAGGGGCTTCTTTGGCCCGCCTGCTCCTCGTCCCGCCATTGGTCCGCCGCCACCGCCTATTCGCATTCCCATAATGGCATTGTACAGCGTTCACTGAATAGTCCAAAAAAGCAGTAGATCCCGATGTTTATGCCTTAGTGTCAGCATAAGCATCGGGATCTATATAAGTGAGATTAACCCAAGTGAGATTAACCCAAGTGAGATTAACCCAAGTGAGATTAACCCACGAAGGTGGGCCTTTTCTCCTTGTCTACCGACTCCGGCAACTCGTTTGCTTCATTTTCTTTGTCATGAAACAGGAATATCTCCCGGATCTGGGCTTTTACGGCACTACCGCTGCGAGGATACATAAAAGTCAGAGCCTGCTGCGCCATACTTGCCTTGAGTCCGGGTTGACTATATTCCCCGTATTTGGCGAGTGGGTTTTCTCTGCTCCCGGCAGTGTCCCACATTCGGGCAAGCAGTGTCACCGCAAACGCGTTTCGCCGAGCGCGTAACACGTCAACAAAGACTTGCAGTTTGGGAGAGTAGGATGACGACGGTGCTCCTGCAATCGACTCCCAATATGGTGCTGCGATTTTCTCGGGCATCTGAAGTAAGGCTCTGGTTGCCAACACACCCTCATGCTCGGCTCTGGCAGTATCCTTACGTAATTGCTGTGCAATGGTGATTAGCTCTTGATTTTTGCCCGGAGTGACATCCAGAGCAAGATTACTCTCAGCCTTATAAATTCTCTCCCCAGAACGTTGCGTTCGGTAAGGGAGGTTGATAGCGATGTGCAGAACGTAATGTCCTGGTGTTTTGGGTAGAACTGTGTTGGGAACGACAATAGCGCCTGAGTAGTCCTTGCTCGGTCCGATCGGAAGAGGCGTAAGCTGTACACCTCCCATGTGAATCTCTGGTGATTGATCTCGTTCCGTCTCCCAGGCAAGAACAGCGCCCTGGGACGTTTTCAAAGAAAGTCTCGCAAACGACTGGTTATCATATCCGGTCATAGCAGAGGCATTGATTTCCTCTGCCCTGTTATTTGTGAAGGTAAACTCCACTACAATCGGTTCGCCTACCATAACCTTTTGTTTGCGCAGAGTCAGCTTTGCGTCTAACAGTGTAGGGGCAGTTTTGTTTGGTTCCGTTTGTGCATAGCAGACTGTTCCCAGCATAGAGAACATCCATAGGCTCAGTAAAACTATACTTTGGGGTGATTTAAGTCGGAACGGATTCTTGTGCATATCCATATAATAACAAAGATTTACGTGAGATCCGATAAAAACAGAGAAACCGTGTTTCTTGAATGTATAAGTGCCAGGCTATCTGGCCTGATACGAAATGTTTTTCTGATTCGGCCTAATGTGCAATTCTCAAATGCAAACAGCCCGTCTTCAATGCGAAGACGGGCTGTTTGGGCTTAGGTTTGCGTATGACTCGTGCGGGACGTGTCCAGCACCTGGTCTGCGGGC
>JAZKEA010000469.1:0-1663 GCA_040387315.1 Armatimonadota bacterium | reverse complement strand
ACGCCGAAAGAGTTAGTCGAGCGCCGCATAAGCAGCCTCCTCACTTCCGGCGTGAACCAGGTCCGTGTACGCCTGACGAATGCCGCGGACATGGTACGCGACGTTCGCTGACGTGCATCCCAGCGAGTCACCGATCTGACGCCAGGTGTGACCGTCCAGAAGACCCTGAAGGATCGCCTTCTGTCGCTGCGAAAGACAGCGCTCCAGATCTTCGACCAGCATTTTCGCCTCGACATCGGAAGTGCCCGGCAACGCCGTGCTGCTGATGGCGAAGTTGTTGTCAGCCGCTTCCATGGTCTCCGTGAAGCTGTCATCCAGCATCTCGTGAGAGCGCCGCTTGTTCCAGCGGATGTGGTCCAGGATCTGCCAGCGCGCATGCTTCAGCAGGTACTGAGACGGTGTCCCGACGGTCACATCGATTGAGGGAAGCGCCTCGAAGACGGCTACCCAGGCCTCCTGAAGCAAGTCCGCGGAATCCATACCAGTTCGTGAGGCGTAGTATCCCGCAAGCGACTCAAGGCGTGGTCGCAGTGTCTCGCGCAAACGGTCCTGAGCGACGACATCGCCGCTTCGGGCACGGAGCATTATTATATTTTCCAAAGTGGTTTCTCCGGGATCAGTCCGGCAAGCACAAATCAGCAGCAGCCGCAGCATTCACCAAAGAATGAGGGGCAACAGCATCACTAAGATGCCTTTTCTGCCGGTTTGGATACCAGATGTCGGGCCACTAGCTCAAACGGAAAAGTGAACTCCATCCGGACGTACCTTCACGGTACGTGGCTCAGACAGACGTTTCGCGATACACGGAGGCCAACTTCATGGCAGAACTCCGCTGACGCAAGACGAGGATTCACTGTATTCGATTGTGCCGGTGGGAACCTACGGTCGGGGCGGACGATATCAGCTTGAATCGCTTGTAAGGCTTAAGAAGCTGGAAACCCCCGCCAGGTTTACTGCGGAACGCAGCTAGAATGTGAGATGGTGTTTCGATGGTACGTATACGTTGAGCATAAGACGTGCTGCTGCCAGCGTGTCGGCTGCTGAACGGATGAAAGCATACTGCTCGGTTGGCGCTTGCTTCGCATGTGCGTACCTTCGGTTCCCATCACCCACTCGGGTGCGTTGATAGAGGACGGGCGATTAGCCGCGTCGCGGATAGCCGCTCTGTTTATGCAACAGGACTGCTGTTCTTGCGACACTACTAATGCCCGCTATATCCTTCAGTGCTTCGGAGAGGAGCGACTGGGGAAGGATTGCGGCGAAGCAGGCGGTACCGAGAAATCGTCCCGAAACGGTCATCCCGTTGTTTGGTACGGTATTCATTTAACTCGAACCTCCTGTTCGTAGATAGACGCGCCAATTTAAGGTGGGCCGGTTCACGCGCGCGTCTTCTGGGGTCAGTATAGCCTATGGGGCACCGCTTGTTAAAGAGATAATAAAAAATATTTTAACAATTTTGCAACGGCCTGTACTCAAACGAAAAAACTGCCGGTACGGGTGATAGCCCGTACCGGCAGCATGCTCATAAATCTCTTTGTACTAACCGAGGGTTCGCTAGAGTCCGGGGTTCCATTCGGGTGTGTTGTTGACGCGTTCGCTGTTGGTGTTGAGCAGCTGGTTGCGGTCCCATCGGCCCGGCCCAAACGAATCCCACAGATCATCC
>JAZKEA010000468.1:0-4989 GCA_040387315.1 Armatimonadota bacterium | reverse complement strand
GTGTTGAAGTCTTGTGTGAACTGATTCGACCCGGCGTTCAGCAAGATTTGAGCTCTTGCCCCGCGCCCGTGAACTACCAAAACAGACAAGCAAGCTGCAGTGACACCTACTGCTGAAACAAAAGACCGGATGCGCATTCTGGACGTGACCCTCTCGTCAGGCGGCCGCATAGCGACGCCGTATTCGCCAAGGGAATTATAACCGTGATTTAACTAGCAGACATAGAATAAGAATTATTTTTTCTTAAAGGTTCAGCCTATAGACGGTCTCGCAACCTTTGCTGACACAACGTGCCAAACCTTTGTAAAGAAGTCACGGAGACTTCCAGGTGGGAAAAGACAAGCATGCTCTATGAAACGTTACTTTTAATTGGGGCAGTGGGTCTGCTGGCGCAAACAGTGCTTGGTATGGCGAGTCATGGACACAATGGTCATGGCCACGGAGCCCATCATCATGGCGGTCATCATCACGCCCATGGCATTGATTTTGACATACCTCATGGCAGCCCTGGGCATTCCGGTGCTTCGGGACACGGACAGGGGGAGGGGCAGGCGCACGGGCATAATCACGGCGATTTGACCGTGCAGCACCGAGCGAGTACAGCGCTCTGGACCCTTCTCTCACCGCTTACCCTATTTAGCCTTTGTTTGGGAGCGGGGGCGACCGGGGTTCTGACACGCCCCTATCTACGAATGCCTCTGCTCGTGGCAGTGGCAGCGCTGATTGGCGGCTTTCTCTTCTACAGCCTTCTTGTGAAGCCGCTGTGGAGACTCATCTTTCAGTTCGCTTCCAAACCCGCCGAAACGCTAAGCGGGGTGGTGGCTCGTGAAGCGGTCGCCATGGGGCGCTTTGACGCAAACGGACAGGGAATAGTCCGCGTGACGGTTGACGGAGAGTTTGTTCGCCTGCTCGCCCGTCTGGAATCGGAAGATAAGGATAAGGGAGTCGCCGTTTCGTCCGGCGATAAGCTTGTGGTGACCAGTGTGGATGAAAAGCGAAACACCTGTCGCGTCACCCGTATTTAGTATTGGCAGGGATGCTGCCGGCCCGAGTATTGACGGCTGGACAGCCTGACTCTTGTGGAGAAGAACGATGGATTTTAATACACTTACTACTATACTGATCGTCGTCGGGGCGATCATCATTCTGCCGATAATCATTAGTCGCTTTCTGGCGACTGTCGAGGCCGGTACGATCCGTCTGGTATCCATGTACGCGGGACAGACCCGTATCTACAAAGGCCCTGGGAAAAGCATCGAGGTGCCGCTTCTGACCACAGGCACCACAATTCCTTCCAAGGCGATTAATATCGACCTGGATATCGCGGACCAGACCGCCGACCAGGACAAAAACGGCGTTCCGAGACCGATCAAAGTGCGTGTCCTCGCCTCTGCCATTGTTTCTGTTGGCGACTCAAACGAGATGATCACGACTGCCGCGAACAAGTTCTTTTCCAAGCCGCTGGATGAGCAGACCGGTATTCTTTCTGACCTTCTCACTTCCACCGGGCGACGTGCCATCAACCTGCTGAGCCATGACGAACTGTTCTCCGCGCGGGTCGGATCCTCTAATTCAGATTTCATAACGCCGAGTAATGATGTCACCCGCGCGATAGCGAGCACCTCGGTGGAAGAGGATGATCGACTGGCGATAATCATCAAGTCCGCCTGCTCCCGCGAACTCCAGGATCTGGGTCTGGTCTTTAACTCCTTGAACATCAAAGAGGTACAGAGCGAGGTCGCAGAAGCACGCCGCCGCCAGTCCGCGGTCGAAGCAAAGGCCAATGCCGATATCGTGGCCGCCGATCAGGAGCGCCGCGCACGGGAGGCCCAGCTTGCCGCCGAGCAGGCGATCAACGACAAGCAGCGCGATCTGGAGCAGCGCCGTGCCCAGAACGCGGCCGTGATTGCCGAGGCCGAGGCGCGGCGGCAGGAAGCCGTCGCCGTTCAGCGTGAGGCGGAACTGAAGGCGACGCAGACCGCCCAGGCGACTGCCGATGCCGCCCGTGTCCGCATTCAGGCGGAAGCCGCCGCCGAGGCGGAGGCGGTAAAGATCCGGGCACTGGGAGCCGCGCAGGCGGATGCGATCCGTGCGGTCAATGATGCGATCCGCGAGGGTGGAAGCGCCTATCTGGCTCTGAAGCAGCTTGAGCTTCTGCCGCAGATCACGCCCAGTATCGCACAGGCTCTTGCCCAGGCAAAACTGATCAATATCAACAGCGGCAGCAGTGCTGAGGGGCGTGGGGCTGCCGGTGGGGCGACGGACCAGATCACCGGGGTTATCCAGACGCTTCTGGCGACACAGCTTGTCGGAAATCAGTTCCGACTGGACGGTAACACGCCGGAAAGCGGCAATGGAAATGGGACTACTGTCTCTGTTCCTGCCGCTAATGGAGCGGCAGTGCCTGCAGCGCCCGGCTATGATCTTGGAACCGCGATTGTCCCCCCTCGTCGAAAATCATAGGCAGGGTGTATCCATACCTAGAAACACCTGTCCGGCAGTGTTGGACAGGTGTTTCAATTTTTTTGAGAAATATTTTCTGAATCTGTCACAA
The DNA here is from genome assembly GCA_040387315.1 of Armatimonadota bacterium. Classification (GTDB taxonomy): domain Bacteria; phylum Armatimonadota; class Armatimonadia; order Armatimonadales; family Armatimonadaceae; genus JACMJB01. Next base: position 2,435 of record JAZKEA010000468.1, on the reverse strand, counting down.
TAATGGCGAAACGCTCGTCGCTTAGAGAACGGAGATTTTATATCTTATGCGCCGCATCGCCGTAAAAACAAAAAATGAGGAAGTGCCCGGCACCAACGACGTCAGCAGTGTCATCGAAGACGCGGCTTATCCTCGTTACATTGTCGCCAATGATGAGCCGACACCGGAACCGACGCTCTCTGCCTCTTTCCATGAGAGGAACCTGTCTCACTTGATAGGCCGCCGCACGGGAGAGGGTTTGTGGCCCGATGATCCGGAAGATAAAGAAACGATACGCCTCTTCGAGCAGGGGCAGAAGGCGCTGTATAAGGAAAAAGATACGGTCACCGCGATACGCGCCTACGAAAGCGCATTGGAACGAGACGACTCGTACATCAAAGCTTGGGTGGCGCTCGCTATCGCCTATATCAGTGACAACACGCCGCAAAGCCTCAAACAGGCTGAAGACGTGCTGGAGAGTCTGGCGAGCCTGCCCGTGAGTGACTGGCTGAGCTGCCAGGCCAGCAGCATCATTTACCAGAATCTTGCGTACCTGCATGTTCACTACTACCGGCAGGGGCGGGGGCGAGCGCATATGGCAGAGGCGGATCGACGTTACGCGATCGCGGATGAACGCAGCTCGGGCAAAGATCGAATCGAGTTTTTGTGCCCCTGGGCCTTCGTCAAGCTGGAGATGGGGCAGCCGGAATCCGCGCGAGGTCTGTGGGAGCGGGCAGAAGTCTATGCGGCTTTGCATGAGACGCCGCACATTTTAAAAGAATATGCCGCAAAGTACGCGCCGCTTAGAACTTTTTTGAAGCTGTAGCGTCAATAACTTAACTAAAGGGTAAAGATTTCTCGTAAACGGGAAGATGACAGTGAAAACCATGAAAATGACCAGTAAGATTCGCTCCACATTTGCCGCACTGATTGCCGCCGCGACCGTTGCGGTGATCATGGGCGCAAGCACAGCGCCTGCTCACGCTGACCTGACCGGTCCGAAGGCGCCACCACCGCCTCCCAGCCAGAGCAAATAATTACGGAGTCCGGCAGTTACTGCCGGTCCGCAAACTGTCCTCCTCGGACCACGCGATGTCGCAGTGTCCGACGAAAAGCGCAACGTAAGGAAGCAGCGAAGGATGACACCACAACTTATTACCGAAGTAAATGAGACCGAGCCAGCAGCGGGAATGACCCCGGATGCCGGGGCGCGCGTCATGCTCTCAGGTCTCCGCCAGCGTATTGGAAGCGGCGCTTCGGCGACCCCATCGGAAGCGCCTGTCGCTCCGAAGCGGGAATCGAATCGGGAACTGCTGGATAAGGCGATGAACGCGACTGCGGAATGGCAGCGCAACCGCGCCGCCGAGACTCTGCGCCGCCAGATTAAGACCCTCTGCGCCGCGGTCGTGGATCGCCATACCAGCGCATTGACATCTCAGGAAGTGGAAGATCTTACCCAGGAAGTATTCCTGCGGCTTCTGACCAGCCAGGCGGGAAATATCGGCGAGGCGGTCGTTGACCCAACTCCAGCCTACATCGCTCGTATCGCGGTCAACCTTCTGATCGACCGCCGCCGGTTTCTGAAGCGCCGCGGACTGGACCAGATCCCCGCGTCTGTCGAGGACGAGGTAGTGACCGCGACTCTGCGCGATCCCAACCCCTCTGTCGAGGATGCCGTTTTGGGACGTCTTCGCACCCGCGAACTGCGCCGTGCTCTTTTGAAGTCGCTGTCGCCGACAGAGGCGAAAGTTGTCTGGATGCGCACCGAGGGCGCTTCGCACGAAGAGATCGCCCGCGAACTGAATATCAAGGAGCCGAACGCCCGCAAGCACTGCGAGCGCGGTCTGAAGCGCCTGAAAAACCTGGTCGAGACGAACGCTATTCCTCTCATGGTATAAGTCTACAAAGCGAGAACACCAAAAAAAGAGCTGCCATCCGGCAGCTCTTTTTGCGTTACTATAGCAATAATGACTTTGTTACCTGATGGATTTCCCGTCGCCATTGAGGTCGATGTGCTGGTAGCCGGTGGCGGCCCGTCCGGAATCGCCGCCGCCCTCTCTGCCGCTCGGGCTGGGGCTCGGGTGCTGCTGGTGGAAAAAAATGGATTTCTCGGCGGCTCCGCGACTGCCGCACAGGTTCCCGCCTTCGCTCCCTTCTCCGACCGAACCCGCGCTATCGTGCGCGGTATCGGCTGGGAGGTTCTGACGGCGATGTCCGCCCGAATGGGCAGGCCCATCCCAAACCCCGATTTCTACGAAGTCCCACAGGACAAAGCACGAATGGACTGGGCGCCAATCGACGTCGAAGCTCTTAAGTGCCTGTACGACGACCTCTGTGAAGCGGCAGGCGTCGAGGTTCTGTTCCACACGATGGTGCCGGAGGTTTTCATCACCCCTCCCCCCTTCCCCCTCCCCTCAGAAGGAGAGGGGGCGTTCGACACTTCATCTATCTTGTCT
>JAZKEA010000467.1:0-3265 GCA_040387315.1 Armatimonadota bacterium | reverse complement strand
TGCAGAGCGCCATTGATTTTGAGCGTCAGTGGCACCAGGATTTCAGAACCCACAGGAGGAGTCGGTGCCGGAGCGGCTTCCGGCACCGGCTCTGCCACGGGAGTACTGTGAGCCAGAACCGCAGTCCCGGCACCGATTGGCGCTAGTGAGGCCGCAACGCCAACCCCCGCTGTTCCCATTCCCTTTAAGAATCTCCTCAGGCCTCCCCACTCTTCCGATAGGATCCTCGGAGATGATTTTCTCCCATCCTTCAGCTTTGCAGCCCGTGAACCGATCCATCATCGACGTAGCGATGAAGCCGGGAACGACGGCGTTGACGCGGATGTTCTGCGCGGCGTAGCCGAGGGCCGCCGACTTGGTCAGCCCGATGATTCCGTGCTTGGCGGCGGCGTAGACGGAGCCGCCTTTGATCCCGATAACACCCGCACCCGACGATGTGTTGACGATCGCGCCGCCCCCTGCTTCTGCAGGAGCGGAATTTCGTACTTCATGCACAAAAAGACGCCACGCAGGTTCGTGTTTACGATGCGGTCCCATTCGTCCTCTTCGATCTCGTCAACGGCAGCATTTTTCTGTTCGACACCCGCGTTGTTGAAAGCGAAGTCCAACTGTCCAACCAGCCCGAGAAGAGCGAGTCCTCCGGCGGCGCCGAGCAATCTTTTAGATAAATCGTTGTTGACGTGAATTCGGGAGGGGAGGGGCAATGCGTTAACCTATTTTCCAGACGGTCAGCCCATCACAGGATCGGTCTAAATGTGGGCAGGCGTTTTTGTGTGTGCAGGCGTACCCCTAGACGTACCCCAAAAGCAGGTTTGCCAGGAGTAGTCATCGGAAACTAAGGGTATGCTCCGGAAGTAGCGCGGGGATATCCAGGTTTTTGGGTTCTAAGGGAATTGCGATGACTGCCGTGACGGCTGAAGCTGATGAGAGTGCTGAGAGTGCTGAGAGTGCTGAGGTTGACGGCGCCACGGACCTGAAGGGGAATCTGGAAATACGGCTGCTCGGCACCTTCGATGTGCGTGTCAATGGGAAGCCACTGCCGCTCCTGCGCTCACGCAAAGAGCAATGGCTGCTGGCCCTGCTGACACTTCGCCATGACCAGGATGTGTCCCGCGACTGGCTGGCAGCGACGTTCTGGCCCGACAACGACAACAGCCAGGCACGCTTCTACCTGCGAAAAGCGCTTTCCAATCTCCGAAAGGCCCTTGGCCCGGAGGCGTATCGCCTTAAGTCCTCTACCACGCTGACGGTTCGCCTAGATCTCTCCGGCGCGTTCGCCGACGTCGCTGTCTTCGATGCCGCGCTCACCCACCCGCTCCAAACGGACGCGCAGGAGGCGGCAGTGGTCGCGGCGCTCGCACTGTATCGCGGGCCGCTTCTCCAGGACTGCGGGGAGGAGGGGGACTGGCTCACGGTCGAACGCGAGGCACGGGTCCAGGCCTATCTTTCCGCACTGGAAGCTGTGGCAGGGCGTGCGCTCGCGCGGGGAGAAGCCGCTGCGGCCACCCGCTGGCTGCGCCTGGCAATGGCTCTCGAACCGTACCGGGAAAGCGCGGCACTCTCCCTGATGCAGGCGCTCGCCGACAGCGGTGACCGTGCCGCAGTCCGGCAGGTATACCAGGAGCTGTGTGCCCGCCTGCGGGAACAGCTGAGCGCCACTCCCGCCCCGGAGACCGACGCCCTGTACAAGCGTCTCTCGGAGGCCCCGTCCTCTCCGGAGCCGTCCCCGAAAGCTATGCCCGCTTTGGCGGCACCGTCACGGCGTCACCTGCCGGTTCCCCTGACAGACCTGCTCGGGCGGGAGTCGGCTGTTGCCGAAGTTGGCGTTGGACTGGATCGGTCACGGCTGGTGACGCTGCTCGGGCCGGGCGGGGTGGGCAAGACCCGGCTCGCCATCGCTGCCGCCGATGCTGTCCTGCTCCGGTTCCCCGACGGCGTCTGGTTCGTGGGTCTGGCGGCGCTGACAGACCCCGCGTATGTCGCCGAGACGACCGCCAAAACCCTGAGCGCGCCGCAGCAGGTGGGACAGTCTGTCGAAGAGGGCCTGATCGCGTTCCTCGCCGGACGCTCGCTGCTTTTAGTGCTGGACAACTGCGAACACCTGCTCCACTCCTGCGCGGTGCTTGTAGATCGCCTGCTCTCTGCCTGTCCCGGCCTACGCGTCCTTTCGACCAGCCGTCAGGCACTGGGGATCACCGGGGAACAGGTGTACCAGGTCCCGTCGCTCGCCCTGCCGCCCTTAGCGGCTCTCTCAGCCGCCCTCGATGAAAACTCGGCTCGAGCCAGCAGCCTGAGCAGCCTGAGCACGGAGAAAAACCCTGCCTTCCTGCAGGAGTACGCCGGCATCGAGCTGTTTGTGCAGCGGGCGGCCCAGGCAAACCCCACGTTCCGGCTGGATCGCCGCAACGCCGCTACCGTCTGTCAGATTTGTTTCCAGCTCGACGGCATCCCGCTCGCGATCGAACTGGCTGCCGTCCGGCTGCGCTCCCTTTCCGTGGGAGATATCGCCAGCCGCCTGTCGGACCGGTTCCGTCTGCTGACAGGTGGCAGTCGATCTGCTCTGCCCCGTCAGCAAACCCTGCGCTCACTCATCGACTGGAGCTACGACCTACTGAATGAGGCGGAAAAAGCATTATTCTGTCGTTTGTCGGTCTTTGCCGGGGGATGGACACTCGGGGCCGCCGAAGCCGTCTGCGCGGGAGGGGTGGTCGAGGACGGGGAAGTTCTGGACCTGCTCACGTCCCTTTGTGACAAGAGTTTAGCGGTCCCGGAACCGGCAGGGATGAGCACGCGCTACCAATTTCTGGAAACGGTGCGTCAGTACAGCCGCGACCGACTGTTCGAGAGTGGCGACATCGAGGCTGTGCGCGGGCGGCACCGGAACTACTTCGTCGCTCTGGCAGAGGAGGCGGAACCGCACCTGACAGGGCCGGAGCAGGTTTCGTGGCTGAACCGTTTGGAAGCCGAGCATGACAACCTGCGCGCGGTCCTCGACGCCTGTGCCGCCCCCGAAGTGAACTCCGAGACAAAGGCTGCAGATGGTGAGGAAGCTTCTGCGGAATTGGGTCTGCGCCTTGCGGGAGCCCTGGCGTGGTTCTGGTATACGCGCGGGTATCTGAGTGAGGGACGGGAACGGGGAACGCGGGCACTGGAGGCGGCACCGGAACGAGTTCCAGGTCAGGGACAGGGGCAGGGACAGGAACTGCAGCGTTTCCGGGCAAAGGCGCTGTCAGGTATCGGAAGTATATCGCGATCTCAAGGGGAT
>JAZKEA010000466.1:0-3914 GCA_040387315.1 Armatimonadota bacterium | reverse complement strand
AAGACGCTGCCCGGCAGCGCCACCGGGACTACTTTGTCGCGCTCGCGGAACAAGCAGAGCCCAAGCTCCGTGGGCCGGAGCAGGCGATCTTCATGGACCGCCTGGACACCGAGCTCGATAATCTGCGGCAGGTACTCTCATACTGCGAGACCGCGGACGATGCAATGGTTCAAAAGGGACTGGAACTGATGCACCTCCTGTCGAATTTCTGGCTGATACGGGAGCATCTGAATGAGGGGCGGCAGCACTGCGCGGCGATGTTAGAGCGGGCAGAAACGTTCGACCCGACCCCGGACAAAGCCAACGTGTGGATGCTGGCGGGCAATATCGCGCTCTGTCTGGGGGAAAGCGCGGTCGCCCGGCAGAATTTCGAGACGTCTCTTGCGCTTCGGCAGCAGTTGGGGGAGCGGCAGGGACTTGCCGGGCCGCTGGGCAGTCTGGGAAATATTTCCCAAAGACTGGGAGACTATTCCGCCGCGCAGCGGTACTTCGAGGAGTCGGTTGCCATCTGCCGGGAGTTCGACCTGCTGAACTTTGAAGCGGTCGGCCTGACCTGTCTGAGCAATCTGGCACTGGAACAGCAGCGGTTTGAAGAGGCACGGGCGCGGGCGCATGAGGCGCTTCTGGTCTGCCGCCAGATCGGAAATCTTGGTATCGAGTGTTTTGTTCTCCACGGGCTTTCGAATATCGCCCTGGCCCAGGGCGATTATGCCACTGCCGTTTCGTTTTGCGAGCAGACTCTCGTCGTGGAGGAGAAGGTGGGCCACACGCTCACGAGAGCGAGCGCCCTTTGTAACCTGGCAACCGCGCGCTCCTTGCTGGGCGAGACGGCGGCAGCGGCTCGTATTTATTGCGAGTGTCTTTCCGTAAAGGCGGAAGGCGGCGACCTGCGGGCCGCGGACGACATTCTTGAAAATGTCGGTGACTTTCTTTCGAGGCAGGCGCACCAGAAAGCGGCTTGCGTCTTATGGGGGCTGGGAGAAAGAATGCGCGAGGATTCCGAATCTCCGCGCACCCCGAGCGACCAGGGATGGTACGACCGGGCAGTGGCGAAAGTACGCCAGTCCCTCGAAAGCAGCGTTATTGAGGCCGCATGGGCCGAAGGACGCGCCATGACTATCGCTGACGGCATCGCCTACGCGCTGCGTGAAACGGAAGCGGTCCGTGCCGCCAGTGAAACATACTAACGCAGTAACAGGGGCGACGCGAAGATCTGATAACTGAAAGCCGGGCAGGGATTTCCCGACCGAATCATCCCAGGAGACCCGGCCCCCGCTGACAAGCGCGGCCACAGCCGTCTTTGCCGCCACCGCGGTTGACACCGGGCCAGCCAGAACGCAGATACCCGCCGCCAGAAACCGTCCGCCGCTTTGCCAGGCTCTTTTTGCAACTGCTTATTGTCTCCCTTGCGCGTTCTGCCGCCGTCGCGCACGGCGCACGGCGGGAATGAAAGCCAGCCCCCCCAGGAGCAGAAGACCCGCCGATCCCGGCTCCGGAGCAGCGCTTGCGACATTGACCCGAAAGCTCTGCGTGGCGAGTGTGCTGGAGGCATTACCGTCCCTGCCGCCGACAACCGAGAACGTTCCCCCGATACTCTGCACGGGCGCGTTCGCCGCGACGGCGACCGTGAAGAGCTGCCCCGTATACACCTGACCACCGGTCAGGGAGAGCGGTGCGGTAAAGATAAATGGCGAGTCGTCCAGCGTCAGGCCGATCCCCGGCAGAGTAAAGGAGGCGCTGTTCAGAAACTGCTCGACGCCGCTCGTGTTCGTCAGGGTGCCGATAAACGACAGCGTCGAGCCTCGAATGCCGTTCTGCGTGGGACTGGCGAACGTGAGCGTCAGCTGCGCGGACGAGCGCGCGGGAGCGAGTGCGATCAGGGCAGACACCGCGGTGACGGCGATACCAAGCGAGCGGAAGCGGGTGGAGTGCATTTTTATCATCTCTTTATTTCGGTATTTTTACCAGTTGGTGAGGCCGGGGAACAGCAGCTTGGTCAGAAGCAGAAACAGCTCGGTGGACTTGCTGGCATCGTCCTCGTCCAGCCGGTTGACATTGAGAACAAGAACGGCGTCTTTTTCGGGCAGATACCAGGCTTCGCTGCTGAAGCCGAAGATAGTCCCGTTGTGTCCGATGAATCTTCCGAGCTTGGTGATGCCACCGCCGTACTGCACAAATTCAGGGTTCCCCGCAAGCGCCTGCGAGCGCAGACGATCCGCCTGGGTCGCGGAGCGAAGCAGGTCGCCCCTGCCCAGGGCACGGGTGTAAACCCGCAGATCCGCGAGCGTCGAGATGACCGCGCCCGCGCCGCCCGCGGGGGCCGGGTTCAGAATGGTCTTGTCGGTCAGGTTTCCGGCGAGGTCCGCGCTGTAGCCGTGGTTCGGGCCGGGAAGATTGTTGTCGGTCGCGTAGTAGGTGCTGCCGAGGCCGAGCGGTCCGGCGATGCGGTCGCGGATGAAGTCCTGGAGCGGCTGCCCGGAGACCTTTTCGGCGATACGCTGCAGAAGCTGGAAATTGACATTGGTGTACACCGTCGCCGTGTTCGGATCGCCCGATGTGTTTTTGCTCAGCGCCGAGGCCCGCGTGATCATGTCTTCGACCGTTAGTGATGTCGTCGGATTGTCGAAATACTCGGCGACAAACGGCTCCCCGGCGGAATCCACAATCCCGCTTCGCATCCGCAGGAGGTCATCGACCGTGATCCGGTCGGCCTTGGGGAAGTCCGGGTACCATTTGGCGAGCTTGTCCCCCACGCTCAGCCTGCCCTGATCCACAAGCAGGTAGATCGCGGTGGCCGTAAACGTTTTGCTGATGCTGGCGATGCGGAACGGCGTGTCCGTCGCGCGCGCCTCGCCGGTCGAAAGGTTGGCGGTTCCTTTCGCGACCGTATACTGCCCCTCGGAGGGAATCAGGACGCTCAGCGCGACACCGGGCAGGCCGTCCGTCTGCATACGTGTCGCGATAATAGCGTCGATCTGCCGGGTCAGGTCGCCGGGAAGCAGCCCGATGGGCGTCGGGCTGCTGCTGTTCCCGCCGCCGCAGCCGGCAAAGAGGGGTAATGTGCCGATGCCAAGCAGGCCATACGATAACAGGGCGCGTCGGTTCAGTGTCTGGTTCAAGAAAGTCTCCTGGGTGTCGAAAGGTCTCGCTGCGGTGCTGTCTGCACGACCGGCGCGGCAGCGGCGAGTATCTCGCTCGGGTTACCTGTAAGCGGCGGGTAGATGCGCTCCCGGTTGATCGTCATTTTTGTTTTTTTGGCGGCTCCGCCGGTCGCGGCGACCCGCCGCTCCCACCCTTCCGTGTAGAGCGCTCCCCACTCTCCCAGATCCAGCACGGTCACGTACCAGTCGATTTGGAGCCCCAGAAGCGGCAGACCGAGAAGATCGCGGACCGCGTTATGTCCGGCGAAGCGGCCCATCGGGCGGCTGTGCTGGCACGACATCACCGAGTCATGCCCCCCACTTAGCGGAAGGCGAGCGGAATCACCGGCGGCGAAGAGATGGGGAACTCCGTTCACCCGCAGAAATCTGTCGATAGGCAGACGCCCCAGCCAGTCGCGCTCAGCGGGGATCAGACCGGTCAGGGGACTTGCCTCGAGCCCGGCGCACCAGATCACGGTCTCCGCAGCGATCCGCTCCCCGGACTGTAATTCCGCCCCGGAACCGTCGATGGACGCGATTCCGCTGCCGGGCCGCGTCTCGACGCCGAGCGAGCCAAGCGCCTCGGCGATCACGGGGCAGGCGTCCTCGCCCATGTCTGCCCCGATACGCGACTTGTGGTCCGCGAGCAGGACGCGAAAACGCTCCTTGCCGAAGATCTTCCGAAGACGGGTCGGCATCTCGGCGGCGGTCTCGATCCCGGTCAGGCCCGCCCCGACAACGAGGACCGTGTTTCGGCCCTCCGTGGCCGGGCGA
>JAZKEA010000465.1:20362-23520 GCA_040387315.1 Armatimonadota bacterium | reverse complement strand
GACTTCGATATTTCGAGGGAACGGGCGGACCTTCTCCAGAAAACTGCGGCGGGCATCCACGGCACCTGCGTTGAGCACTCGCTTCGCGGAGAACTCGGGGACCTCGGTCGTGAAGAGTGCAGTCACGTCGATGACGGGCGACTTGTCCGGGGCGTAGGCAAGTACATCGAAAACCTGCAGGATAGGCTCGACCGACGACCGCTCCAGGGAGCGCTTCAGACCGCCGTTTTCCTGAGTCCGGAGTTCGTATCCGACGCCCCGCAGAAGTATCTTGTCCTCGCGTTTCTCCCAGCGCACGACACGGTTCTGAACTTCGGTCCCGCCATAACCGTACCCGGTCTGAGTCTTGGCAAGGGTCGTGACCCAGAGCATCTCCTTGCCCTGCGCGGCAGCGGGGATCTCATACAGCGCCCGGTTATCGATCCGGTGGACTTTGAACAGTCCCTCCTGTGTCTTCGCCCCTTTGACCACCTCGGTGTACGGCTTGATGACCGTTCTCGGTATCGCGGCGGCACCAGGCGTGGGCGCTGTTTGGGCAGCCGGTGTGCCCGGCGCGGTTGGGGCAGGCGCGGGTACCGGAGTACGTGGCGGAGGGGCAGGGGTAGGAGTCGGCAGTGGAAGCTGGGCGAATGTGGCGGAAGAGACGCTGAGCAGGGTTCCGAACGTCAAGCTAAAAGCAGAAGCGACGAGTCGAACACGAGACGGGCGGGGGAACAACAATCCAATTCTCCTCTCGAAAGAAGGGCGACAGGGGGCAACGGGTCCGCAGCGGCAATGAGGCGGTGGAACGGGTCATGGGCTGACCCGGTAAAGTTAAGGGCAAACACATTTCTTTGAAATGCGGTTCTATAGTATAGTGCGTGATAAAGAACTGCAAGGCAGCATAGTCTGCCGCAGTTATTCGTACTTTTTATTTCCTGCTGCCTGCTGTACTGGACCTGTCACGAGAGAACAAATGTCACGGCAGTTTCGGGTAAAAGCCAGGGTAGAACCATAAGAACGATAGGAGAGCCTGATGATTACACACCCAGCCAGCCCTGCCACCCGTGAAGAACGTGATTCCCTGGGAGTCTTTACCGTCCCCGCGTACGCTTTGTATGGCGTTCAGACAGCGCGCGCCCTGGATAACTTCCCCATCAGCGGTTTTCGCGCCTTTCCAGCCCTCGTAGATGCCATCGTGGTCGTGAAAAAGGCGGCGGCCCTGACAAATCGCGATTTGGGGCGGCTCGACATCCGAAAAGCGGATGCCATTATCCATGCCGCCGACGAGATTTTAAGTGGTCAGCACCGGGACCAGTTTGTGGTGGATGTCTTCCAGGCGGGCGCGGGAACGTCGTTCAATATGAATGCCAACGAGGTGCTGGCAAACCGCGCTAACGAGCTTCTGCATCTTGAGCGCGGCGACTATAAATTAGGTGTTCACCCGAACGACGATGTCAATATGGCGCAGTCCACTAATGATGTGTTCCCCACCGCGATGCGTCTTGCGGGTCTGATGCTCGCAAAACCGCTGATAGAACAGATTGCCGCCTGTGCCGCCGCCTTCGAGTTAAAGGGAGAGGAGTTCCAGGACATACTGAAGTCCGGTCGGACACATCTGCAGGACGCCGTTCCGATCCGCCTTGGACAGGAGTTTGCCGCCTATGGCAAGGCGCTCCGGCGCGCCTCAGCTCAGGTGAAAGCGGCTGCCGATGATCTCGGCGAGATTGGTATCGGTGGAACAGCGGTAGGAACCGGACTGAATGCGGGTCCGGAGTATCGTGCTGTCGTGGTGCGTTACCTGAGCGAGCTGACGGGGCTGCCCCTCCTGCCCGCCGAAGACCCTATTCACTTAATGCAGAGTCAGGCGGCTATCGGGGAGCTTTCGGGGGCGCTTCGCGGCCTCGCTCTGGAATTGATCCGAATCGCAAACGACCTGAGGCTTCTTTCATCAGGACCTCGTACCGGCATCGGCGAGATTATTCTTCCGCCGGTACAGCCGGGTTCTTCGATCATGCCGGGCAAGGTCAATCCGGTCATGGCGGAGATGCTGAATATGGTCTGCTTCCAGGTCGTAGGCTGTGATGCGGCTATCGCCTATGCTGTGCAGGCAGGTCAGATGGAACTGAATGTAATGATGCCCGTAATGGCCTGGAACCTGCTGCTCGCCGAAACCATTCTGGCAAATGCACTGCGTGTCTTCACGGGAAAATGCGTGGCAGGTATTACAGCCGATCCGGCCCAGGCCACCTATTTTCTGGATCGCTCCGTCGGGCTGGCGACGATTCTCAACCCTAAGATCGGCTACAGCGCCGCCGCCGAAGTTGCCAAGGAATCAGTGGCAAGCGGCAGAAGTATCCGCGAACTGGTACTGGAGCGGGGTCTGCTTACCCAGACGGAGATAGACTCCCTGATAGGTGATACGTACCAAACCTGATTGGAGGAAATCAGGCATGGTAGAATGCCCCGCCATGCCTGATTCAACCTCAAATGATAGTGTCCCCATTGCTCGGACTGCCTACGACGCCCTCGCGGAGTCGTTCGATGCAAAAGCAGCCACGAAACCCCACAACGCCTACTACGAACGCCCGGCAACGCTTTCGCTGCTCCCCCAGGAACTAAGTGGGCTGCGCATCCTTGATGCCGGATGTGGGCCCGGCCACTATGCCGAGCATTTCGCCAGAAACGGTACGGCAAAGATTGTCGCAGTCGATGCCTCGCCGAATATGGTGCGCCTTGCCTCACAGAGGCTGAGCGCGTTTCCCGAGACAGCCTTCGAGTTTTATGTCGCTGATCTTGCGCATCCGCTTTCGTTTCTGGCAGACAACACCATTGATCTCGTTGTATCCCCTCTGGTTCTGGAATATGTACGCGATTGGGCTCCGGTATTCCAGGAATTCTTTCGCGTCCTCGCACCGGGTGGGAGTCTGGTCGTAAGCGTCACCCATCCCTTTTTCGACTACACCTATTTTCAGAGTGAACAATACTTTGAGGTTGAGTATGTTGAGTGCGTCTGGCGGGGCTTTGGACCGACGCCAGTAACGATGCCTTCCTATCGGCGTCCCCTTTCGGAGGTGCTGAACCCGCTCTTGAATGCCGGATTGATTCTTGAGAAACTGGTAGAGCCACTGCCGACAGTGGAGTTCGCGGCGGCAGACCCGGAAGGTCATAAGGAGCTT
>JAZKEA010000465.1:12631-20352 GCA_040387315.1 Armatimonadota bacterium | reverse complement strand
GGAGCTTATGCGTTTCCCGGCGTTCCTTTGTCTGCGTGCCCGTAAGCCGCTCGTCTAACCCTGTTTTCCCAAACGACGGTGATAGGCGGTGCGGCGCACAAACTGACCGTGGTGCTGTCTGTCGCCTGTTTTGTGCTGCTCGTCGCATGGGCGGCACGCGCTTAAATAATGGCGCGTAACATACGTCAGAAGCAAATAAGCGATCAGAAAGCAGCACACGCATGTATAAGAAGATAATCGTTTGTATTGATGATACTCCCCTTAGTGAGCGGGTCACGCGGGTCGCTGCGGACCTGGCCTGCCGCTATGACTCCGATATCGTTCTTTTGAGCGTCATCGATCCTGCCCGATTCGCACGCCAGCCCTATACCGGACTGGAAGCGGTCCAGATGCTGGATCGCCACAGCCGCTCCCTCAGCAACGCGGCCCACCGTCTCGGTTCCCTGCTGCATGGGATCGGTATTCGCAATCGCCAGCTTATATTGCCGGGTCGCTCCGTGGAGACTATCCTGAACGTTTCTGAAGAGGAGTCAGCCGATCTTATTGTCATTGGTACTGAGGCGCGAAGCCGGCTGAGCGCATGGCTGAACAGCGATCTCTGGAGCGAAGTTTCGCACAAAGCCCCCTGCAATGTCTTACGGGTTACCCCGGCGGGCTGGGCTAGAGCCCACGACGATGACAGCGCGCTGCCGCAAACAAAAGCGAGCCGCCGTCTTCTCCCCGCCTCGCTTTCGGCGCTCTGATGCCTCACCACAGGGAATCATTTTCTCCCTGCTGGTCGGCATACCGTAAGAAATAATGATCGTCAGCAAGCAGATATCCGGCTACCGAACTATCCTCAGTCTGGGAAGACCACTGTCGGTGACTCTTGTCTGGGCTGTCGCGGTTGCGCTCGTTCACTGGCGTTTTCCGCAGGGTTTGATTTGGATATCTCCTCTTCCCATTACGGTGGTGGGGGTGGCGCTGGGGGTCCTTCTTGCGTTCCGTAATAGCGCAGGCTATGAACGCTACTGGGAAGGGAGGACCCTTTGGGGACGCCTTGTGAATGCCTCGCGTACGCTGGTTCGGCAATCCGTAACATTTCTTCGGACTCCTGACGGGCAGCACGATCAGGAGGAACGTGAGGAGTTCATCCAGGGTTTCGCCTATCGCGTCATCGCGTTTTCCCATGCCCTGCGTCATCATCTGCGCCGTGAGGACCCGTTTCTGGAACTTATCGTCCTCCTGCCCTCGGACGAGATCGCACGACTTCAGCGTGTCCAGAACGTTCCCTCGTCGCTGCTGATGCTGATTGGGGAACAGCTTATGCAAGTTCGTCACCGGGGCTGGCTGGATCCGATTTTGCTGGCGGCCCTTGACGAGACGCTGACCGAACTCGCCACAATTCAGGGCGGATGTGAACGAATCCGTAACACACCGCTGCCACCGGTTTACACGGACATAGGGCACAAGATAGTCCTGCTCTTCTGTGTGCTTTTGCCGTTTGGCCTGGTAAAGGACCTAGGACCGTTGATGCCGCCCGCCGTTCTGATCATCGCGTTCGCCTTTCTGCTGCTGTCCCGGATCAGCCAGCTGCTGGTGAACCCGTTTGGTCTGCGCCCCAACGACCTTCCGCTGACCTCTTTGACACGCGTTATCGAGATCGATCTGCGCGATGCTCTTCAAGAGTGTGATATCCCAAAACCCCTGCAGCCCGAGGCCGGCATCCTCCTTTAACCCGTCTCGATTCTCTTGAGATCCGCTTTCAGGTACTATTCATCGTTTCTTTTGTGCCGTTCATCCAGAAAGAGGCACCAGCGCCGTCCGCTATGTCGTAACGTCCCATAGAACGCCTGTGTCTCCAGCGAGGCAGCTAGAGACACAGGCGTTCTTTAACCGTTGCCGGTTAAAGAAGGGCTTTATGACTTCTGCAGAAACTCGTCATAGTCTCTTATTCCGGGAAATGTTCTCCGCGTTTGGGGATGTATCTCCAGAAGACTTTTAACGAACTCAAACTGATATATACTGTCGTATCCCACTGTGGGGATGCTTTATGAAATGATCTACTCCTTCGTTGCCAGTACCTGCACAATAGTCGTTGTCGCCTATCTGCTGAAACGCGGTCCTATACTCGGCTATCTTGCGGGCGGCAAACTGACACCCCAAGCCGCGGTCAAGCTGGGCTTGTTTTTTGGCGTGGTCGGACTGGTTGAACTTTATTTCGCAAAAGAACGCGCGCCGTACGACACCTATACTCTGATTATTACCTTCGCGGCATTACGCTGCGGGGGGTTGGTCGGACTGATAGCAGCGATCCTTTTGACCATTGGTGCGCCGCTTATCATTCCGCAAGAGACGCTTGGTCGTGTTATTCTCTCCATCTTCTTCTGTTTATTTGCCGGACTCGCGGCACGAAAGATAGCCGGTCTATCATCGTCGGATCGGCGTCGGACAGTGTCAAATTACGTCGTTATCGCGGCGGGTATCAGTTCCATTATGCTGGCTGAGGCCGATGCCATCCTGCTTCGACTGTGGCTTGGCGGGGTTGAAGCGGCTCCTTTTTCTCTTCGCATGGCAGTGGTCCGAATCGCGGCAAACAGTGTCGGATTCGTCCTTCTGCATATGATCCTGAATGATGCACTGATGCGACAAGCCGGAGAGCGTTTCCGCCTGGAGGCGGAGCGCAGCCGCACTATGCTCGCCGAGGCAGAGCTTGGTGCACTGAGAGCGCGAATACATCCGCATTTCCTGTTTAATGCCCTCACCTCTATCGCCGCTCTCTCCCGAATAGCTCCGGAAAAGGCCGAAACAGCGACGATCCAGCTTGCGCAGATTATGCGCCGCGCTCTGGAGATCTCACCGCAGGCGGTCAGACCGCTCGACGAAGAGGTAGAATACGTCAAGGATTACGTGGAGATTGAGAAGCTGCGGCTTGGTGCGCGGCTTCAGTTTGAGTGGGACATCGCCCCTGAGGTGCAGCATGTGGGACTGCCGCCTTTCGTACTTCAGACTCTGGTAGAGAACAGTATTCTGCATGGCATCGCCCCTAAATTAGGGTCCGGAAGTGTGCGGGTAACAGCGCGACCGCAGAAAAGCGGTCATACCCTCGTTGTTGTCGCGGACGATGGCGTCGGAATGACTACAGACCAGAGGCGGCGCGTTCTTCCGTCATTCTCCGAAAAGAACGAAAAGGAAGACTTGGCAGTCCATACAGAACCAGGCAGTGCGCCACGTTTTGCACACGGTCTCACCCTGAGCTCGGAGCATTTATGCCTGATATACGGTCGTCGGGCACGAATCCGCCTCTTTTCACGTCCGGACTGCGGCACGATGGTGGTCTTTCGTATTCCTGGCAACAGCCCTTTTGAAACTGCCGGCAGTGCCTTCTCCCGGCGCACTGCCCTCGCACTGCCCAAGCCTGTCAAACAAGAACCGGTACTCAGAGCGTATCTGAAGCATTCGGGGTATCAGAAGGAGGTCTCCTGATTGAGTACGGAGCTATTTAATACATCGAGCGACCCTGCCCCCTCTGATCCGAGCGTTCTTACAGCGCTGATAGTCGATGACGAACCACTGGCGCGCGAACACCTGCGCCGCATGCTGGAAGAACAGGGTGTACATGTTGTCGGAGAGGCGGAAGGCGTCGCCCAGGCGCTTCAATTTGCCGAGGACCTTTCGCCCCGACTTTTGTTCCTCGATATCCAGATGCCAGGACTGACGGGACTGCAGTTTGCGGAAGCCCTCCAGCAGAGCACGTCAGACGCGCTCATTGTGTTTGTAACCGGCTACTCGGAGTATGCCGCGCAGGCATTTGAGCAGGCAGCGCTTGACTACCTGATGAAGCCGGTCAGTCCGGTACGCTTGGCGAAAACTCTGATACGTGCCAGGGAACGGCTGAACGCAGGTTCGACGGCGCGGGATGAAGTCGCACAGCAATTTACCAAGCTGGCTCATCAGGAGCCCACCCGCCTGCAGCGCCTTCCCATTCGCAAGGACTACGCCGTTCTTCTGGTGCGTCTGGAGGAGATACGCTGCGCCATCGCACGCGACAAACGTGTCCTGGTAAAAACGGAGGACGGTGGTGAGCATCGCACCTACTACACGCTGACACAGCTTGAGGCGCTGCTTCCACAGGAACAGTTCCTGCGAATCCACGACTCCGCTATCGTCCGTATCGAAGCAGTTGAAGAGCTGCTCCTACTGGGCAACCACTCTTATGCAGTCCGCCTGAGCGGAAATGATCAGCTGCCGGTGGGGCGCACGCGCTACGCCCTTCTGCAGCAGCGGCTCGGACTTTCCCTGCCGTCGTAAACTTCTCCACAGTGATTTAACAATGACTAGAGCTAGATGCGAGCTAGACAGCTATTCCTTTCTTTGGTAAAGTCAGGTATCTGAAATAACTGTTCGCCATCACGGCACTAGAGCGTGTTATGCACTTTGCAGTTGGAAGAAGGACTTCGTTTTGATGCAGAAACAACCTCGTTTTCGGGTCTTGGTGCTGTTGATTGCATCCGTTTCCGGCGCGGGCTCTGTCGTGGGTTTCCCCCAGAGTCTTCCGGCGGAAGCGAGTGCGCACGTTCCCCCTGTTATCCCCGTTGCACCCGTTAACCCATCTGATGTGTTTCAAGGTTTGAAACTCTCCCAGACCATTCTCAAACTTACGGAACCCACGCAGACGTTGCTCCCAGGTGGGGTGGAGCCTCCTCTAGGGGCACCGAAACGATCCTACAAACCGCCGCCCGCGGTAGAGGCACGAAAACGGGAGATGGAAAACTTGTTTGCCCAGGATGCCTTGGCGCGGCTTCGGGCAGGTGATATCTTGTTCGCGCCTGCCTCCTCTGATGAGGAGCAGAAGGCAGGCCAGCTCTCCGTGAAATCTCTGCTGATATACGACAATAAAGCTGAGGTGTATACGGCCACGGTCAGTTTTCAGGTGAATCAAGGCAGCAAAACTCTCTGGCAAGGGCGCAAGCTCTTCGTTCAGTTCCCAACCAGTTCCTATGCGGTGATGGTCCGAGAGATTCGAGCACGGGCACAGGTTACTCTAGACGAGTTCGTTGGCTCTTATCGAGCTGCAAACGGTTTAACTGTGTCAAACGATCTGCCAAGCCGTCAGCAATAAACCAAACATTTACGACAGAACATTCGCCCTCTGTGGTGTCGAGGTAGAGAGTACCGACCCTATAGACGGGCGAGCCATCCCCGACACTTCGCCGATGGCGTCTCGGTTTCGTCGCCACAATTAACTCTACTTAACGTAAGTTCGGGATAAGAAGGGTTTCACAGACGCCATTTATTGATAATGGCAGCTAAAGACATTTTTTATTGCCGTAAAACAGACGTCATTTTAGGCGAATTTAGTATGCCAGCGATGCTGTTTGAGAGTGAAATCGGCGACTTC
This sequence comes from Armatimonadota bacterium, assembly GCA_040387315.1. GTDB lineage: Bacteria > Armatimonadota > Armatimonadia > Armatimonadales > Armatimonadaceae > JACMJB01. Next base: position 14,972 of record JAZKEA010000465.1, on the reverse strand, counting down.
ATTCTCCGCTTATCCCAAACTCACGTTAAACTAGTTTTCCGCGCCGCGCGCTGATCCGGCGATCAGCCGCACAAACGCCTGAATCCCACTGATTACCTCGCGGTTATCCGTAAGTCGGCTGGTGGTTACCTCGAACTCCCGAGCCAGTGCGTTCTGCCGCTCCCGCAGTTCGCGATACTCCTCCGCCCGCTCCGCGGCCTCGGTCTCCAGCCGAGAACGCAGCGACTCGGTTTCGGTCCGAAGCTCACGCGAAATACCTTCTGTCGCATCAAGGCGAGCCCGCATCTCCGCAATATTCTCACGTGGATACCTCGCTACTTCACCGACCGCGGACAGCTTATGCGAGAGATAGGCATAACCCGCCACGGCGGGCCGGAAGATCGTCGAAACAAGATAGAATACCGCGAACCAGTAACCGACCTGGCGCTCTCCGGTCAGAAAAGCGATGGCGGCGATCAGCGCCGCAGACCCCAGGTGCGCCCCGACAGCGAGCAGCCCCAGACGACGACGCAGTTTCCGTATGTACTCCATCCGCCCCGGTGTCAGGGCGATTGCCCGCTCTCGGGATCGCTCCTGCTCGAAGGCGACGGCGCTTGCCTGGAAATAAAGGTCCCACGGCGCCTTGAGGATCACCAAAAGCCAGAGCAGGCAGAGTGCCCCCATAATCCAGTCTAGAAGACGACCGGATGCCGCAGCATCACGGATTAGATCTTCCAGCCCCAGAAACCGGCCTGCCAGACCCAGTATCGCCAGCCCCACAAGGGCACCTATAAATGAAGAGAGCCACCGCATCGTTTTTCGCCTCCCGTACGTCAGATCAAAAATATGCTCTAATCGTACAGGTTAGGAGAAGGGACCGCGTGAGGCGAAAGCACTACTTATTCGCGCCGACAGTCCCAGGACCTGCGCTCGGTGGCAGCGACGGCAAGTCGGTGATCGAGGCGGCTACAGCCGAAGCAATACCGCGACGAAGCGGGTTGATGGAACGCGGTGTCGGCTTTCCGTGAACCGCATTGGTAAGGAGAAGAACAAAAGTCTGGGTTATCGGGTCGATCCACACGGAGGTGCCGGTGAAGCCGGTATGCCCAAAGGAGCCGAGCGGAAGCGTCCCGCGGATAGAGTACGACGAATCGATATCCCAGCCCAGCCCACGCACATTTCCGGAGTACGGAGACTGTTTTGTGGTCGCCATCAACACCGTTTCCGGTCGCAGGATACGGACGCCTTCGTACTGGCCCTGGTTCAGCATCATCTGACAGAAGCGGGCCAGATCATCCGCTGTAGAGAACAAGCCCGCGCTGCCGCCGACACCACCAAGAGCTTTCGCGGTGGGATCGTGGACGATGCCGCGTGTCTCCCGTGTGTCGTCACCGGAAGTGGTAGCGGCGATCCGTGCAGCGAGACGCGCATCCGGACGAAATCCCGTATCGTTCATCCCGAGCGGGGTAAAGATGTTATCTCGCGCAAAATCGCTAAGTGATTGACCGCTGACAGCTTCAACCACTGCGCCAAGCGTAATAAACGAAAGATCAGAGTAAAGGAACTGCTGACCGGGAGGCCCCATCTGCTGCCGGTTCGCGATCTCTCGCACGATTTCGGGCGTCGTGATTGTCCTCCCCGCATAGGCGCCACCGGCGGGAAGTCCTCCGGCGTGCGTAAACAGGTGCCGAATCGTGATGTCGGCTTTTGCGCCGCCTGCCAGCGCGAAAGCCGCGAGATAGTGCGTGACCGGGCTGTCCAGCTTGATCCTGCCCTGCTCCAGCAGTATTAGTGCCGAAGTCGCCGTTGCAACAGGTTTCGTCAGTGAAGCCAGGTCAAAAACCATATCGAGTGCCATCGGGCGCGTTTCGGGACGCATTCCTGCGAATCCGTACGCCTTGCGCAGAACAATCGAACCCCGTCGGGCGATAAGGAGAACCGCACCGGGCACCCCTCCACGGGACACCGCTTCAGCGACCAGCGTATCCGCCTCCAGCAGTCGCTCCGTTGTCATTCCGAGCTGACCGGGATCGCGCATGGATAATCCCGGAATCGATATCCTTCGGGATGAGGCGGCATGAACCGCGGAGGCCACCCCGATAGCAGCCATGTTAAGCAGGAGACGGCGGCGAGGAAATTTCATGGAATAAGCAGACCTTATGCGATGGCGTTGTGGCGAACGGGAATCTTCACAGAAAACACCGAACCCTGTCCTTCCGTGCTGCTGACCCGAATCGTGCCGTTATGCCGCTTGATCACACCGGCGACGATCCGTGTTCCCAAACCGGTGCCGCCCGGCTTGGTGGAGATGGCCTGATCCGTGAAGAGAAAGACGCACCGACCACGACCTTTGACGAAATCT
>JAZKEA010000465.1:0-12621 GCA_040387315.1 Armatimonadota bacterium | reverse complement strand
ACGAGCCCGAACATGTTCCGGGATTCCGCGGCCAGTGTCCTGCACCTCGATAGTGACTTCATCCTCACCCTGGGCAGGACCGCGCGTCCGTAGCGTAACCGAGCCACCTTCGGGCGTCTCCGGAAGCGCATTGTTGACGAGATTGTAGAGGGCATTGTACATCTGATGCCGGTCGTATTCCGTCGATGGCATCGTCTCATCCAGTTCCAGCAGCAGGCGCACCCCGCCCCGTTCCGCGACGGTGCGGAGCGGTCGCACCACCTCGCGGCACGTATCATTCAAATCGGAAACTTCAAAAAACGGCGGGGAAAGCTCCCCTTTAATAGCGTCCGCGATCTCCTTGGTACGTCCCTGTACCTGTTCGGCGGCATTGATGGTGCTTGCCAGAATCCAGCCGTAATCGTGGCGTACGGAGTCTGCCACGCGTCCGATCTCATCCGAAAGAGCGTTATCCTTGCCACAGCGGGAACGCAGTTCATCCATCTCCTCAAAGAGGCGCTGCAGCATCGGTTCCAGAGTCAATCCTCCGGAGATAATCGGCGTCAGCATATTCTTAATGTCGTGGGAGATGTCGCCGAGGACATTGACGATCTGAGCCTTCTTCGCCTCTTCCGCAAGCTGCGCATGCTCGATACCTGTCGCGGCCTGCGCACATAAAACCTCGAGGACTTCCAGATCACGGTCGGTAAAGGGGACATGGGCGTTGAGTACCTGCATCACGCCGATCGGGTTCCCTGCCGACCGCTTCACCGGCACCGTCATCATCGACTGCGTTTGATAGCCTGTCTGCTTAGCAATGTCCTCATTGTGGTCAGTTCGCGCCTGGACATTATCCGTGCGCACCGGTTTCCCGGTCCGGAACACCGTACCGGAGACACCCTGCGTAATGGGAGTCCGTTTTCCGATTAATTGCGCCCCGGCTCCACCGATGACATAGCGGAAAACAAGGGTGTCATCACTGGGGTCATGCAGATAAACGGTTCCCGCATCCGCGCGAAGCACTTCCAGAGCAATCTGGGAGAATAAAGCATCGCTCGTGCGCCGTATCGCCTCTATCTGGCGTTCGCGATGCGCGAGCGTCGCCGCCAGCGCTTCCACGGGGATAGCAGTTTGCAGGTTGTTTGTGAGGGTGGGATCTTCGTTGGATGTCATTAAAATGGGGGGTGGAGAGCGTCAAAACCGACACCACATGGTACCTTGCCAGGAGGTTAAACGTCAATCAGAAGCCTGGAGCGGCCTGAAAACAGATGCCGAATTTTTCCGTGACCACAGCCGGGTGTCTTGTCACTGGAAAGTGCTTGTGTTACAATCGCGTATCGCTTTGACGCCCCTTTCGGGGTCCCCTTTGAGGAGTTCCATCTTATGCCGGATGAGCCAGAAGAAGGCTTCACGGTCCGCGACCGACGACGCGTCAGCGTCGATGATTCCAACGTTTCCAGTCCTGCCACTGACAGTACGGCAGCCGCTGCTGCTGCGTCTGTCCCGGATGCCTTGCCGCAGGTCACCGAGGAGAGCGCGATGACCGACGAACCCCTCTATGAAGATGAGGGTTTTCTCGGCGAAGGCGATGACCCTCAGGATGCGGGACAGCTGCCGGATGTTTACTCCGTACTGGCATTATTTATGGGTGAGCTGCGAAATCTCGCCTGGCTTCGCATGGGCCTGGTAGCAAACCCTGGCACGGGTCAAATAGAGCGTGATCTGCCTCAGGCAAAAGTAGCGATTGACACCGTAGCGTTTCTTGCCACACAACTAGAGCCCCTTGTTGCTCCGGAAGAAAGGCTTCCGCTCAAGGCGCTTGTCAGCGACCTGCAGGTCAACTTTGTGGAACAGAGCAAGCGTGCACAGTGATCTTCGGTTCATCACGATAAGGAAGAGTTCTTGATTCGTACAAGCTACCCTGTCTCTCGTATGAAGCACCTTCGACTTCGTCTGGATCTGGCAACGCGTCAAACGCGGCGAGTGCTGGAGAAACGGCGTCGCAGCTTGATGATCGAGGTAAAAGAAACGGCGCGAAGATATCAAGCGGCAGCGCGCGCTCTTTGATTCCTTCTATGACCAGTACGATGAGCTGATCGGACTTCTCTGCGCCGCGGCACAGCTGGGTATTGAGCCAAAAATGGAAGCGGAGTACCAGGAGCGGCGCTCCTGGTTCTTATCGAACTACCCGCAGAGGATTCAGCGGATAGTTGAATCTTTCCTTCCCTCTGAAACCGACGAGTCTATGGGAAGCGATGCCATGACGGGCTTCTGGAGCCAACGTCTCGCAGACCCTTTCGAGTCGCTTTATCTGCCCGGCAGCATTTCGGCGATGCTTGCGGCGGATGGCGGCAATCTGATCACCCGCCTGATGCAGACTCAGGAGGCCCTGGGGGGATGGGACGGACACATCGCCCGTCAGGAAGCGGCTCTCAAGGAAGTATTGCGCCTCAGCTGACGCAGGCGAAGGTCAGCAAAGAAAATGGAAACGGCAGCGATTTAGAATCGCTGCCGTTTTTAGCTTTTGCCGGTCGGGGCAGTTCCGGTCGCCGCTGCGACCGCATCATCGACGGTATCGTAAACCGGAAATATCCGGATCAGCCGCGTGATCTCAAAGGCGCGGCGGACGAATGTCATCACCTGAGCAAGATAAAGCCCTCCGCTGTTCTCCCTGGCGCGGCGAACGGCATCCACCAGCACCCCCAGCGCCGCGGAGTCCAGATAGGGAACCTCGGACATATTCAGAACGATCCGGTACTTCCCCTCATCCATCAGCTGCTGAAGCGCAGCACGAAGATCAGGACAGGTGTGGAGGTCTATCTCGCCACGAAGAAGGACCAACGGAACCTCGGGAGCGGACGATTCCACGATTTTTATTTCTAAACCTTGCACTAACACTCTCCTTTAGATGCGACCCTAGAAATCCGCTGTTTCGCGTAAAGGTTATAGCTGCAAAACGTAGATCCTACCGAGGCGACTTTACAAAAATCAGACTGACACGCTTTTAGTATACCCGTTCTCCCGCCTGCCTCATTAGAACGATAACGCCAACGACGCTTAATTGTTCCCGGTAGTTTGACCATTAGAAATTAAACTCGCTACAATAGGACAGGATTTCGAGTGACGAATGCCAAAGGAGGCTTCTCGTGGGCAACCACTATAAATATCTCACCCAGGAACAGGTCGAACATTTCCTTTCCCGCGGATTTTGTGTCGTTAAAAACGCTTTCAGCCATGAAGACGCGCGGTCCTGGACCGACAAGATTTTCCCCAGACTAGGATACGACGAAAACGACATTTCTACCTGGGAGCAGCATCGGATTCATATGCCCGCGCACCAGAGGATTTCTGCAGCCGAGTTTGCCCCGAAAGCGTGGGGCGCTATGTGCGAGCTCCTCGGCGGCGAGGATCGCCTGCAGCCGCCGACCTGGGGCGACAGCTTTATCGTCAATCTGGGGCAGCCTGAGGATGCCGAAAAATGGCAGCCGCCGTCACCCAAAGTGGAAGGCTGGCATAAGGACGGCGATTTCTTCCGTCACTTCCTCGACAGCCCTGAGCAGGGACTGCTGACCATCGTCCTCTGGTCCGACGTGTACCCAAGAGGCGGATCGACGTTCGTGGCGGCGGATTCGGTCCCGATCGTCGCGCGTTTTCTCGCACAGCATCCGGAGGGCGTAGGTCCCGGCGGCTTCGACTTCAAAACGATGATCGAGCAATGCACCGATTTTGTAGAGGCCACGGGCGAGGTCGGGGACGTTTATCTGCTGCACCCGTTTATACTGCACGCGTCATCGCGCAATGCCCTGCGGCTACCGCGGTACATTACTAATCCCCCGGTCAGCCTCAAGGAGCCAATGAACTTCAACCGCGCCAACCCGGACGAGTACTCTCTTGTGGAGCAGGCGATTCTGCGCGGGCTTGGAGTAGACCGGCTGGACTTCCACCCCACCGCGCCGCGAGAGCGTCTTGTCCCCGGCAGCGCCGTCAAGAAGCAGCAGATGCTTGAAGAAGAGAAAGCCCGGCTTGCGTCCATAAAATAGCCGAAGAAAAAGAAAATGGGAGGCGCATATCCGCCTCCCGTTTTTTTGTGTCTTAAATCAGCAGAAGCCGACGGGCACAATCCGACAGAATCTCCCGTTCCCATTCGGGCCGCTCAGGGCTTCGTGGGTGCGTCTTGTTCGTCGGGATTTTGCCCAGGATATGAAGGAAGGTTGCCGCCGAGTGCTTGTACGCGGGTACGGGCGGGCGGAACGCAATGTTGCCGAGAAGCTGAAGCGCGTCGGCGACCGCGAAGTATCCGGGGTCCTGCGCGGCCCAGAGGCGGTCACGCTCCGCGAACTTCTCCGGCGAGAAGGCCGCGAGACCCAGCAGGTAGTCGCTTCCGTACTCGATCATGTCTATTCCCAGGTCGTTTCCGGTAAAGACATTGAAATCCGGTCGGATGCGGTCTCGCGTTTCCAGACGCTCCAATTCAATCACACGGTCCAGGCTGGAATGCTTCGCCCCGCGAATCTGCTCGATGCCAAGGATTCCCTCGAACACCTCCGTAGACCAGATCTCACCGTTTGGGGCGAACATCTTGCCAAGCTCGAAGGCGTAGGCGCTGGGTACATCGCGGGTTGCCCGGTCATACGCATCGACGACATCGGCGGCAGGCAGGTTGTGAAGGCGCGAGGTCTGGAATAGGATCGGTGTCCCGCCATGCTCCGCGATACGGGCGATCTCACGCCGGTAAAGCTCGACGACATCGCCATCCTGGCCCTCGATAAAAGCGCCCGCGAGAAACGGCGTTCCGCTGTCTCCCAGAGCGTCTTTGACGATGCCAAGCACACGGGCCTTCTCGCTGTCCGTGAGCAGGTTGACATACCCCGTATCCATGTTGATAGCCGGAGTCAGCCCCGCTTTGATTGTGTCGTGGAGGCAGTTGACATAAGCCTCCTCCGCGATATCGCCATTCTCGTCAAAGGGCAGCAGGACGGCGGCCATACCGACCGGGTGACGTCCCGGCTGTCGCCGGGCGTGAACTTCAGTCAGGTTCATCATCTTAAAAACTCCTTGCTCAATCCTACGGTTTCAGTTCGTCGAGTTCGACCCAGGCGCGCTTCTCCCAGGAGTTAATCCCCGCTTCGGCAAGCTGGACGCCCTTCGCGCCTTCCAGCAGGCTCCACTGGAACGGGGTACCCGGCGGATCAAGCACAACGTGCTTCAGGAAGAGCTCCCATTCCGCCTTGAAGGCATTGTCGAAGATCTGGTTCGTGGGGACATCCATCCAGTTGTCGAAGAACTTGATCGGGCTGTCGATATCCGGGTTCCAGGTCGGGCGCGGCGTCGCCCCATGGGGCTGAATTACACAGCCGCGCAGACCCGCGACAGCAGACCCCTTGGTGCCATCCACCTGCAGCGTCAAAAGGTCATCGCGGCGCACACGCACCGTCCAGGACGAGTTAAACTGAGCGATAACGCCTGTGGCAAGCTCGAAGGTCGCATACGCGGAGTCATCGGCGGTGCATTCGTATGGCTTACCCGCCTCGTCCAGACGCCGCTTGATATGGGTCGCGCCCAGGCACGATACAGCTTTCACTTCGCCAAACAGGTTGTCGAGAACATAGCGCCAGTGGCAGAGCATGTCCACGATAATGCCGCCGCCGTCTTCTTTGCGGTAGTTCCACGAAGGGCGCTGGGCAGCCCCATCCTCGCCGGTAAACACCCAGTAGCCGAACTCGCCACGAACCGACAGAATCTCACCGAAGAAGCCGATATCGATCAGGTGCTTCAGCTTCATGACACCGGGGAGCCACAGCTTGTCCTGAACGACGCCGTGCTTGATACCCGCCTTCTGCGCGGCCTGATACAGCTCGTACGCTTCCTCGGTGGTGACACCGGTCGGCTTTTCACAGTAGATGTGCTTGCCGGCAGCAATCGCTTTTTTTACCGCGGGGGCACGGAGCTGGGTAAGTTGGGCATCGAAGTAGATCTGGTTATTCGGATCGGCAAGCACGCTGTCCAGGTCAGTGCTGACGCGGGTCACACCAGCCTGGGCTGCGAGATGCTCGAGCTTCGCCTTGTTCCTGCCGACGAGGATCGGGTCCGGCATGATCACTTCATCGTCGGAGATTTTCACGCCGCCCTGCTTACGAATGGCAACAATCGAGCGCAGAAGGTGTTGATTGGTGCCCATGCGCCCCGTGACGCCGTTCATGATGATACCGAGGTTATGTGTTTTCATAGTCGTCCTTGAGTTGTAATTCTACGCGTTATCTGAGGCAGCCGGAGGATCGGTGTGCTGCGGAGCGGCGCCTTCGGGCAGCGCGGGGGCATTCACACCCGCTTTCGGAAGCGTCCCCGCCAATTCCTGTTTCCAGTGAGCGACATCGCCTGCCGGGCCATAGCAGTAGAGCATTCGCATCGGCTTGTCAGGGGAGGTGTTCGTGAGCTGGTGGAAAACACCGGTGGGAATATAGGCCGCCTGACCGGTGCGGATCGCCTGGCGCTCTTCGCCCAGACACATCTCGCCCTCTCCTTCGATAATAAAGTAAATCTCTTCCTGCTCCTGATTGTGCCAGGGCACCTGCCCCCCATTCGGCTCCAGCACCACCACACCCATGCTGAAGTTAGTGGCCTGGATGGCAGAGACGCCCCCGACCAGGTTTTTCGTCCGGCGTCGTGCCGGATAGACACGTCCCTCGGTCTCTTCCAAATCCGCGATGATCATTTACTATGCTTCCTTCCTTCTTTGTGACGCTCATAAAATCCTAGCGCCTGGGAGATAGCCAGTGCCGCGCTTCTCAGCGCCTCGGTCCTGGTCTGCAGATCGTCCGCATCAGAGGGCTCATTTCCCCCCGCGAGAAACGGCAGGGCGAGGGCGGCGACAACCTCTGCCCCCTCGTCGAAAATAGGAGCGGCCAGTGCCGAAAGCCCCCGCTTGTATTCTTCACGGTCCCGCGCTAGCCCGGCAAGGCAGACAGAGTCAAGTTCCGCCGCCAGAGCGTCCAGAGCGATATGGGTATGCGGCGTATACGGCGTCAGGGGACGTGCCAGATAAAGCTCCCGTTCCGCCGCGGGCGCATAGGCAAGGAGCACCTTACCCACAGCGGCGGCATGCAGGGGGAAGACGCTCCCCACGGACCCGGTCAGGGAGACACCGGGATGCGACGGTGAGACGGCGCGGGCGATACACAAGGCCTGGGAGCCGGAACGGACAGAAAGCTGGCACGATTCTCCTGTCGCTTCCGCGAGCTGCCTCAGAAACGGCTGCGCGATGGAGGCGAGGTCCAGCTTTTCGCGAGCGCGGGCGGCAAGGCGCAGCACGCGCAGACCCAGACCGTAGCCCCCACGTGCACGGGCCTGGTCAATATAGCCGCGCGTCCGGAGGGTTGTCAGCAGACGGTGGGCGGACGCCTTTGGCAGTCCCAGCCCCTGCACAATCTGTGTGAGGGTCTGCGGCTCATCCTGTGTCTCTAAATACTCCAGTATGTCGAGCATCCGGTCTGCCGCACTTGCGGCATCCGAAGAACCTGCGCCACTGGTATCATATTTGGAACTTGCTTCCATATTAGGAACCAGCTATAGTATAACAAGATTTACGGCTTCTGACTACGCTACGTAGAAAATCAACTGCTATTTCTTTTTGTACAGGCGACGACACTGGTTTGTAAGCGACGTTATAATGGAGCAAGCGTAAAAACTATGTCAACCCCTTCCGTATCGTCCGGTCTCACCAGTGTTACCTTTAGAAAGCTGTCTCCAGGGGAGATTATCTCTCTTGCAGTGGAGGCGAACCTGGAAGGCATAGAGTGGGGCGGCGATGTCCATGTTCCTCCCGGCGACAGAGCGACAGCACAGCGTATTGCCCGGCAGACGCGTCAGGCCGGGCTCAAGATTCCCTCCTATGGCTCCTACTACCGACTGGGTGTCACTCCCAAAGAAGAAGGTGACCGGGTTCTTGCAAGCGCGTCGGTGATGGGCGCGTCTATCGTTCGCGTTTGGGCCGGTAACGTCGGATCTGCGGACGCTTCCCCCGAAACCTGGACAGCCGTAATCAAGGATGCGCAAACCCTTGCGGAGCGTGCCGCTTCCCACGGGCTGCGCATCGCCTGCGAATGGCATGGCGGAACCCTCACCGACACTCTGGGAGCCGCGACGAAATTTCTGGACGACGTAGACCATCCGGCCTTCGGGACATATTGGCAGCCGCGCAACGGTCAGAGCATCGAGTCCCGTCTGTCCGATCTGAAGAGCATCGCACCGCGCCTGATGGGGCTTCATGTCTTTCAGTGGGGAGCCAAAGGGGAACGTCAGGCGCTCTCTGCGGGAGAAGGTGTCTGGACACCTGTCCTTAACCACGTCACAGGATCCAGACTTCACCCTCTCTTCGCCCATCTGGAGTTTGTTCCAAACGATGACCCGGCGCAGATGCGAGCGGATGCGGCGACGCTGCGACAATGGATCAAGAACAGCACTAAATAACGGATGCCGGATGTCGGATGTCATTCCCATCGGGCAAGTAAGAAATGCGAGACGACTGTATTGACTAAGCTAAAAGGCCTCTATATTCTCGGACCTGCCGTGGAGATGATCTACAGTCCGGACGCCCAGCGGGTGATCGAGGAACATGTGGATATCTTCGCGCCGAAGCAGACGCGCCAATCAATCAAAGAAGACCCGTCCCTTCTGGCAGACGTAGAGGTGATCTTCTCCAGCTGGGGGGCGCCCATTTTGGACCCGGAGTTTCTCGCGGCAGCGCCGCGTCTTCGTGCCCTCTTTTATGGCGCGGGGGCGACCGGTGGCATGATCCATCCGCAGGCCTTTGAGCGTGGCATCGTCGTCACGAGCGCCGCTGCGATGAATGGCATACCGGTCGCCGAGTACACAGTCGCCTCGATTATCTTCGGTCTCAAGCAGGCGTTCCGCTTCGCGCGGGAGATCAAGGCGGAGGGCGCTTATCCACGGGGCAAACATCATGTGGCGGGCGCGTACGGCTCAACGGTCGGGCTGGTCTCACTGGGCGCTATCGGACGCGCGGTGTGCGAGCGCCTGAAGATGCTGAACGTGTCCGTCATTGCTCATGACCCTTTTGTCTCTCCGGAAGAGGCGGTGGCGCTTGGCATCGAGCTGGTTTCCCTGCAGGATGTCTTCGCACGAGCGGATGTCGTTTCCCTTCATACCCCCTGGCTTCCGGAGACCGAGCGCCTGATCAGAGGCTCGCATTTTGCCGCGATGAAAGAAGGTACGTCCTTCATCAACACCGCTCGTGGCGCGGTAATCGCCGAGGACGAAATGATCGCGGTGCTGACGGAGCGCCCTGACCTGACCGCGATCCTGGATGTAACCTTTCCGGAGCCACCGGTTCCCGGGTCGCCGCTCTACACCCTGCCCAACGTCTTTCTGACACCGCATATAGCGGGGTCCCTGGATGGGGAGTGCCTGCGCATGGGCCAGGAGATGGTGGCGGAGTTCGAGCGCTGGATCCGAGGGGAAACACTCCACTGGCAGATTCGTCCGGAGGCAGCCGAGCACACGTCGCACCGACTGCCCACGGAGAAGAAACCGTAGAGGTGTCAGGCGGCGGTGCTAAGCGTGCGTCCCACGATGCCCATCGCCGCTGCCTGCAGCGTGGCGGCCCGGCTTGCTGCCCTTCGCACCTGAGCCAGTGCCTCGTCATAGTGCGAGTGAACAGATAATACGCGCTCGGCGATCTCTCTGCCTGACGCGCTCTGAATTTCGAGTTTCCAGTCCCCCAGGCCGAGATCCGGATACATCTGCCCCTTCCAGGTGTCCTCTGGCTGGCGCAGATAAAGTCCGGGGCGTCCGTTCGCATTCGCGATGATAGGCGAATGGCATTCCATGCTCATAACAACCCTGGCCTGCCGGTAAACCGAAGCGGCCTCATCGGTAAGCCAGTACCGATCCATCGGCACGACTTTTGATTTTACGTCGGCGGGAAGCGGGTCAAATAAGTAGGGCTTGATGAGGTCGACCTGATACGTCATTTCCGGGCAGAGAAGAACCTTCAGCCCCGTCTCGCGTACCCAGGCCGTGATCGCTTCGCGCATCTTGGCGTGATCCGATGCCACATATTTCTGGTTCACTGCCTTTTTCCGAGCCGTCTCATCCGTTTCGGGTTTGCCATCCTTCGTGAGTTCCCAGTAGGGTGTGATTCGAAGACGGGGAATGGCGCAGAGAAATTTTCCTGGTTCCAGTCCCGCTTTCTGCAAAAATGCCTTTGCCGCCGGCTCGTTTTGCAAATCAAGGGCAAAAGTCGCATCCGGCGCGAAGTCCATCTGCGAGGAGCGCACCCCCGCCTGCCGCAATACTCCAAGTGACCGGGTCTCTCGGGTGAAGATAAAGGCCGCTCCATCCAGCAGTGGCCGGAGATTGTCGGGGATTACGGGCTCTTTTTGATCCGGTATCCCGATCACAACCCCAACCGACGCGCCAAAGATACCATACGGTTTGCCCGTCTTGCGCCAGCGTTCCAGATCATCGCTGGCATTGATACCGGAACCGGAGCCATGAAGCCACAGGCTTGCCTGGGTCATGGCCTCTTCGATAGTCGGATCGCCTGGTTTTGGACTCGGACTTTTCCAGGTCGCCGAGTCCCGAACGATCCGAAGCCGGGGGAACCGCTTCCGGAGCATTGGTTCTACTCCTCTGTCGATGCTCTTAGGCCATAGAATCACAGTGGCATCCGGCAGATGCTTTTCCAGCAGATGCAGGATTCCCGGTGTATGCGCGATGTCGCCGATATTTATGGTCTGCCATGAGGAGCGAAGCAGGATCGTTCGTCCCTGGCCTTGTGAAAGCTTCATTTTGTCTCACTGGCCTTTAGCTTCCACTGTTCATCGAAGAAGCCTGCATCGGCGATTCGGCCGGGCGTAGTCTTATTCGGCGGCGTGGTGATATCGATGACGGCCCAGTCCGGCAGGTGCGCGTACTGGCGGTCATTGTTCGTGTAGTCAGCTTCCCTAAAAGTCGTACAGCTGTTGAGCACCACATACCGCTTCGGGTTCAGCGGGTTTGGATAGATTAGAACAGGGACGCTTGTTCCGGCGGGATAGGTCTTTCCGCCGACTTTGACGCTTCCATCCTTTTCCCACCGCACCGGCAGTTTCGAGGCGATTTTCGCCAGAACGGTGTTGCTGGAGGGGTCCCCCCACAGTACCAGATTGCCGGAGGTCATGTCTGCAGGAGTGATGCTCTTGTCGTCTTTGACCAGCGCCTCGCCACGGAACGTGGCGCGCCACTCTCGCACCGCGCGCGACATCTCGCTGTCGACCCAGCTACCGACCTGGGCATTCATCGGTTTTCCTGTCGGACGCACCATCACGAAGCGATCCATGAAAGCATCATCGATGGGTCCCTGCAGACCGGGGGATTTACGCAAACCGTCTGCTTTGCCTTTGTCTACGGACCAGCGCCCCGCGGTGTTCTTCACGAACTGAGAACCGTTGAGCTTCTGTCCATCAATGGTAACCGGCTTGCCTGCGACCGCGGCAGGCGAGAGAGAAAAACGAGCCACATTCTGTGTTTTGAGGGCAACACCTGCATCGGTGCGCTCGGCATCCACACGGGCACGCTCCCAATGGCTGTCCAGTCCCGTGACAGTGAGCCAGTTCATGGTGTTGTAGCGCAGCGTCCATGTCGTGAAGTGAATCTTCGCGGGCATCGTTTCCCGGCCCTTCGCGACAAAGACATCGACTTTGGCATTGATCTCTTTCTTGCTCTCCGGATGATACGAGTGTCCGGTATCGGGGCCAATGACCCGTGTCAGCGTCATCCCCTCTTTCGCCAGTGCGGCCTCCATCATGTCCGCGGCCTGCTTCTGTCCGTCCTTGTCCCCGTTGTACGCGATGACCGGGCACTGATTGAGGTTCAAGGCGTAATCTGTCGAGTCGTACCAGTGCCACAGCTTCTGCTCATACCAGGGGCGAGGCTCCTTGCCGGGCGCATCCAGGCGAAGAAATCCCACAGTCTCCGAAAATCCCGCACCGGGCGAGGCGGCAGCCCACTGATCCGAATGATGCGTGGCAAACTGCCAGGCGGACGCGCCGCCCATCGAGAATCCCCGCGCGACGATGCGATCAGAATCGATGGAATATCGGCTCTTGATATCGGCAAGCGCTTCAAAGACATCGACCTCGCCGGCGAAACGGTTGGCATTACAGTAGCGTCCGTAGGGATGGAGCACAAACGCATCCGGCGGCGTAAACTCCCCCGGTGATTTCTGCCGCCCATTGATGAAAGAGAGCTCCGTCAGCTTCTCCCCCCGTCCGTGGCAGAAGAAGTCCAGACGCCGCTTTTTGCCGTCCCCTGCCGCGAAAGTCTCCGGTACGACAAGCCCATACGGCTGAACCGAACCGTCGATCTTGCTGATGTAGCCAAACACCATCAGACCACTCTGTTTTGTCCACGGAGTATCGCCCGCTCGAAGTAATTTGGCCCTATCCATTCCCTGAGCCAGTAATGCCTTCGCGGTCGCTATCTCCCGTGGATCGTAAAACTCGTTGTACTGAAGAGGATAGCGAACGGCGTTGTGAAATATCTGGACATCGGGAAGAAAGCGCAGAAGCTGTGGCCTGTTTTTAAGATCCTGTCGCAGCGCCTCAATCTCTTTGCCCAGTGTCAGAGTACCGGCAGTCAGTT
>JAZKEA010000464.1:0-1772 GCA_040387315.1 Armatimonadota bacterium | reverse complement strand
TTATCGCAGCAGGCCCGATTGTTGCAGCTTTGACAGGTGCAGGGATTGGCGCAGGACATGATGGCGCTGACTTTGGAGCCCTTGTTGTCCGTTTCGCCGAGCGCGGTCATGATCTGGAAATTGCCGAACCGAATAAACGTTGGCGCGACACGGGCGACGATCGCGCCCGGTTCCGGACGCGGATCGCCGTTGTAGAACATGTCCCGGACAACCGTGTCCCCGGTCCCGACCAGGCTGAGCGCGCGTGTCGTGGGAACGCCGAGATAGTGCATCGCCTCGCTGCACAGGAACTCCCGCAGCGACGAGCGAAGCACAGCCCGGCCATCGGCGCGGCGTGAGTAGGGGGTCGGGCCGGCCCCCTTGAGCTGAATCTCCCAGGAAGAACCGTCGGTCGCCGTCACCTCTCCGAGGGAGATCGCACGTCCGTCGCCAAGCTGGCCCGCCCAGTTGCCGAACTGGTGCCCGCCATACCGCGCGGCGAACGGTTTCATACTGGGGACGACGGCGTTTCCCGCCAGGATATCGACGGCGGGACCGCGTTCCGAAGGCCGATCAATGCCCAAAAACCGACCCAGATCGTCGGACCACGCGAGCAGATGCGGGTCGCGCACCGGGGTGGGGGCGACGCGGGAGTAGCAGTATCCCGGCACCTGACGCGGACGGTTGTCCTGCGCGATCTCTCCGGGAAGCTCGTCCACGAACGAGTTGTGGAACGTCACCTGATCGATTTGTGCCGACCCCTGCGGCGCGGTTGTGTCTCCTGCTTTTACTTCACTCACGTCGTTATCGCCCGTCCGAGGGCTCGTCTGTCTTGTCGAGATGGAGTTCCTGAAAGTCATGGTTACTGTTAGTATAACCGTCGCTGCTCGCCTCGTCCGCGTTTTCCGGCGTCAGGTCTGCCGTCGTGCCCCACGCGGTCTCCCCGATCCCGTTGGATTCCGTGGAGTCGCCGACGATTCGGCCTTCCGTATCCTTGTTTTCGTGCGGCGCATCGTGGGGCCGCTGCCGCGGGATAGTCTGATCGGATTCTGTGTTCATAAAAGTGCCTCTGTCTTTAGATTTTCCTCCGCAGCGCGAAACCCAAACAACACCGCCGAGGTACTATCCAGTAAGTCCCTGACAGGACGTGAGAAAGGGTGAGACATAGGGACATCAAAAGAGGGTGGCTTGCGGCTGCCGGAATCGCGCTTCTGGTCGTGGGATGCGGAACGATAGCGACTTCCCAGCCGACCGGCAAGATGAGCGGCAAGCGTGACACGGTAAACGCGAAGAGGGACGCCAAAATAGGTGACCGGAAAGGGCCGGAGAAAGAGGTCTACGTAAACCCGGACCAGAAGAAGTACTATACACCGAGCCAGGCCAAGATCACCGGATACAAAAACGAAAAGGGCAAAAGCCTGATCAAGATGACCAAAATCCCGGCGGTTTACAAGCCAACCGACCACCTCAAAAAGCGGGAAGGCAAGCGCCGGTCTCAAAGCAAGCTGTCGATTCCCCCTCTATCCCGTTAGCGTGGGATGGTCGCAGGCCGGTTGAAAGGCCGGATGGAATGTCCACCACAACGGAGTCGTGTGATGTGGCGGTATGGGGCTCCGCCGATGCTCACAGGCGAGCATGTGATGAGGCTTTTGCTGGAAGTACCGCGTGAGGAAATACCATTAACTTACGAAAGTCGGTTCGCGATGCGCTGATATGGGCCATAATCCGTACGGTTTTGTATGCTGGATTATTATTTGCCGGGATGTTGACGAAAAATGCGGTTTTTTGGGTTC
>JAZKEA010000463.1:0-3882 GCA_040387315.1 Armatimonadota bacterium | reverse complement strand
AGCGGCTGGCCCGTGAGGGACTGTTCTGGAGCGCCGATTTGACGCAGGTGACCGAGGACGTTCATCATCGCGTCCATCGACTCGAAAACAAAGTGCTGCGTGTGACGCGGGAGGGGCAAACTGTCTGGGAACGTCCAGACAGACAGAGCCGCGAAGCGTAGGGGCCATGACCTGCGCTGCTCCCCGGTTTATAGGTGCTTGTCTATCAGAAACTCTCAGCGACATTCTTTGACAACCGTTTCAACTGTAAGATATACTCACGGGGGCTAAGGGGAGGGAGATGCCGTGTCGATATCCCCTGGTGCAGGCAGTCTGTTGCAGCGCTTCTCCTGCCACCTGGGCCACACAATTTTTACGCAGCGGCGGGCAGGCCGCGCACACGGACAAACAGGAGTGAGACGTTGAGCATGGACGCGGAAAGTCGGGATTTACTGACGGTTGAGCAGGCGGCAAACTACCTTCAGCTTTCCCAGTCCAGCATCCGCTCCTATATTCGTCAGGGCAAGCTGAAAGCGTTTCGTATTGCGGGGAAACGGAAGGTTCTGATCCCTCGTGATGAGCTTCTGAAACTGCTCGAACCGGCTCGCGGCGATTTCTTCGACGATGACGGCACCGGTGACGCGTCAAACACCAGCGCAGCTCCCCCCCCACGCCGCTAGCTGTGAACGCTCGCAATCTCCTTGGTGAGGCCCGCGAAGCCTGGCGGTACCGCGAACTCCTCAATAACCTTGTCGATCGTGAACTTCAGGTGCGTTATAAGAACTCCGCACTGGGTGTTATCTGGTCGCTCGCCAACCCGATTGTTCGTGCGCTCATCCTGGTCGTTGTATTTAAGTACGTCGTCCCCTTCGCGCCGGACAACTATTCTGCGTACGTGCTTGCCGCATTTTTCCCCTGGACCTATTTTCTAACCGGGATACTCGATGCCGGAGAGTCGGTCAGCCGTCAGATGGCGCTGGTCAAGAAGGTCTACTTCCCCCGCGAGCTTCTGCCCCTCGCCACCACAATCGCGAATCTGCGCCACTTTTTTCTGTCGCTCGGGGTGCTGGGTATCTACCTGGTGGTTCTTTATGCTGTCTCCGCGCTGGATGGCAATCCTGGAACTCCGGGCCTGCCCCCGCCCACTATCTTCCTGCTCCCTGTCCTCGTCTTAATGCAGACGCTTCTTATCGGCGGCATCGCTTTCTACATCTCCGCGATGAACGTCTTCTTTGAGGACGTGAAGTTCCTGACCGCCGTCGTGCTTGACCTGCTCTTCTACGGCGTGCCAATCATCTATTTTTTGGAGCAGGTAAATGCGACGAAAGCGATCCCTGAGGCCCTGAAGCCTATCGTGTGGCAGCTGTTTCTGCTGAACCCGGTGACCGTGATTTTAGCCTCCTACCGGAGCTTTCTCCTGCCGTCCGTCTGGCTGGAGAAGGGTTCTCTCGGTTTGGATAAGCCACTTCACGTAAATCTGGGCTTTGAGACGGTTACACCCGCGCATTTCTGTTTCGCCTTTGTTGTGTGTCTTCTGGTGTTCGTCAGTGGCTATGCCTTCTTCAACAGCCGAAAATGGCGCTTCGTGGAGCGGCAGTAGCCATTATGTCAGCCAGTCAGCCTGCTATTGAGGCTAAGAACCTGCACAAGGAGTTTCGGATCGTTCGGCATGGCTATGCCGGTATCAAGGGACGCCTTGGGGCCATGGTACGGGGAATCAAGCCACAGGAGGATATTGTTACCGCACTCGACGATGTTTCGCTTCGCATCGGAACCGGCGAGAGTGTGGCTCTGCTCGGGCGCAACGGATCGGGCAAGTCGACTCTGCTGTCGCTGATGGCCCATGTGATGCTGCCGGACCGTGGAACAATCACCTTCCCTGCAAGTGCGGACCCCGCTCATCCGCAGATCGCGCCGCTGCTGGAGGTGGGGGCGGGCTTCCATCCTGACCTTACCGGCAACCAGAATATTATCTTCAACGGGTCGATTATGGGACTGACCCGCAGGGAGATGGAGGACCGCATGGACTCTATCCGCGCCTTTGCCGATTTCGAGGAAGAGGCTTACTATGACGCCCCCGTGCGCACCTACTCCTCCGGCATGTTCGTGCGTCTGGGCTTCGCCGTCGCCGTCCACACAGACCCCGAGATCATACTCGTCGACGAAACCCTCGCGGTCGGTGACGAGGCCTTCCAGGAAAAGTGCTACGCCCGGATCGCGGAGTTCCAGCGTCAGGGACGCACCATTGTTTTCGTCTCCCATGACATGGACGCCGTCCGGCGTGTAGCGACGCGCGCTATCTGGCTGTCGGACAGCCGCATACAGGCCGATGGACCTACGGAAGAAGTCATCCACGCCTACCACGGCGCGCTTGGCCTGCCGGACTAGCGTACTGCACCATAACTACCGGTATCTCAATCTACAGGCTTCGCAGCTTCCTGGTAGCTATATGCAAATCTTCCATTCGGGGCGGTGTCGCCGTTGGAATACAGATTCAGCGCATCTTCCGCGGCGCTCGTGTTGTCTGTCCACTTGAAATCTAAGGTCAGGGGGCTCAGCGTCAGCCCTAGAAGCGTTCGATAAATGGCGATTTCCAGCTCTGAGCCACGTACCCGGCAGGGCACGTCCGCCACCGGCTGCCACTTTCCTGCTCGCCATGTTTCCAGACTGGCGCTGCCATTTCTGCGGTTTCTGCGGTTGACCGCGAAGTCGAACCCCATCCAGCCTGTTGTGAGGTCATTGTCGGTGTTGAGGTAAAGGTTCATCCACTCGCCATTGACAGGGGAAAGGGGCTGACGGGTTCTCGCGTAGGCGTAAAGAAACTCCGTGTCGTGCGCCACCTTTAATGTCTCGAAGTCGTTACGACCGCTTTTGTTGCGGTAGCGAACGGTTTCACTCCAGCCCGCTTCGTCGCGATGCGTGGTGTCGAAACGGTCATCCCGGTACTCGGTTTTTACTGCGCTCCAGTCCGCGAAGCTGCCGTCGATCTGCAGTGTTTGGGCGGGCTCGGCAGGCGGGGCAGGGCGAGCGCCTTTGTAGCGACGGACATACGATACAAGCTGGTAGTAGTACGCGTCCCCGTGCCCGCCCTTGACTGGCTCGATGTCACGGGAATACTCGTGGCTGAACTGATCAACAAAGCTAACCGGTCCCATTCCGTAGAAGGGGTCCGCACTTGTTCCTGTCTTTGGAAAGCGTCCCGCGGTCCATTCGTTCCACCCGGTGACAAAAACAAAAGCCGGGTCTACCTGAAGCGCCCGCGTCCACTGCTCCGCGAAGTTACGGCCCGTGAAATCCTGACCGGACAATGGCGGCTCGTTCCCGTCATGAAAACTGCGGCCATAGGCGCGTGGGTTGCTGAGCACGCTGAGCTTTCCATCGACCGCATTCTGGGCGATACCGACGCTCATCTGCTCCGGCACGCCCGGTGTCTTGTAGAAAGCGTGCTGCGGGAACGCTTCAAGCCAGCTCCACTGGTTCGCTCCCGTCGGGCCCTGGAAGTAGTCGGGCTGCGGCTTGCGGAAGGTGAAGAAATCCCGAATCTCGCGGACTGTCCGCTCGTTCTCCTCAGGCGGAGAGGAGACGCCATCGGGAGCAAGCGTCGTGTTCTCGCTGTCGCCAGCATAGCGCAGCACAACGGTGCGGTCTCCGGAGGCTCCCTCACCGTTCAAGTAAGCACGTCCGCCGGCATAGGCATCGCCGCCATTCAGTGACCACCAGCCCACCGTGCCTGAGGGTTTCGACTGCTCCAGGTAGTAGTCGCCGGGCGGCAGCGGGGGCGCAAAGTCAAGCGCCGCGACGGCATTATCGTTCACCTTCGTAAACCGCTTCTGTTTCAGCAGCTTCCCGCCGACCCTGTCGTAGAGCGAGAGAGTCACGGCGGCATCACTTGTGGCCCAGGTC
>JAZKEA010000462.1:1111-1625 GCA_040387315.1 Armatimonadota bacterium | reverse complement strand
AGCCATGCCACGGGCAGCGCAGGATTTCGCCATCGGTGGGCCAGGCGCCGGTTTGGTCATGCTGGAGGGCCGCGGCTTCCGCGAGAGGCTGCGTTCGGTAGTAGCGGACCTCGTGGCTGGAATTTCGACCCCGTACCGATGTCCGGTTGACCAGGAACATCTCCACGGCGTTCTCCTCCGAATTCGACGGTGTCTCTATCACGCGGTCAATGGTGTAAAGACCGTTCGTGGTGTGGTTTTCCCAGATCGGGGTTTCGGGCAGGTCGTCAAAGTCTGTCATCCTATTTCGTCCCTCCGGGGCGCTGTCAATGCCCCTTTAGCGAATGCCGCGTGAGGCGTATAATTTATGTACCCCAACTCCCCTGAGAAATGCGTCAAACCGGCGTCGCGCCATCCGCCAAAGGGGCATTGACAGCGGGCTTGCGGGGAAGTATACTTCACCAATTCACGTTGCTAAGCCGCATTAGCCACGTTTTAGCCGCGTTCATCTCCCATGACTGCTCTCGACTTTTCG
>JAZKEA010000462.1:0-1101 GCA_040387315.1 Armatimonadota bacterium | reverse complement strand
GAACCCCATGATGGCGTTCATACTTTCTGCCTCCGCTGCAGGCTTGTCCCGTGCCCGTCGCCGCGCCTTCACGTTGATCGAGCTTCTCGTCGTCATCGCCATAATCGCGATCCTTGCCGCCATACTTTTCCCGGTCTTCGCCCAGGCACGGGAAAAAGCGCGCCAGATCTCCTGTGTCAGCAACATGAAGCAGATGGGCTCGGCGGCGATGATGTACACCCAGGACTACGACGAAACGTACCCGATGCAGGTGTACAACAACCCCGGAAACAAAAATATTACCTGGCGTGAGGCGATCATGCCGTATGTCAAGAACGGAACCGGGCAGCTTTCGGTCGTCGCGGGCAGCCAGTACAACGACCCGTCCCGCGCGATAGGCGGCATGTGGTCCTGCCCGACCCTGGAGGCGATCAAGCTGTACCAGGCGAACGGCAACGTGGTCGGGGATGCCTACCCGAAAAAGCCCACGCAGGCCGCCGGGCCGACCTATTACGCGGCAACCGAGGCCGAGCTCACGCGCCCCGCGGATCTCGCGCTGGTCTTCGAAGTCGGCGTCGATATGGTCGCGCTGGACGGGACGAATGTGCTTCCGCAGGCGTATGATCTCGCGCGAATCGACCCGACCTGGTACTCCCTCGCGGGAACCACCCCGACCAGCCCAGGGGCGAATTTTCAGGGAACAGGATCCGTCCGATTCGATGCCGAGCGGACGGACACGACGAGCGTGACGACCATGGTCGGACTGCCCCGCTACCGTCACAATGGCACGACCAATGTCTTGTTCAGCGACGGTCATGTCAAGAGCGTGGTTAAGGGACGGCTGAACTGGTGTGTCAATGTCGCGCAGCTGGGGCGGGCAGGCAAAGGAAGCGGTAATGATGATGCCGCCGGCTTCTACGCCGCCTATTACGCTCCCGGCGCGGCCTGCAGCGGTTTCTGACGGGCAAAAAGGCGCAGAGACAGCACAAAGCGGAAAAGCCCCCGATCCGAAAGATCGGGGGCTTTTTGTATTTTCTAAGGAGGCTTAAACAGCTGCCGGGGTGCGCTTGCTGCTGCGGCGTCGCGCCCGAATCATCAGGCCACCCATGGATGCGGAAGCCA
>JAZKEA010000461.1:2045-3685 GCA_040387315.1 Armatimonadota bacterium | reverse complement strand
GGCGGGCTTGGGCCAGCGAATTCTCTAAAGGAGGCAGGGTTGCTTTTGTTTGCCGATGAGCCACAAGCACAACTTCCTAAGCATTGTGGAATTAAAATTTATCGGTATAAAACAGACGAAGCAGAAGGCTTTCGTGAAGCCATGACGTTCATCCCTAAAACGGTTGAAGGATGTTTGTATAAGCAGATCAAAGACGCCGTTTCAATAACCCGAAGCGTGGCAGAAACCATACCCCGCATGGGTGCTCAGCATCTGGAAAACATAATCTATCCCGACGAAACGCTGCATGAAATAATTACTAACGCAGTAATTCATCGAGACTACAGCATCGCTGACGATGTCCATATACGTATTTTTGACAATCGCATTGAAATCCAGAGTCCAGGCAAGTTGCCTGCCCATATCACAGTAAACAACATTTTGGATGAGAGATTTGCCCGAAACGGTGCTGTCGTTCGAATCTTGAATAAATTCGCGGATCCCCCAAACAAGGATGTTGGGGAAGGTCTGAACACTGCCGTTAGGGCTATGACCGAACTAGGGCTTAAAGAGCCACTTATCATAGAAAAAGACAATTCAGTTCTCGTTATTATCAAACATGAGCGTCTGGCCTCCCCTGAGGAGGCAATAATGGACTGGCTAGAGAGTCACGAAACCATTAAGAATAAGGAGGCTCGCTTAATCACACATGTAAAGGCCGATTATCAAATTAAGAGCATCTTTGGACGCATGGTTGATAGAAACATGATCGAACAGGTTCCCGGTACTCGTACAAGCAATACTGCATATAGGAAAGTTCAGAAGACCTCTTAGTTCAGGAATGAATTTGTACTTGCATCCGTACAAAAGTAAAAAGTCCCTTAGACGGATCTGGTGGCTTCGTGCACTGACTAAGCTTTGATCTTCGACAACTTACGAAAACAAATGTTTCCCTTTCCGTCAATCCATACGGGATAATAACGGAAGGAGAAAACAGCAATGCCAAGCAGTACCGTCAAGGCCCGCGAAAGGGCCATCAGCCACACTCTGGAGGCCGCCGAACGCATGGCCGCCATAGACATCCCAGGGAACACAGACAGCCCCGCCGCTCCCCCTTCCGAGAAACCTGCCCCAGTCCGCTGCCCCGAATGCGGCACCGTCAACCGCAAGCGATGCTGCTGGTACAGCCGGAGCGTGTGGAGGATGGAGAACTAGGATGCTCTGGGCACACCTTTCCATGGCGTACATCGGCATTCCCGATGACGGCGGTATCGTGGTCGTGGATGCCGAAAACCCGGCGGACATGAGCGGCGTTCGGTGCTATGCCATCACCCGCGACCTTGACGAGAAGTTCGTCGGCTACTGGGTGCTCAGCGCCGTTCGGGAAGATGGATCGACCGAGCAGATCGCCCGTGACCTGTGCCACTTCCCCAACGAGGCCATCGAGAAGCTGAAGCGTCTGGCGGAAGAGCACGACAGCCTTCCCCTGAAGCCGTAGAGGCCCGGTACACAGACCCATGAGCCGCCTTGTCAATCAGTCCGTCTCCGTTATGTTCGATCCCGAGACCGGGGAGCCCCAGCGGGTAGAAGGTGAGGAGGTCCGCGAAATCCTGGACCACTGGCGCGAGTGGATCGGCATTCTCCAGGGTTACCCGGAGACC
>JAZKEA010000461.1:1607-2035 GCA_040387315.1 Armatimonadota bacterium | reverse complement strand
GGTGGAAGTGCCCCGCGGTATCTGCGAGCTGCACTTCGTTAAACCAGACCACTGGCTGCTCCATAGCTGGCTGGACTGACGGGACTGAAACAAGAAAAAGCCCCGGACTAATCCTGATGCGCAAGGAGTCCGGGGCTTTCCACATGTGTGGAGGTAGAGAAATAGCTTACGCCCGATCTATACCCACTTTGCGTATGAATCAGATGGTTGGGACGGCAAAAAGACCCCAGTCCCGTCGCAGGACCGGGGGCTTTCCACTTTTGAGTCATTCACTGGCATTCAGCACCAGGGCCCGAGCGGACTGTCTCGGCTCCACGCGATCTATCGACACCAGCGCCGTTTGCGGTCCGACTTCCGCTGTCACATCTTGCGTATCTTGCTCATAGGAATCCAAGCAGTAGTGACCATTGTTTATGTTGTTTAGCTCA
>JAZKEA010000461.1:0-1597 GCA_040387315.1 Armatimonadota bacterium | reverse complement strand
ACAAAGAAAAGCCCCCGGTCTCCTATTTGGAGACCGGGGGCTTTCCACTATTTACTGGCATTTAGCACCAGGGCCCGAGCGGACTGTCTTGGCTCCACGCGATCTATCGACTCTACCGATCCCATCAATTCATGTGAAGCGACTTCCGCTGTCACATCTTGCGTATCTTGCTCACAAGAATCCAAGCAGTAGTGACCATTGTTTATGTTGTTTAGCTCACCCTGGAGTAGCACGATGATGCCGGGCAGGAACTCGATGGGGATTTGAAGGGATGAACCCGCCCCAGCCTCCGGTCCGCTCGTTGTCAGGGTCACGCCGCCGCAGCTTGCGGAGATGCTGACCGAGGGCAGGTTAGACAGAGCAGATAAGGAAGATCGTTGGGTCATAAGGATGTTGCGCTATCAACAATGGTGTCAACAAATGCAATAACAATGCCGTTTCGGTCTCGTAAGCACACAAGAGACCGAAACGGCATGGATCTTAGCCGACAGCCTGTTAAGGCTTAAGTTAAGGCTTGGAGGAGGACTAAGCGGCGACCTGCTGTCGCTTGCTGCGAAGCTTCAGCTTGGCGCGGAACATCAGTCCCCCGACGGACGTTGCCGCCATGCCCATCGCCAGCCACTCGGACGGCTCCGGGACGGCGGCAGCGGCGGCTACGTTGACCTGACCGATGTTGGACGCCGTGTACGAGCCAGGGACACCGTCAAAGCGCTGTGTGTTCTCCGCGGAGTAGAAGTCGCCGCGCTGGCCCCCAAACAGAGACAATACCGAAAAACCGGTAAAGGTAGTAGTGGTTGTGAGGGTCGCTCCGGTATAGGTCCAGGTAAGGTTGGAGACGGCAGGATCGTCAACAAAAGTCGCCGTGCTCTCGGCCTGTGGCCCGAAAAGTGCCGACGAGAACGTCCAGCCTGCTGGCTGAGAATTGCTGCCGCCGACCAGACCACCGAAGTCGTAGATCGTGAAGAAGTCCCCGCTCTCCAGGGTAACGGATCCGGGCGTGGCAACAAAGGCCGCGTTGTAGGTGAAGCGGGTGCCACCGGCAGCGGGCGTGACCGAAGCGAGGTTAACGATGGTGTTCGCGTGGGCAGCAGGCGCGGCGTTGAAGAGGCCCAGGACAGCAACGGTGGCTGCGGCTGCGGTGGCACAGTGAAAACGAGAGAGGCGCATGGATTTCATGGATTTCATGGATCTACAGTAGATGCTTTCGTATCGCCGTCAGTGGGCTCAGAGGTGAAATCTGCCGGGCGGCGATGATCGCGGCAGGAGCGCTGGTCACGGTTGACCGGGAACTGGGAACTGGGAACTGTAGAAGAGCATCAGAGCTCCCGTACGCTTAAACAGTAACACAGCATATGGTAAATCCCGGCAAAACCGCCTGGTATAAATGCAGATATTTCGGGAGGCAGCTGTAGCAAGGCATGTCAACCAGCCGACCAGCCGACCAGCCGACTAGGAGAGGAGGGGCGTTTCTAACCTCCTCCCTTCGTCTATCCTCACGGAGTGTCTCCTTCCGTGAGAAGTCCTTGGAGTATCCAGAGTATCTTCCCTATCCTAACCCCCTGCCGTACCCCCAACCGTACCCCAATCGCAGGTATTT
>JAZKEA010000460.1:1319-5861 GCA_040387315.1 Armatimonadota bacterium | reverse complement strand
GAAGCGCGTCGGGGACCAACTCCTCCGGCAGTTCCTCCGCCGCCCGAGATACCGGCCTCCAGGTAAATCTGTACCCCGTCAAGAACATGCAAATCACGGCCAGCCTCACAAACTCAAACAATGGCCAGAGCACATCGAGCTTCTTCGACCCGACGACGGGAGGCAGCTTCAGTCCCAATGGGACCAGCAACATCTCGGGGCAGCGGACAAACGCGACAACTTATACCTTTTCCTACGCACCCATAGAGCGGCTCTCCCTGAATGGCAGCCTTACACGCTCACTGTCGCTGGTTCCCGGCTATGACAACACCGAGAGTCGATTAATGGATGTGGGCTTCAACTTTGCCCCCTTCAACAAACTGCAGCTCGGTGGACAGTTCAGCGGACAGAACCTAACCTATGTCGGGGGACAGGGGAACTCGAACAACCGCAGCTATACGATGACCGGAACGGCAGGACCGTTTGGTAAGCTTTCGTTCACCTCCACTCTGCAGCGAATGGACTTTGGGTCCGCCATTTACAATTTTGGAGGGACATCGAACACATCACCGGTATCCCCTGTTTCCAACATCATCAATGGTAATACAGGGAGCAATGGGCTAAACTCGACCTACCTGCAGCAGGGCATCAACACTGTCTGGAGTCTGCGAACCGCTTATGAAATCGGTGGGAACCGGTCCCTGTTTCTGCAGTGGCAGTCCCTCGATGCCGCCGCCCCGCGCGATGCTTTCTACAACAATAGCCCCGGCGATGCATTGGGTTACCATACCGCGCAAAACTACCGGCGTGGAACCGGGACGGTCGGTCTGGAAATACGTCTGACCGACATTATCGCCTTCACTATGGACACCAATATTATTCGCCTGACGGACCGGGACGACAAAAAATACTCCTACAGCGCTCGCGCCATCAATATGGATCTTTCCGCCCGTTTCTGAAATTTGCTTTCTAGTTTCTAATGATTAATCCAACCCTGCTCCGGAGAGCTTTCGCACAATGACGTTTTCTTATCGGACTGTTTATCTGTCTCTTATTGCCTGCGGCCTGTTGTGCACGCAGTCGATACCTGCGTTCGCGCAGGCGCGTTACTTCAATGTGCGAAACGACCGGTTTGCGACGGTGAGCTCGGGACCACAGTCCGCCCTGGTCATCGATTCCATGGTGGGCGAAACGGATGCTGCCCATCAGAGCCGTGTTCGTTCTGTCGTTCAGGCAAACTGGAAACGTCAGGCGGCATCGCTGCGAAGCCCGCTTGAGGTAATGCGGAAATCCGGTTTTCTGAAGCCGCGGACGACTTTCGCAATGTCCACGGTCATTATGGAGCGCAACGCCGGGCGTCTGGTGAACCCGGTATCTGCGACCCGTGCCGCGGGAACGCGAGCGTTTGGTGGTGGGGAACTCACGTTTCGCTACTCAGGTTTCAGTGAATCGGACCTTGCCTACATTCGGCCCTTTGTCGATCTTGTTTATCCAAGAATTAAAATCCTGTATGGCAACCCCGCAGCTAGCGCTGAGGTTGAGATCGTGAATACAGGTGATTCAAAGAGCGGAAGCGTTTCTGATGTTCAGTTGATCGCCTTCGGTTCCTATAATGCCTCGACCAATCAGATCCTCCTGCCGCGCTACTCAAACAACGATGCAGCGCTCACACTGAACCAGGAAAGCATTTATCCCGCGCTTCTGCTGAATCTGATCCACGCTTTTCACGGCCCTGCCGTTTTTCAATACGATGCCTGGGAGCAGGGCATGGCGCGGGCAGCAGCCGCGGTAATCGCCCGTGATCCCGCGGTTCAGAACTTCGTGGCGGCAAATGGCGCGACATTCTTCAGCCAGGACCCTTCAGCAAACTTTTTTCTTTCCCTGCTTCGACTGTATGAGGTGCTGAATCAGCCTGCGCTGGGCAACCGAACTTTCTTCCCACCGTCTCAGGCAAATACTCCACTCGATGGGCTCGAAACCGCGGGAAAGATGTTCCTTGTCCGTCTCGGCATGAGCGGTGCGGTCTGGCTCAAGCTGCATATTGAAAATCAGCAGTTTTTCCAGAAGTTTAACGCAGAGTATTACGCACAGGTAAGCGGCAATGGGAATATCGCCGGAGACGTCCCCGCCCTGCGAGCTATGGCGGGTCGCCAACTTCCCGCCGGTGTTGAGGGTATTCCCTTCGATGATTGGTTCGTTCGCCAATATATTCTTGATACCAGTGTGAGCGTGGGTTCCAAGGTGTATGCCTTCGTGATTCCAGGCGACGCCGGTGATGCAGACAATCTGCAGTCGGCATTGACCATTCTAAATTACTTCAATACCAAGGCAGATGGCGATGAAACGCTGTTAAATGGCAGGGCATATGCGACTTACCTGGACTCGGACAATGCCCCGGTTCAGGCAGGCGAGGGATCGGCGCCCGTGCAGGACGGGGAAGGCCGCTTCACGATGAACGTCTTCACCGACCAGACCTCGGGTGTCGGTCGGTATTCCCTGAACTTCGCAGTTGGCGGCCTGGTTGCGCGGACCTACCTTCCCATCGGATTTAATACGGATTTTCAGGGCGTGGTTGCAGGAGCCGGTTCGCTGAGCGGCAGCGTTGCACTTCAGCAGGTGACACTGCCGCCTGTCAGCAGTCGCAGCGGCACAACGAGCATAAATAACGGCGCGTTTGGTCGCGCTCTGGGGTCGCCCGCGACCGATCTGTCGGTAACAACCGTCACGTTGACAAGTGGGGGTTCGACGAGCACCTATCGGTTCAACACCGGTGATGGACGCTACTATGCAATCCTGCGCCCCCAAGGGGTCGCGATGACCGTTACCAGAGCGTTTCCGCAGTCGTCCCTGCCGAACCTGGTATCCTTCCCTGTCCGACCCTTTAGCCCTCAGCCGGATGTCGCGCTGGGACTTCCATCGACCGACTTTTTGTTGAACACCTGGGACAATCCTACGGGCTCCTACAAAGCGTTTGCCCCCGGACAGGCGAGTGGATCACGGCTGGAACCGGGAAATGGTTACTGGCTGAAAGTCGGTGGAGTGAGCGGTTCAACGGTCAGGATGACTGGGACGGCGCCGCCAACCGACACTGATTACACCATTGCCGCTCCGCTGGGCTGGAGCCTGATCGGATCCCCGTTCGGCACGGACATCAACCTGTCGGATATCAGTGTTCAATGGCTGCAGAATGATCCGATCCCGTGGGATGAGGCGGTAGGCAGCTACGTTCAGGCCCAGGTTTACGGATTCGATCCGGCAAGCCAGGCAAACGGTGGCTATAATACAACCGATGTCCTCAAGGGAACGGAATGGAAGGGGTACTGGATCAGGACTCGCGTACCCGGTGGCGTGACCTTGATTGTGCCCGGTCCAGACTCCCCGACGCGAAGTCAGGCCGTTCGGAGTGCGATCACCCGGTCGGCGGGACTTCCTGCCGTCCCGACCCGTTCCGCCGCGCCGCGGCGCAACGGGCGTCCGGAATGGTCTGTCCGCCTGACCGCGGAGCAGAGCACCGGCGGGCCGGAATTCTCCAACCGTGGCACGGCGACGCTTGGCGCTGCTAAAGATGCCACACGCGGGGTCGATCCCTTCTGGGATCAGGAAACGCCGCCCGCGATTGTTCCGGGAGTCCAGGTATCGTTCACGAATCCGGAGGCCGCTGCAACCCGGTCAACCGGAGGCAACGTGGTCGCGGACTACCGTGACAGCGCCACTGCCGGGCGGGCCGCAACCTGGAATCTGGTGGTGAACACACCGGTCAGCGGTCCGGCGACACTGCGGTGGGATGGTGTCGGTACGGCGCCGCGGCGAACCCGGCTGACACTTGTCGATACGGTGTCGGGAGCACGCGTTCCCCTTCGAAGCCGTTCGTCGTACACCTGGACCGGAGATGCCGGTAAAACGCGGGCATTCCAGATACTCTCCGAGCCGGAACGGTCGCTGCCTCTTGCCATCACCAACGTTAACTTCCAGCCGGTACGAACCGGGGACGTAACGCGAGGCGTCGGCGGAAACGGGGTGGGACTGACATACACCATTGTGGGTGAATCCGATCCGCAGGTGACAATTACTATTGCGTCACCGACTGGCCGAGTCATCCGACGTATGGACGGTGGTACACCATCGGAAGTCACCCGCGGTACGAATCCCGGAGCGAATGGCGCGCAGCAGCGATCCGTGCGGTGGGATGGCAGGTCCCAGGAAGGCGCGTCCGTGCCTATGGGTACCTACCTGGTTACTATTACTGCCCGTGGGCAAGACGGTACCGTTGCCCGTGTCCAGCGGCCCATCCTGATGATTCGCTAATCCTGATCCTGACAAAGTGGGGCGCGGGCGCAGCAGGCTGCCCATCATGCGTTGTTCCTGGACGTGTGCCACCCAGCCGACAGTCCTGGCCAGCCCGAACAGTGCGCCCGGCACCTGACGGGGAAGACCCGCTGCCCGGCCCAGCACCACCATGGCGAATTCGTGGCGCGGATGCATGTCAAAACGTGTTTCCATGTCTTCCAGGAATTTCAGGAAAGTCATGGACTGCTTCGATACCTGCTTGCGTGCCTTGAGGAC
>JAZKEA010000460.1:0-1309 GCA_040387315.1 Armatimonadota bacterium | reverse complement strand
CCCTGGGCGTATTTTTTGCATTTCTTCTGCTGACCGCCGGCGCACTGTCGGGTGGCTGCGGCTCCGGGGGGGATAACGGTGGCCTGCAGAACATCGTCCGCGGGATCGTTCGTGATTCAGCGAACGGTGATAACCCCGTCGGTGGAGCTACCGTCACTATCGGTGGAAAGACGGGCACCACAGCGACCACCGACGGCAGCTTTACGATCACAGGGGCGTCGCTCGGATCGACGACTGCAGTCGTGACAGTGCCCGGTCAAGCCGCTCAGACTATTGCGTTTGAACCCGCCGTTGGCCCAGGGACCCTGGATGGCCTGATCCTGACCCTGAACATCGGTCAGATCCGAGGTAAAGTCACCCTTGCCAACCAACCGGTGGACGGCGCCCGTGTTACTGATCTGACAACCGGTTTTGAGGTTTTCACCAAAGAGGATGGCACCTTCCTCCTCGAAAGCATTCCCGCCGGAGCTACCTCAGTGATAGCTAGTGTGACAACCGCCGCGAAAACCGTGCCTGTCACCGTCGTCAATGGACTGACAGATATCGGAACCATTGTTCTGGAAGAGGACACGAACACCAACCCACCCGGTCCGCCCTCCGGAACATTGGTGGGGAAGATCACACTATCAGACCAGACATCCGCAACCGCGGGAGCGGGGACTCTCGTCTTCTTGCAGCGGAACGGTGTCCAGGTAGATCAGGCAGTCACGGATGCGAATGCGGAGTTCCGTTTCTACGCCCTGCCGGGTACGGGCTACAGCCTTCTGGTACGAAAGAACGCCTACCAGGATGAACAGTCGGATGTGTTCGACATCACCAACCCCGCCGTTCCGCTTCGCAAAGACCTGACCCTGGACCTAATGTAAGGGCTGGTATGGCAGTTTCCGAACTGTGGGTGTGCGATGATTGCGCGGATGATGTCGTTCTTGTGCACGCACAGGAATGGACCGTGGATTCAGAGGGGCAAATAGCGCCTTATGAAGGCGCGGGTACCGTAGGGGGTTTAGTCAACCGAGTCTGGTGTGTTTCCTGCCGCAAAGTCCAGCCGTATGTCTTTGTGCGGCTGGACCCTCCGGGGGAGCATGCCGTGATCGCCTATGCGGAAGCGCAGCGCCTTGGCTGCACCGGGACTGAGACCGGGCCCTGCCCGGTCTGCAGTCAATTGCTGGTGTGGGATATGGAGGGATTATCCTGCCGCCGATGTTCTGACGGCAGGTACCGATTTACCGGAGAGTGGGAAGACGCCGTCTGAGAGATTATAGAGTGCCTCCGTGCTGTTTGAGCAGTTTGGCAACGGAGGCTGCATTAT
>JAZKEA010000459.1:0-1996 GCA_040387315.1 Armatimonadota bacterium | reverse complement strand
TGGCGAACACGGCGGGGGAGTGGCTGAACGGGCGGTTTGTCGGGGCGCATTCCCGCGACTATCATGCGGTCCATGGCCCTGAAAATCCCGGCGCGGGAACCGTTGCCGCGTGGCTCTACTTCGGCGGTCGTTCTCCGGACCTCACCAAAAGCGAAGCGCACTATGCCGTTGTCTGCGCCCTGTCCGGCTATCGCATCCCCGACATTCTCACCAGGATCGCCCGCGACCGAAGCGCCCCGTATGTCCACCGGGAGACCCATGATCGTATGGAAGGCGATGGGACCGTCGAGGGACGGGGACCGTATATCTCACGTGCCGGTGTCGCCAAGTACACGTATGTCGCGCCGCGCTGGGCGCTGGGAAGCATGACGGACGGCCCGGAGGGTGCGCTGGCGTGGTGTGGGCAGCTGCGGCGCTGGTCACTGGACTGGGACACCGACCACCCCGGCGGAGCGCTCTTCTTTACCCACCCTTTCCCCGGAAGCGCGGACGCGGACGGCGATTACCTTTCCCACTGGGTGGGATCATCGCCTTATGAGCAGGTCATTCAGCACGAGGGCTCGCTGATCGCGGTCTATCGCATTCCCGAGGCATCCCATTACAAGTTCGCCCACCTTGAAACCCCGATTCCCTCCGACCGTGATCCGTATATCGAAGGCTTCTTTTCGCGCACCGCGCTCTGCGAGATTCGGGAGGACCCCTCGGGCTGGATATTCTGTCATGGGGGTTCGGTTTTAATCGCGGTTCGACCGCTGCGCCCGTACCACTGGCGCGACGGCGGGACCCGGCTGCGCAGTCCGGGCCTGAAAAATGCCGTCGTGGTGGAGGCAGCGGGTGTCGAGGCGTTCGCGCGGTCCGGCGATCCGCCCGCAGAACGGATCGCCGCCGAGCTGACGCGCTTCCGCGGCGCCCATCTACGCGGGGCGCATCTCGATGTCGATCTGGAGTCTGATCATCCCGCTGTGTCCTACGCCGCGCCGCGCGGCGATACGCTCCGAATCACCTACGACGGCCCGCGAGAAATAAACGGGAATAGGCTGGATTTTTCATCGTGGCCTCTGCTGGAAAACCCGTGGATGTCTCAGGCGGTGGGCAGCGGTGTCCTGAGCCTGTCCCACGGCGGCGAGTCACAGCGGATCGACCTCTGACGCCGCGTCTGCTCAGTTGTCCGTGGTCGTGTCGCCGAGAAGGTGGCGCACGGTGTACATCTGCCCCGTGTGATAGGCGACATGGAAGGCGAGGTAACGCAGGAACTCGGTGTCGTCGTCGGTCGTCAGCTCCGGCTTTCGTCCCCGGAAATCCGCCACAGACGCCTCGTGGACGCGAACCAGCTCGCGGCAGACCTGCTGAGCCGTCATTGACAGGTGCTCGGGCGACGGCGGGGTCGGGATAGTCGCCGAATAGTAGCGGAACCGGTGGTCGATCAACGGGCTGCTGACACGGCATCTCGACAGATCCCCCTTGGTTCCGTCGGATTCCAGCTTGTCGTCCCCCGCCAGACGAACCGCTTCCCAGTACGCGATATGTCCCGCCTGCTCCCCAATAGAAAGCAGGCCGTCAGCGGGCCGTTTCCAAACGTTCTCGTCCGACAGTCCCTCGAACGCGAAGGTCACCTCTAAATAGCCAAGCTCCAGAACCTTCAGATACTCCTCGATCATGTCCATCCTCCATAGGCCTCGATAGGGCAGTGAAATACTATTCGCAGTGTACTCTGTCCCGCCGCCGAAATCGGAAAAGAGATTCGGGAACCGAGGCGGCAAAATTGGTTTCCGTTGTAGCAGAGGAGCACGAAAAATGGCAGATAATGGCGAGAGCGGAACGGCGAAAATCGCGCTGATCACGGGCGCGAACAAGGGAATCGGTAAGGAAATCGCGCGGCAGCTTGGGGCGCAGGGGATCACCGTACTGATCGGGGCGCGGGACGACGCCCGCGGGGAGCAGGCGGCGGAAGAGCTTCGGGGAAGTGGGACGAATGCCCACGCGATTCGTCTGGATG
>JAZKEA010000458.1:0-9098 GCA_040387315.1 Armatimonadota bacterium | reverse complement strand
TGGCATGGTTCTGACCGGGGCGCTGCAGGGAGCCGGCGAGACCGTCAGCCCCACGGCAATCACCATCGTCACCATGATCATCATCCGAATACCGCTCGCCTACTTCCTGGTGGCCCGCTTCGGTCCCGTCGGCGTCTGGTGGGCGATGTCTATCTCGACGGTGATTCAGGGTATTTTAACCGCGGATATTTACCGCCGCGGCAAATGGCGAAACGTCCGGGTTTAAGACAAATTCCTGCTTTACGGCTGTGCGGATGCGAGCCGTAAAGCAGGAACTTGCTTCCCCTGACGCGAAACGCTCTTGCGTATGGAATCAACAGACCTTTTATCACAGTCATCGTCCTCCCCCCTTATCGGCGTCATTATGGGCAGCAAGTCCGACTGGGAGACGATGCGCCACACCCACGAAACCCTTCTGCAGTTCGGCATATCCCATGAGTGCCGTATCGTCAGTGCGCACCGCACCCCCGAACTACTTCAGGAATATGCCGGAGGCGCGGAAGTCAGGGGCATCGAGGTAATTATCGCGGGCGCGGGCGGCGCGGCTCACCTGCCCGGTATGGCAGCGGCTTTCGCACCGACGCTTCCAGTTCTCGGCGTTCCCGTGGAATCCCATGCCCTCAAAGGGCAGGATTCGCTTTTGTCCATCGTCCAGATGCCGGGCGGCGTTCCCGTCGGCACCCTGGCTATCGGCAAAGCAGGCGCGATTAACGCTGCCCTGCTCGCGGTCGCTATCCTTGGCAACTCCCGTCCCGACGTTCGCGAACGCCTGCGAAAATTTCGGACGGAGCAGAAAGAGCGGGTCCTCGCGGATACGCTGCCAGCGGGAGATGCCGCAGCATGATTCCTCCCGGCTCCACTATCGGTATTCTGGGCGACGGTCAGCTGGGCCGTATGCTCGCTATCGCAGCCCGGCAGATGGGCTACGAGGTGCAGGTCCTGGGTCCCAACGGACCGGATTCCCCTGCGGGACAGATCGCCTCTCGACAGGTGGTGGCGGATTATACGGACCAGGAGGCGGTAAAAGCGTTCGCTCGAGCGGTGGATGTGGTGACCTATGAGTTCGAGAATGTTTCCGCTGAATCTATCAAGACGATATTAAGCGAGGGCAAACCCGCCAGGCCAGGCGCGAATGTTCTTTACACTACCCAAAATCGCCTGCGCGAGAAGCGATTTCTGCAGTCGATTGGCTGTGCAACCGCTCCGTTTGCGGCGGTGACCTCAGAGAACGATATTGCGGTGGCAGTGGAGGTTACAGGGCTTCCCGGCGTTCTGAAGACGGCAGGGTCGGGTTATGACGGGAAGGGTCAGCGGGTGGTTCGAACCATAGAGGAGACCGCCGCGGCATGGGAGGAACTGGGCCGGGTCGATTGCGTCCTTGAAGGTTTCGTCGACTTCGCCTGGGAAGGTTCTATCGTCGCGGCACGTGGGGTCGATGGCTCCTATGCCGACTTTGGCCTGGTCAAGAACGACCACTCGCATCATATTCTGGACGTCACCGAAGTTCCCGCGCCGTCTGTCACACCGGAACTCTCTCAGAAGGCGTCGATGATAGCGCGTTCGATCCTGCAGGAGCTGGACGTGGTCGGCGTGCTTTGTGTCGAGCTCTTTGTAACCGCCGAGGGCACTCTACGGGTCAATGAGCTGGCGCCCCGTCCGCATAACTCAGGGCACTTTACCATCGATGCCTGTGTCACGAGCCAGTTTGAGCAGCAGCTGCGGGCGGTGTGCGGGCTTCCGCTCGGGGACCCATCTCTGCTCGGGCGTGGTGCGGCAATGGCGAATCTGCTCGGCGACGTGTGGACGGATCATACTCCGGACTGGTCCGGGATGATGACGGATTTTCCGGATGTTAAGCTCCACCTTTACGGCAAAGCGGAAGCCAAACCCGGACGCAAGATGGGCCATCTGACGGTGTCAGGAAAGACAGGGGCAGAAGCGGCGGAGAGGGTGCGCCAGGCGCGGGCGCGTCTGCGCTGAGGCCGTCAGGGGCTTGTGGTTTACGCTACTTTGCCGGGAACGACATAAAGCCCGCTGTGCTCCTGTCCATTGCTCCGGGAAGGGGCGGGCGTCAGCAGAGTGGGCAGAACGTTCGCAGTAATCTCCGCGGCGCTCCCGTGGGACATCACCACGGCATACTCCAGTACATTTCTCAGCTCGCGGATATTGCCGGGCCATGAGTGCGCTCGAAGAACCTTGAGTGTCTCCTCGCTGATTCCTTTCGGGAACGAGCGGCGGTTTTCTCGCGCCAGCAGATCCAGGAAATGGGCGGCGAGGCGGTCGATATCTTCCCCACGCTCGCGCAGGGAGGGCAGGGTGATTGGTATGACGTGGAGACGATAGTAAAGGTCAGCGCGAAACGACCCTTCCTGCACGGCCTGCCACAGATCCCGATTGGTGGCAGCCACCACCCGAACATCCACCTTGACCGCTTTTACCCCGCCGATTCGGGAAACCTCGCGCTCCTGCAGAGCACGAAGCAGCTTGACCTGCGTTATCATCGGGATATCCCCGATTTCGTCCAGAAACAGAGTGCCGCCGTCCGCGAGTTCGAAGCGGCCCGGTTTCGCCGCGACGGCCCCCGTAAACGCGGATTTCTCATGACCGAACAGCTCACTCTCCAGAAGTGAGTCTGGCAAAGCGGCACAGGAGACCGCGACAAACGGGCCCCTGCGCCGCGCGCTCGCCTCGTGCAGGAACTTCGCCGCCACCTCTTTGCCCGTTCCGGATTCCCCGAGCAGAAGAACGGTAGCGCGGGGGGCGGCAGAGGCGTAGAACAGCCTGGTTCGCATTTCAAGGGTTGTCTCCGACCCTCCGATGAGCCCGACACGCGCGGCGACAGTCGCGGCCTGCCCTTCCTCGCCCCCGCTTTCGCCGACGGCAGCAGTGGAAACGGCAGGCTTGGCAGCGGAATCGGCAGCTTCACCAGTGGTGTCTACAGCGGGAGAACGCACCTCCTCGGCGGCGGCCTTAAGGGCGCGGCGAACGATGGTCCGCACCTGTTCGACATCGAACGGCTTGGTCACAAAATCATAGGCACCGAGGCGCATGGCATCCACAGCGGAACGGATGGTTCCATGCCCGGAGATAATGAGCGTTCGAAGATGCGGATGCAGTTTAAGGACCGCCTCCAGCAGTTCGAGACCGTTCATATCCGGCATCAGAAAGTCGGTGACCATCAGATCGATCCGACCGCTATGCGCCTTGGCCTTTTTCAGAGCGTCACGACCACCATCCGCCAGCAGAACATGATAACCGTCCCGCTCCAGTACGGCGGAAAGGACACGCCGAAGGTTCGGCTCATCATCCACCACCAGAACGGTTGGTGTTTCCAGAGTCGCCCCCGCCTTATCGAACTGATCGGTTATCGCGCTGTTTTCACGTGGCATAAGTACTGTTTATCAGGTGACGCCGCTAATGAGCGGCAGTCTCTTTCAGGATGTCTGTACCGGGCAAAATTCCGGGCGTGGGGGCGGGAGTATCCGCACGTGCCGCGGGAAGGCAGAGCGTAAAACGTACTCCCCCATCGTCGCCCGGCACCTCGTCGATTGTTGCCGTGCCGCCATGGGCCTCGACCGCCTGCCGTACCTGGGATAGGCCAAGACCGGTACCGCGTGCCTTGGTGGTATAGAAGGGTTCCCAGAGACGTTCCCGGATCTCCGGACGGACGCCGGGTCCGTTATCATCGACGGTCAGCATATAGGCCGCAGGTGCACTTCCATCCGAACTCACCGCGCGGAGTGAGACCACCAGTTTGCCGGAGCGCCCGCTCCCATTACCGTTACCGCTGGCAGCGCCCTCGGCCGCCATCGTCTTCTCCGTACGCTCGGCGATAGCCTGACCCGCATTGAGCAGAAGGTTACGTAATGCTTGTCCGATCTGCGCCGCATCAACATCCACCAGGGCAGGTTCGGAGATCTTGTAGGACTCTCGCAGACGGTCAACTCCCATGGACTCCAGCTGCGCCCGCAGGAAGGCGACTTCGCCTCGTGCGATGTCCGAGAGATCACAGCGTACCCTTCGCGGCGTCGGCGGCCCGGCGAAGTCAAGTAGATCGGTCGTCAGCCTGCCCAGACCATCCACCTCATCCACAACGATATTTAGAAAGTCATTCATCGAGCCCGGAACGTTTTTTGAATCGTCCTCGCACTCCCGCAGCAGAAACTGGGCAGCGCCTTTGATGGAGGACAGAGGATTGCGCAGTTCGTGCGCCACGGTGGCGGCAAGCTGTCCCAGCGCGGCGAGACGGGAGTTCCGGGATATCTCCCGCTCCATCGCCGCCGATTCCTCGCTGGCGCGGGTCAGGCTTTCGACAAGTCTGGCGTTTTCCAGAGCCACCGAGATATGACTGGCGAAGAGAGAAAGAGTCTCGGCCATCTCCTCGCGGACGCGGGCATTCGCACCGCTTCGCATGTCCGCTATCACTACCGCGTCGCAGACCCCCTGCACGAGAATGGGCGCGGCGACTCCCGCTTCGATTCCGTAGGTCTGCAGAAACGTGCGCATCGTGGTGTCGGCACGGGCCGTCGATGTTGCACTGTCTCCGGTCTCCACCCCGCCCAGGAAACAAGTCTCCGCGAGATGCTGCAGCGCCGGGGGCAGTACGGATGGCAGGGGTTCCGACCCGAAGCCACGCGAAAACGCCATAGTCCAGGTCGTATATTCGCCGCCCGAGGAGCGTTTCAGTTTTCGCAGATCACTGGCTACCGCGGCCCGCTCCACCTCGTTCATCTCTGACAGCAGGGAGGACCGACGCCAAATCTGGCACCGGTCCAATCCCATCACATCCAGGACACCACGCGCCAGGCGCTCCAGAAGCGCTTCCTCGGGAACCTGGGCTCGAATCGCCTCCGTAACCTGAGCCAGCGAGGCGAGTTCCCGCTGACGCTGGTGCAGTTTATCCCGCATTCGCGCCTGTGCGATAACCGATCCGGCCTGAGAGGCAAAGAGGGAAAACACCCGCAAATCGCTGTCATTGAAGGGAACGGCGGGGGCATGGCGCGACAGACAGAGAACCCCCAGAACCACACCATCCGAGCCTACCAGGGGGGCGCAGACAGCGCTCTCGACCTCGGGCCGGGCGGTGATCGGATGGCCAACGTCCTGACCGGAAGGTCCGGCAAGCAGGGGATGGTTGTTCGGGTCCTTGTTGACCAGAATGGGCTGCCCGGTCGCCGCGACTCGTCCGGCGATGCGCTCACCGACCATCAGCGTGACGGACTCTGCCAGGTCCTGCGGCAGTCCGACACTTGCCACCACACGCAGCGTATCGCCACCCCGCTCCCTTGTCATCAACGAACAGGTATGGGCGTCCATCGCCGCGGTGACTCGCTCCACGATCATCTGCAGGAGCCGATTAAGCTCTACATTCTGCGGAATCGCGCGCCAGAGTTCGTAAAGGGTCCATAACTGCCGCTCACGACGCTCGTTCTCGGCAACCGCCGCGAAGCCGATCATCGCTTCCTCAACGCCAAGAAGGTCCGAATCGATAGGCGGTATCGGGGGAAAGACATGTGCCTGAGGCGGCGGGGCAGGCGGTGGTGCCGGAGTCGGCACGGGCGAGACGACCGGAGCCACAGCAGACTCGCTGTTTGCCATGTACTCACGGGACGCGGCAATTTGTGCGCGCGAAAGCCGCAGGACTTTGGGGCGAATGCGCCGCACATTCCTGGCAGGTTCGCCGCTGGGCACAGGAATTGACTCAGACATAGTTCTCGTTTCTGACACGCTTTTCACGACCTATTGTCGGTAAACTCCGCACGGACGCACAGGTATCAAGCCGTTTCTTCTTCTTTTTAGAACGATATAATTCCATTGAATGAACATACCCGATGGAGATGACGGGCCGCGCTCGTCTGAAGCGGCGGCCTTTCCGGAGGCGCGTCAGTATGGCGATGTCGCCGCGGTTTACGACACACTGATGGATGGTGTCCCTCACGGAGCCTGGCTGTCCCGTATAGAAAAGGCGGTCCGCGAACGCGGCAAGACCCCACGCTCCGCTCTGGATGTCGCCTGTGGCACCGGTATCGCGACGCTTCTCCTTGCTCGGCGCGGTTACTCCCCTGTTGTCGGCGTGGACCTTTCCACAGAGATGATCCGCATCGCGCGCACCAAGTCGATGGCGGCCCTCAATCCCCGTGAACGTACGATCCATTTCGAGGTCCAGAATGCCGCCACACTCGATCTTGGCGCGGACAACACCTTTGATTTAGTGATCAGCTTATTTGACTCTTTGAACTATATCCTGGACCCGAACGACCTGCAGTCCGCATTCCGGCGTATTTTTTCACAAACGGCGCCGGGAGGCGTTTTTGCCTTCGACATGAACTCTTTATACGCGCTTTCGCATGATTTGTTCACGCAGACAAGTCTGTCGGGACCAGTTCAGCATGTGTGGAGCGCACACTGGGATAGAGAAGCCCGGCTGTGCCGCGTCGAGATGGCCTTCGCGATAAAAGACGGCGAAACTGGCGAG
Organism: Armatimonadota bacterium; assembly: GCA_040387315.1. Lineage (GTDB taxonomy): Bacteria > Armatimonadota > Armatimonadia > Armatimonadales > Armatimonadaceae > JACMJB01. Next base: position 2,623 of record JAZKEA010000458.1, on the reverse strand, counting down.
ATGCGTCATTTCACCGAAACCCATCTCCAGCGGGCGTATACGGTACCCGAGATAACCACCTGGCTGGAGAACGCGGGCTTTGTAAAGATCGAATGCTTCGGCAACTACGGCACCCGCGCCCCCGGTCCTAAATCCGACCGCCTTCTTTTTGTCTGTGAGAAAAGTTAAACGTCAGATGATATTTTGGACTTTTAAGGTCTCACCCCCTAGCCCCCATAAATGGGGGAACCGGGACGGTTCGCCTCTGGCTCCTGCGCCAGTCAAAGAATATTTGCGTGCCGATGCTCTGGTTCCCCCATTTATGGGGGCTAGGGGGCCGGAGAGTAAAGTCGCTGTTGTCGCTTTTCTACTTCTCACCCCTCTCCTGTCCGGCTGCCCCGCTCCGCAAACCGCAGACGATAGTGCTCCGCCACTGCAAACACGAAAAGACGGACGTGGAGACACCGGGGCTTTCAAGCAGACGGACCTGTGGCTGCTCACCACGACAGACCCTAACGCCAACCGGGGCAATCACGGAATCTTTCTCGGCAACGGCTCCGTTGGGGTGACATTTGGCGCACAGGGGGCAGGCGATAAAACAGCCGCCGCGTATTCTGCAGGCGCATACGACAAAAACGAAGTCTTGCAAAACATCGCCCCGATTATAACGGCACCTCCGCAGGGTTCGGGCACAGAATATTCCCAGACCCTGGATATGAAGCGGGGCGTACTTTTGACGAAACGAGGCGATGAGACCATTACATCCTTCGTCGCCGCGACGCTGCCCGGCGTTGTCGTTGTCCACCGAGACAAAACACGCACGGACAACAAAGACAATTTTACAATGGCGACAAAGGATGTCCCCGCACCGGTGAACAGGCGGATACGCGCGACTGCCCTATTTGAGCAGCCAGCGGAGGGCCTTACCGTAATTGCGAAAGTGTCAGAGAAGAGCCAAACATCACCGGAAAGCTCTAATGATATAGAAGCAATTCCTTATAAAAAACTTCTCTCGGAGCAGGAGGCTGCCTGGCAAAGACTCTGGCAGGATGCCGATATACAGATAGAGGGCGATCCCGAGGCGCAGCAGCTGGTCCATAAACTGATGTTCGACCTGCTGCAGTCCACGCGCCCCGGTGCTACGGACAGCATCCCCCCGGAATCTCTCTCCGGGGATTTTTACAATGGGCATATCTTTTGGGATGCCGAGGTGTGGATGTTCCCCGCTTTGCTCGCGCAGCATCCGAATTACGCCCGCAGCATTCTCGATTACCGCTTCAAGCACCTCGCTGCCGCGAAGGCCAAAGCAAAAGCCGAAGGCTACGCGGGGGCGGATTTTCCGTGGGAGTCGGCATCCAGCGGAAAAGAGGTCGCACCATCAGGGTTCTCGAAGGGACGGCACGTAACGGCGGGAGTCGGCTGGGCACACTGGCAGTACTGGCTGGCGACACAGGACCGGGAGTGGCTGAAGACACGCGGGTGGCCTGTGCTTTCGGCTGTCGCGGACTTCTGGGCATCCAGGGCAAAGAAGAATGCCCAGACCGGCAAATGGGATGTCCTGGATGTCTATGGGCCGGACGAGAACAAGGGAGAGGCAGACAACAACACCTACACGAACGCGATGGCACGCTACTGCCTTCTCGCCGCGGCTGAGGCGGCTAAAATTGTTGGGCAGCCCGCAAGTCCGAAGTGGCAGACGGTAGCCACAAATATCACCCTTCCATTCGACAAGAAGGGGGGCTATTATCTCGCCCGTCAAAACGACGAGGGAAAGGCGACAAAACAGGCGGATGGCGAATTGGTGATCTATCCAGCCGCCCTGCCCATGGACCGTAAGACCGCAGAGGCAACGTTCGATGTTCAGTCGAAACGCCCCATCAAGAACGGTCCCGCGATGACGGACGCGATGCACGCCTTGATCGCCGCCCGACTCGGCAGAGCGCAGGAGGCGGAGCAGGCGTTTCGTGACTCGTACCGTCCCTTTATCCGTGGTCCGTTTCTGCTGTTCTCCGAGAAGCGCAGCCTGGACCGGTGTGTCTTCACGACAGGGGCAGGGGGCGTCCTGCAGGCGGTGATTTACGGATTTGGCGGGCTTGACCTCTCCAAGCCCTCAGGAATTATCGAAGGAAAGCCGACACTGCCTCTGTCCTGGAAGAAGCTGACTATAACCGGAATCAAGCGCGGCGGCAAGCGTTACACACTGACGGTGACACCGGAAAAGCGGACGCTGACAATGGCCCAATAGTAACAGTTTTTGATTTTCTGATTCAGCGGCAGATTACCGCCCCGCGAGGGCGGCTTCCTGGGTCAGCTCTTCCAGTGCGACGCGGGCATCGCGGCGGTCACGGACAAGACTATCCTCGACAATGTGACCGTCTTTGAAACGAATAATGCGCGTCGCGTGCTCGGCAATATCCATTTCGTGCGTCACCATAACCACGGTTTTCCCCTCGCGGTTAAGCTCCTGGAAAATATCCATGATCTCAAAGCTGGTACGGGTATCCAGTGCGCCCGTCGGCTCATCCGCCATAATAACCACCGGATCATTCACGATGGCGCGGGCGATGGCGACGCGCTGCTGCTGACCACCGGAGAGCTCATTGGGTTTGTGGTGGGTTCTGTCGGCGAGACCGACTCGGTTCAG
>JAZKEA010000457.1:0-6383 GCA_040387315.1 Armatimonadota bacterium | reverse complement strand
TCCTTCAGCTCGTCTTCGGAGGCATAGGACAGCACCTTCTGCACCGCCTTGGCGCTCTGCCCGGCTTGTGAGGAGTGCGCTTCATCCACGATCACCGCAAAGCGTTCCCCCGGCAGCTCGCCCATGCTGTCCAGGATTACGCCGAACTTTTGGAGCGTGGTCACAATGATGCGTTTCCCGTCCTCCAGCGCCCGCTTCAGATCCTTGGAGGTCATGCCGTCATCGCTGGCAATGTTCACCAGCATGCCGGGAGTCTCGATCACCTGCTTCAAGGTGCGTTGTAGCTGCCGGTCAATCACCCGGCGGTCGGAGATCACGACCACCGAACTAAAGACAGGCTTGCCGTCCGGCGTGTGCAGCGTGGCCAGACTGTTCGCCAGCCAGGCAATGCAGTTGGTCTTGCCGCTGCCCGCGCTGTGCTGGTTGAGGTAGCGTTTCCCCGCCCCGTGCTTCTGGGCATCTGCCCCCAGCTCGCGCACGCAGGTCAACTGGTGGAAGCGTGGGAAGATTTGCTGCTGCTTGTCGGTCTTCTTGCCCTTGTCATCCAGCACATCCACCACCCGGATAAAGCGCTGGATCAGGTCCAGGATGCGCGGCTTCTGCCAGACTTCCTGCCACAGGTAGCTCGTCGCGTAGCCCACCTTGCAGGCTGGATTGCCCGCGCCGCCGTCTGCACCCTTGTTGAACGGGAGAAACCGTGTCCTCTCCCCCGCCAGTTCGGTGGTCACATAGACCAGGTCGTTATCCACCGCGAAGTGAGCTAGACAGCGCTTGAAACGGAACAGCGGCTCCTTGGGGTCACGCGTGTCTTTGTATTGCTTGATCGCGTGACTGATATTCTGGCCAGAAATCTGGTTCTTCAGCTCAATGCTGAAGATGGGGAGGCCGTTGAGGAAGATGGCCATGTCCATCGACTTCCCATCCGCATCTGAGAAATACAACTGCCGTTGAAGGTGAAGCAAGTTTTCCTGGTAAAGCCGCCGACTCTCTTCGGCCACTGGGTTAGTCGGCTCGAAGTAGCACAGGTCGAAATGCCCCGCCCCGATCACGTCGAAGCCTTTGCGCAGGGCGTGCAGCGTGCCTTCCTTGTCCACCACTTCTTTGATGCGCTTCAGGATCTTGCGAGCCGCCTCCTCCTTGTCTCCGGTCAGCTCGCAGTAGTCCGCCCACTTCTTGGTCTGCGTGGCGCGGATGAAGGAAATCACCGTGTCAGGACGCAGGCACAGCTTCTTGTCGTAGTCTTCCTGCTTGGCAGAGAAGAAACCGTGCTGCTTCAACAGGACATCTTCGATGTGTTCCTCAAACGCGAATTCGGAGGTGATTTTGGCCATGGTTAGTTCTTCGGTGAGGGGTTCCGCAAATCCTGTGTCTTTGAGAGGGCTTGTTTTTTTACTCTACATCGGCGGATTTACCCAAGGTGCGCCACTTGGATTAGGCAGACAGATGCCACTCAATGAACTATTTTCGCTTGTTGTGCTGTTATTGGGTGCTGACGCTCCGCCCCATGTGTGTCCTGAATCCTGTTCAACTGGGCGATTCTCATCATGCTCTTGCAGGTAATTATAAAGCGCTCCCCACGCATTTCCGAACTCGGTAACTATATTGGACCAATCATCCTCTATTTTCGATCCAAGTTCTTGTTTGGAGTAGCCTTCATTGCTCCATCTAGTTGTCTCGTCATTAAAGTGCCTCAAATCGAACACAATTTCACCATTTTGTATCTCGTGAGGAACGATGATTGAATGCATGAACTGGTTCCTTCTTTGAAACGCATAATTGAGCTTTGGATGATCAAGGTCTGAGAGCGTCTTTCCTTGAAATTTCGAATCCTGCCTCGCCGCGCCGCAGTTCTCACATTTTTCTTTCGAGATGCGTTTCACCGAGACCGCCTCCAAAAGCTTCTTTGCCTCAATCCGCGCTTTCATAAAGTTATCAATGGAAGCACCCAGATTATCCCAGAAGGTAGCACAGGTTGAATGGACTTTTAGAAGCATTAAATAGCTGCCTTCTTCCATGCATAGTTGTACGATCTCGTCTTTTGCACACATGGCATGATGTAGCCTAATGAGTGCCGTATAGTGCCGCCCCCCAAACTCTTGCCACTCTTCAACGAGAAATGCACCACCCTCAACTCGCCTGTGCAGTATGTGGTCCTTCCAAACCTTCGAATATGGCTGAAGCACTAAACATAGCGCCTCAAAATCTTGGCAGATTAGATACTCCAAAGGGTCTCCTTTCATTGCCAGTGCATCAAGATAATCATCACCCGTTATTGTCCATTCACGTTGCATAGGATTTAAGAGATCAAGTTAACTGGTTAGGTTCTCAGTATGCGCAGTGCGCACATCAATCTGCCCCGTGACGGCGGCGGAGATCAACGCGGTGCGGCGTTCTTGCAGGAGGTCGATGGCGCGTTGCGCTTCGTCGGTGAGGGTGTCGAACTTGGCGAGTTCTGTTTCGAGAAACTCTATAATGTCGAGCTGCTCAGCGAGTGGCGGCAAGACGATCTCCCGAGTCTCTGAAGCTGACAAGTTCATTCGGCCTCTTGTCGTGCCTGTCGAGAGCGCACCCGCTAACGCGTTGGCGGTCGTTGAGAGCTGCAAAGCAAGGTATGAGGCGGATGCCAATTTCGAGTTTAAGCGAAAGCGAAAACAGTCAGCCTTTACCATCGCTGGACCGATATTTGAAGGTGCGACACAAGCCCGCCCCACTGAATGATTCTCGTCGCCAAGACCAGCAATCAAGAGGTCCCCCGGAACTACGCTATGGTCGCCAAGCTCTTTGTAGTATTGGGGCGAGATAAAAGCCGAGTCGCGGCCGTAGAATTGGCCAGAACGGATGTTCTGCAATCGGATGACGCGAATGCCTTCATCACAATAGTGCTCCGATTTGAGACCGCTTCCAAAAGGACCATCACAACGGGAGAGCGTGACCCGTTTCAGCTTCATTACTTTCCAATGTTTCGGCACATCCCCGAGCCATTCGATGCCCGAAGGTTTCATGGGGGCATGGGGGTTAAGGCCTTTGGTGACGGCGTGGGAGATGACGGCCTGGCGTTTTTCTTTCAGCAGTTCCATCAGCCGCCGCTGCTCCGCCACCAGCTCATGAATCTTCCCCGTCTCGCGGTCCAGAAAATCCGCAATGGCGGTTTGCTCGGGGAAGGCGGGGAGAGGAACCGCTGCTTTTCCTATTATGCCGCCTCCGATGCCGATGATTGTCGTTCCGCGTGCTTCAGATAGAAAATAAGAAGCCAATGCTGTTGATTTCAGCGAGTAAAACAGGAACAAACCCACGGCCCGTTGTGGATGCGAGCGAACCAACGCTAAGTGATAGCCACATACAGCTTGTTCTGGCGGCTGATCAACATACGACACAACAGCAATCTTTGTTGGCACAACCGAGTCCTTTGTGACCACGACATCCTCCGCTAAAAGCGTGAAGCTTCTGATTTGTTCATCGCTTGCAGAGCACTCTTCCAGTTCGATTTCAGGAGTTATTCGTTCACTGGAATACACTGTGTCAGTTCCAAGAAAACGGATGCGCTTCTCATCATCTTTTAATTTCTTGTCGATTCCACTCACCGCCACCGCAGCAGCTATTTTAAGCGGAACAATAGACCACCCTTCCGGCACATCCCCCAGCCATTCCACCCCGCTGTATTTGTATTTCGGATAACGAGGGAAGCTCACTTTGTCAGCCCCCCGATCATCGTTAGGATGCGGTTGGTGGTTTGCTTCAGGTCGGCATCAATCGCGCTCAGGGGGCGGGGCGGTTGGAAGACGTAGAAATGGCGGTTGAACGGGATTTCATAACCGACACGGCCCACCATGCCGTCCTTGGCATCGCAGTAGGCAGGATCAATCCACGCATCCGGCACATGCGGCGTCACCTCGCGGGCAAAGTAGGTCTCGATCTTTTCCTTGAGCGGGACGTTCTCGGTGTCGTTCAGGTCGCTATCCGCCTCGGGGTTGCCGTCGCTGTCGCGGCAGATTTCGGCGGCGTCATCGCGCTCGCCGATGCCTGCCAGAATGGCTTTGAGCACGGGAGCTTTGAGCTTCAACCCTGCTTTCTTGAGCGCTGCCTCCAGTGCAGCGGTGAACTTGTCCCGCTGGATGTAGGTCTTGCCCGCGAGGGTTTGCAGGACGGCGCGGATGTCTGCTTGCAGAGCGCGGCCTTCCTCCTCGTCCTGCTTTTGCTCCGCGAGCTGCTTCTTCTTGCTTACGGCCAGATTGAGGAATGTCGATTGGGCATCCAGCCGGGCGAGGGATTCGGCATTGACCTCGAAGCGCAGTTTCAGCGGGCGCAGTACCTTGATCTCCCGATAGCCAAAGTCCGTGGTCTCGAGGATCTTCAGGTGCGGGCCTTCCTCGCGGGCTTGCACCAGAGCGAGGATGGCTTGCCTGTGGCTCTCGGTGATCTCGCGGCGTTTGTTGCCGAGACTCTTGGACATATCAGACCAGAACTCCTTTCCCGAGGCATCCACCAGCATGACCTTGCCCCGGTGGGAGGCGGGCTTGCGGTTGCTGAGCAGCCAGATGTAAGTGCTGATGCCGGTATTGTAAAAGATCTGCTGGGGCAGGGCGACGATGGCCTCCAGCCAATCATTCTCCATGATCCAGCGGCGGATTTCGGACTCCCCGGAACCGGCCCCACCCGTAAAGAGCGGGGAGCCGTTCATGATGATGCCGATGTAGCTCTGAGCGTCCTCCGCGTCATTCATCCGCGCAATGAAGTGCTGGAGGAAGAGCATCTGGCCATCCGACTTGCGCGGCAGTCCGGCCCCGAAGCGGCCATCAAACCCACGCGCAGCCTCTTCGGTGACCTTGGTGTAGTCCTTGCTCCACTCGTAACCGTAGGGAGGATTAACGAACTGGAAGTCAAAGCGCTTGTCCGACAATTGGTCGTTGGAAAGGGTGCTGCCCAGCTTGATGTTTTCCGCGTCTTTCCCCTCGGGCTCCAGGATGAGCATATCGGAACGGGCGACGGCCCAGGTCTGGGGGTTGAGTTCCTGCCCGTAGAGGAAGACTTTGGCCTGAGGGTTGATCTGCTGGATGCGGTCCTTCGTAATTGTGAGCATACCGCCGGTGCCGCAGCAGCAGTCATTGACGGTGCGGGCCACGCCCTCACCGCTGGCTAGATCGGTGTCGAACATCAGGACCATATCCACCATGAGACGGATAACTTCACGCGGGGTAAAGTGCTCACCGGGATTCTGGTTGAGCGCTTCGTTGAACTTCCGCAGCAGGTGCTCGAAGACGTAGCCCATTTCATGGTTGGACATGGAGGCGGGGCGGAGGTCCACCTTGCTCTTCTCATTGAAGCGCTCCATGAGCAGGTAGAGGAGACCGGCCCGGTCCAGGTCGCGGATGGCGTCGTCAAAGTTAAACGCCTCGAAGATCTCGCGCACATTGGGGGAGAAGCCCATGACATACTGGCGGAGGTTCAGGGCCAGATTGGCGTCGTCGTGGAGGAGGCTTTCGTAATCGAACTTGGAGGTGTTGTAGAAGGCGTATCCGGCAGCGCGGCACAACTGCCCGTGGCGGTTTTCCAGTCCCTTTTCCTTCAGCTTGTGCTCCGTCTCCAGCACCTTGGCCTTGGTGCCCTCCAGCGCGTAGTCCAGACGGCGCAGCACGGTGAAGGGCAGAATGATTTTCTGAAACTCGCTCTTCTGGAAAGCACCATTGAGGAGGTCGGCAATCGCCCAGAGGAAGCTGACGACATTGTTGAATTTGGCGGGTTCGTTCATGAGATTAACGTGGAAAAAGGGCGGAGGTTGGCAGCCTTGAAGACCTTGAGCATCTGGGTGTAGCCGCTGCCGGGGTCATTTTGTCCTCGACTATCTGCTCCATGCGCCGGCGGGTGGTTGTGAATGGAGTGCCGGATGCGGGCTTGCTGGTTGCTTTTCGTGCCATGTGGGGATTTTCTTATCCAAGCGGGGAATGATTCGGATGGCAAGGGGACACTCTTTTTCTGGCAACTTTGTCCTGTCATGGCTGGGGCATGGTTGTTTTTTGCGAAGGCTGGGGGACGTTCGACCGGAGCCGACAAAATGTCGGCGCTCCCAGTACTGCACCCGCGACGCAGCGTGTCCGTGCCTATGCCACGCTGGCTGGTGCGGGTTCCCCTGAGCCGGCGGAAGGAAAAAACCTGATATTTGCTAAGACCTTTTCAATTTGGCGTGCGATTTGGTGCAGTGTCAGAAGTCTCCCGCTAACAAAATACACACCATGAAAACACTTTGTCTGCTTCCACTGTTCCTGCTTTCCGCTGCGGCTCTTCGAGGGGAAGAGCTGGAAAAAATCACCCAGCCGGGGGCGATCTCCGGCACGGTCAACATCGCCTTTAACACCCGGACGCGCCTGAACAGCGACGGCAGCCTGGAC
>JAZKEA010000456.1:3094-11020 GCA_040387315.1 Armatimonadota bacterium | reverse complement strand
GTGGGTTCATCGACCCCTTCGGGCATATCTGGTTTGTCGGTGACCATTCTCCCTTGCTGCCCCACCCGACTTGATGTCCGATTCATGTCCGATGCCCAAGCCGGAACTCTATCAGAAACGTGCGTTGGTGATAGTTACGCCAGCAGTATAAAAAACGGGCGAAAAATGTCTGTATTGCCTCTCAAAACCCGTCTCACAGAACCTCAACGGCTGCAGGTTTTGCAGGTTTGATTTCGAGACGGGTTGTGAAAGGTCAAACGGGCGATCCTGGTCTGGTTTTCATGACACGGGATGGCTGGTCATAAACGACCGTATGTGACTGGCCCCGATGCTCCTACGAATGTTTAGCAAACCAACCTACTTCTCTCGATAAAGCGGATGAACAACGAGAACCATAAGGTAAAACCAGGCCGAATGAAAACCTTAGAAACCACACGGTTGATTTTACGCACTTTTACGGAAAACGACACCGCCATTCACTCCGTTATCTTCTCTGATCCTGAGGTATGTCGCTTCTACTGTGGGAAGACACGAACCGAAAAAGAAACGTGTGAGTGGCTGATCCATCGAAAATGGCAGGTCCGCGGCGACGATGAACTGGGCTTTTTAGTAGTGGTCCGCAAAGCCGACGACCAGATACTGGGATTGGTGGCCTTGCAACTTTGCGTTTCTCCCACGCTGCGCTGTGAAGAGGAACCCGATACCCCGTTCCATCCTCTCACCATCGAACTCTCCTATGCCATCGGTCGGGCATATCAACAACAAGGTTATGCAACCGAAGCGTGCCGGGCTTTGATTGAGTATGGTTTCAAGGAAATGCGTCTGCCACGCCTTACCAACGGTGTCTCTGAGGAGAACATCCCGACAAATCGTCTCTGCCAGAAGTTAGGTTTTCGCCAGGTCAAAAACGTGCACCCCCTAGCACCAGGTCTGGTCTGGATACTGGAGAACACCCTGACAGACAAGATATAGCCCATCCACCCCTACTTAGCGTACGTTTTCGTTCCGTTGATGATGTTATTGGTAAATCCCTATACTTTTCGAATCCTCTCTCACGATTGGGATTGAATCTCCGCCTTAGGAATTGCTACGAAATAGAGCGAATGGATTCGCCAACAGCACGATGATTGTCATGCCCCCTCACCGGTCGCTGAGGCCCGCCTGAGAATGGTAATCGGGGTGCCTGATTTCGAGCAGGAGACACAGGAGGTCTGTGAAGTGGGCGTTATCGGCAGCACAAACGAGATTGAAAGGCTGTCTGATGTCAAGTTCAAGGGCAGCAAAGAGGATGCGGCCTTCCTTGTGGAGAGCTTCCGGGCCTCGATGGCGCGGCACTTCCCCAATGTGACTCCCAGCGAGTTAGCTGTTACGATGTCGGTGATGAAGAAGGAAGGTCTTCGGATGCGGCGCCACCGTTTAAACGCTCCTAAAGTGCCTGGATTGCGGATTGTCGCGAATCTGCTTGATTTGCCGCCGAACCGGCACGTTTCCAAAACGGAACAGAAACGTTCTGCATCCGTTCCGGAAATATTTCCTTTAGCCGCGCGTCACCACTGCCCCGGTACTTCGCGCACTACGCTTTTCCCGCCTTCCAAACCGCCCGGAAGGTCGATTTTTACGACTTGGGCGTTGTCCCGCATCTTCCCGTTGGTGTGCGTAATACCGACAGTCACCGCCAGGGCGGTGTTCTCCGGGTTGGAGACTGCGAGACGCAGTTGCTTTCCGTCCTGCCGCAGCAGAAGCAGGCACGGCTGATCGACTTTAACGGTGCGTCCCCCGGCGGTGATCTGTCCCGGAGTGCGAAAAACGACCATCAGGGAAGCGAGTCCTTTGTGCCACACAGCCTGCAGGGCAGGCGTATTGCTCAGAATCTCCACGGGCAGTTTCCCCGCCACCGACGCGGTCTGCTCGGCGGTCGCGGCGGGAACCACGACATAGGCGTAGCTGCCGTTTTTCGGGCCGATGCCATGATCGATGGACAGACCGAATACGTCTTTGGTGATCGGGGTCTCCGGTCCCGGTCCGATCTCCCGCAGCGATCCCGTCTGCCCATCGTTTCGAAGATGGACCGTCGTCGGTGTCGGAAAGAGGTATCCGGTCTGGTCGTGCCACACCCAGGACGGGCCTGTCAGCGAGCGCTCGCCCCGCGCCACAGTCTGGGACGCCGTCCCTTCCGACATCCGGACCGGACCGCGCAGCAGTGACTGGTTGACCGTCGTCGCTACGGGGTTCACCGTGGTGTCCTCGATGCCCGCTCCTAGACAGACGATCTCGTTGTCGAAATAGAACCATGCTTTTTTGGCCTTCAGATCACCCACACCGAGATCCATCGCCGATAGGCCATACATGCCATCGGAGACGCCGCCAACAAACGACGCCGACCCCATGCGGCGCACTTTTTTCGGGTCGAGAACCGTGTTCTGCTCGGCGGTCGTGCCGGGGATCTTGTGCCAGTCCCAGATCGGGTAGATGCCGGTGTACTCTCCGCCGTCGCGCGTCAGGTACAGAACACCGTCCGCGAGGTGGTGCGACTTCTTGTTTTCGCCGTTGGTGAGGCCGTCCGTGTTCGCCGTGCGGACAGAGTCCATGCGTGTCGCGGCGAAGTAGCCGGGTCTATGGTGCGCCATGTAGTCAGAGCGCCAGAAGTGTCGGTTTCCCACCAGTGGCTTCGCACCTGGCTTTCCGCTGATCCGGTCGGCGAAGGTGACCATCTCCGCCTGACGCGGGCCGGGCATTCCCGCCAGTGCGACGACGGGACGCGCCATTCCGCCCGCGTTCTTTCCGGCCCGGATCAGCTCGCGCCCGGTGACCGCGAAGTCCCACTGCCCCTCGCGAAGCATCCACTGGACCCCATCGAGGATATACCGGTCCAGGATCGCCTTCTTTTCCGGCGGGATCGCATACGGCGTTCCCTGGGCATAGCCCACGAATCGGGTCGTATCGCTCACAAAGCCCGCGCCGTAGCCGCCCGTATAAAGCAGCGGCCCGTGCTGGTGGAAGCTGGCATCGCTCTGAATCCCTTCCTGCCCGATCTTCGCGACCTCGACCTCCTGCCACATCCGAGCATAGGCGGAGGCGATCAGTTCGGGTGTATTGGAGATGATCCCCCGCAGGATCGTGATCTCCGCCGTCCAGACAAGGTTCTGGCCCGTCATTTTCGTCATCATGCTGCGCGTCATGAGCGTGACCCCTTGCGCACGCAGTTCGGGCGGGGCATCACTCCCCATCAGGACCAGCGTCTCCCCCACCTGCTTGGGAACCCCGATCTCGTTGTGCCACCAGTTGTCGTTCTTCGGGTCCGCACGAAGCCAGTAGCCGAGCGCGGCGAGCATCTTTGCTTTAACGTCGGCGCGGCTGGCGAGCGGTGAATCGGGCTGGTAATACGCCCTCGTGATGGTCAGGACGCGTCCCATGTGCGCTCCCGCCTTCCAGACCTCGCGGTTTGTGTCCGTGTACACCTGGTCCGCCCAGGAGCCATCGGGCTGAAGCGTCCGCAAAAGCGATTCCGCATCGGCGGTCAGTTTAGGCGTCAGCGTGGCGGGAAGCAGCGACTGGCGCAGACGGCGGCGGATCTCGGCGTCTCCCTTCTGCACCGCCGCGGAAGACGGCACGGCGGGAGCCAGGGAAACGGAGAGCGCGGGCGTTACAGTGCCCACAAGCGCGGCAAAAACAAAGGCGTTTCGGGAAACAGTGGCAAAGGACGGCATAGAGTTCTTTCTCATACCACTATTTTACACCGGGCAGGCAACGCCTGGACCGGCAGGGCTGTACAATAAAAGCCGCAGGCCCTTATGGAAAGCACGAACGAAGAAGAGAATTCTCCCCCGACGAGCCTTATCTTTGTCACCGACGGTCTCGTGTCGCCGATGCCATTGACACATTCACTCGCCGAGAACCCCGCCGCCGTGTACCTGACCAGTCTTGCCCCCGGATCGCGGCGCACCATGCGAGAGGCGCTGGACACCATCGCCGACCTGGTGAGCGCGGGCCGCTGCCCGGACTGCCTGCGGCTGGACTGGTCCTCGCTGCGCTACGCGGAGACCGCGGCGATTCGCGCTGTCCTTGCGGAGCGCTACAGCGCGGCAACGGTTAACAAAATGCTTTCCGCGCTTCGGGGAACGCTAAAAGCCGCCTGGCGGCTGGGTCTCCTTTCTGCCGAGGAGTATCAGCGTGCCCGCGACATCGACAGTGTCTCCAATGACGTCCTTCCCGCCGGAAGATCCCTTGACACGGCGGAAATCGTCGCCCTGATGGCTGCCTGCCAGAGCGACCCGACCCCGGACCTTGGCGCACGCGATGCCGCTATATTGGCGCTTCTCTACGGCTGCGGGCTGCGCCGCGCGGAAGTCGTTACCCTGACCGTCGCCGACTGCCGTGTCAGCGAGCGTGGGACCGATCTTCGCGTCCTGGGAAAGCGAAATAAGCAGCGTCTGGTTCCGCTTGCGGGCGGCGCGGCGCGGGCGGTCGCAAACTGGCTCCGAATCCGGGGCGAGGCCGACGGTCCCCTGTTCAACCCGTATCGCAAAGGCGGCCGCCGCCAGACCGGGGGATTAACGACACAGGCCGTCTATAAGATGCTGCAGGAGCGGGCGCGAACGGCAGGCGTCGCGGATTTCTCCCCCCACGACTGCCGCCGCACCTTTGTCGGCGATCTGCTGGACCGGGGCGCGGACATCGTCACCGTTCAGAAATTGGCGGGACACGCCAGCGTCTCCACCACCGCCCGCTACGACCGCCGCGGCGAAACCACGAAACGCCGCGCCGCCGAACTGCTGCATGTCCCCTACCAGGGGTAACGAACGCTTCGGCAGCGTGTGAGGTCAGTCATTAATTGCACGTATCAGTCGACCGACACGTCGGCTTGCGCTCTGTCGAACGATAGCGAGGATGTCGCTGTCCTCAAATCGATGGCGCTCCTCTTCCACTAATCGGGCGGGGCCAGCGCTGTCAGCGGTGGCGAAATGCATAGCAAGCGACTGCAGTGCATCGGCGACCGCAGGCAATGTCCGGTAGGGACGCAATCGATCAGCAAGTGCAGTCAATCCTCCGGGAAACCGCGCGATGCATTCGTCGATGTCATAGGCATGTTTCGCGGCGTGACGGTCGTGTCCTTCTCCAGTGTTGACCTGGTGTGCCTGGAGTCGGTCATCGAGGGCAACCGCTTTAATGGCTATAAACAGGGCCAGGTCCACCACACGGATCGGTACATTTTCTCGGCGCTCAATTCCGTTCGGCAGGGTTCCGCTCAGAAGACAGGTGACAGGGTTCAGAAGCGCCAGATCAACCCCCTTCAGCGGTGCGGGATCAATCTCATGTACATCTCGTACGCGGCGGCGAACGGACTGTTCAGGACCTCCCAAACCGTAGCGAACCGGCGTCAGCAGGTCTACGGGAACTGCTATGGATTTCTGGCGATTGGGAAGCCACACCCGCCGTTCCCAGCGGAACTGCTGTCCGGGAATCTGCTGGTACAGATTCTGCAGCAGCGACTCTCCAAGAGTCGGCTGGCTGTCGTCGGCAGCTGCCTGCAGCAGGGTTAGATCGAGTACAAGATCAATATCGTTGGTTGCGCGATAAAGGCCCGAGGCATCCGCAGGAAGCAGTAAACTTGGCGTGAGGCCACCGGCAACGACAATTGCGTGACGGTGATCGGAGAAAATATCGTGAATTTCCAGCAGAACGGCACGAATTGCACGCAAGGCGTCGGGCAGAAGTTCATCGGGCGCATCCGCGAATGTAAGAGGCTCCATCAATCGACCTCTTCCACTTTCCAATGGGGCCGCAGGACTTTCTCCAAAAGAAACTGAGCTGCCTCTTCTGCACGCCCTCCCAGTCGCTGTAGATCGAGATACGTCTGCACCTCCGAGACTATGGGAACTCCCGTTATCGTTGCTGGCGGCAGGAAGACGCCGTCATCATACGGTGTGGTCAGTATTACATTCGCCCCGGAGGTGACGGGCTCCAAATCCAGGTATGCCTCGATATCCGGCAATGCCTCGGGGCGGACATAGGCCGTTGTACGAGGGGTTCGTGTGTAGGATGCATACTGTTCTGCCGCAGTCAGCCCGGACAGGGCTATATCGGTTCGGGAATTACTCCCAACTTGAGCTGCATCCCCATCAGCATCAGCTTGCCGCTTCGTGAGAGCGGTGATTACCTCCTCGGCTGAAGCCAGGGTGTGATACCGATGTACCTGACCGACGGTTTTCCGGGAACGGAAGTGCGCAGCCCAGTCGGCAAGAAGCGCGTCCGGGTGTGCGAGCCGGAATCCGGAGAAGCGCCCGGATTCAATGATGGCTTCTCGTTCTCTCAGCGCCTGCCTGACCTTGGAAACTTCGCCTATACTCACTTGCGCCGTATTCGAAAGCTGCTGGGTTAGCCAGTTTTCGGCACCAGTTGACTGCAAAAGAACCCGAAGCACTCGTTCAGCGCGCGGGCTGTAGAGGGTGCGCAGGGCTGGATCGCGACGCGGACGCGGATCCGGCCTTCCTTCTCTCTCTACCAGAAGGTTGCCAGCGATAATTCGCCCGTTCCCGACGCTATCCGCGCAGGCAATACCACGCTCCGCGCATCTGGTAATCGCCTGGGGTGATAAATAGGGGACGATAAGAAGAGGAATAGTTCTGGCTGACTCACTTTTCGGCAAATGAGCAACGAGAAAATTTCGACACTGTTCCAGGTGGTGAAATCCTGCATAAAGTGCGTTTGTGTCACTACTGTATTTAACTTCAGCAATCAACTTCCAGGGTAAATCATCCTTGATTTCCAAACGCAGGATAGCATCAACGGTTGGCATTGTATTCGGGATAAACACTTCCGCTCTGTCTAGTGCGAATTCTACTCCCGAGAGATCCCCAAGCAAAGCCGTCAGGGCCTGCAGCACGGTGTGTGCAACAGGTGGTTCACTGTCGCGTCGCAGGTAGGGCGTATCGGTATTCGACAAACTCATTTTCACCCATTATACCATTTTCACCAATCGGTGAAAATAACGGAATCGCAGTGGCTACCTCATCACCCTAACCGCTACGACCGCCGGGGCGAAACCACGAAACGCCGCGCTGCCGACCTGCTTCATGTCCCCTACCAGGGCTAACAGATGTGGCATCAGACAATTTGCTCATACGCCATTTTCAACCGTTCACCAGTTCACCCGTGGATCATGCGGTACTCGCTGGGCGTGTGGGCGGTGTAGTGCTTGAAGGCCGTCGCGAAATACTGGCTGGAGCCAAAGCCAAGATGGAGGGCGATCTCCGTGATACTCTTTCCCGGCGCATGCACGAGCCACAGTTTCGCCCGCTCCATGCGCTTCTGCATGCGCCACTCGGCGGGCGTCGTTCCCAGTTCGCGCTGAAACCGCTCATGCAGTCCGGCCACACTCACCGAGGCAGCCCGAGCGACCTCCTCCAGGGTAAACGATTCGCTCAGGTGCGATTCCATCCATTCCATCGAAAACGACAGCACCTCGGACAGCGGCAAACGGTTTCGGGAAAGGGCGAACGCCTCCGCATCGCGAACGACCTGAATCAGCAGCGTATGAAGGGCGGCGCGGGCCGCGACCACGTTCTGCGCTTCCGATTCCCCGGCGCCGCCCGGCGCCGCCCGATGCTCCCGCAGCAGCCCCCCGAATGCCGCCAGCGTCACGGACGACAGGGAGCGAAACGCGGAGATAGAGGCGGCGCCGAGCAGGCTCTTCTGGATCGACTCGGTGTGTGCGAGGGTCAGGCCGGGAAGCGCCTGGCCCGCTTCCGGAAAGCGCATTTGAAGCCAGTAGAATTCGCAGGGCTGCATTACCTCGTCCTCGCCGCCGTGCGGAATGCTCGGCGGAGTGACGAAAACATGGCCCGGATGCAGCGGGTAGGACCGACCGTCGATGTGCCAGAACAGGTGGCCGTCCACGATATAGTGGATCTCAAACAGGCCGTTATG
>JAZKEA010000456.1:726-3084 GCA_040387315.1 Armatimonadota bacterium | reverse complement strand
GTGCCAGCGAAGACCCCGGCGGCGGGCGACAGGAAACCTGGCGTGTCCCAGAAGTTCCAGTTCCGGAAGCAATGGCACGCCGACGCTGTCCACACCAACGCTGTCTACCTGATGCACCGGACAGCTGTAAATCTCGCGGCAGGATGCGAACGCCGCCGCTTCGTCATCGACACGCATCGTTATTGTGACCGCAGGTTCGAAATACTTTACGGGGCGTTTGAAAATCTCTAACCAGAAAAGCGAACGATAAACAAACCGGAACACGATATGGTGGTTCTACCGGAATCGAATTTTACCCCGTCCTAAAATCGTATCAGGAAGTGCCCCAGCGGGCCAGTCACCGCCGAGGAAACCCTGACCTCTGCGACAGCGCTCACCCGCCGTTCGCCCGCCAAAGATGAATTTGGAGAGTTACTGCCATGATCGATGCCGCTTCTCCGCGCCCTATGCGCCGTGCCTTTACGCTTATTGAACTGCTTGTTGTTATCGCAATTATTGCGATACTCGCCGCAATCTTGTTCCCCGTTTTTGCCCAGGCGCGGGATAAAGCCCGTCAGGCATCCTGTCTGTCGAATATGAAGCAGATCGGCACGGCGACCATGATGTATTCCCAGGACTACGATGGCTATTTCCCGGATACCGGTGTCCGCAGTTCGTGCGGCAACCCAAATGCGGGTCCCTGGACGGGCGTGCATATGTTTGCGACGGCGCTGTATCCTTATACAAAGAATGTCAATGTATTTTCCTGCGCCAGCGATCCGCTGAATTATGGTATGCTGGGCGCGAATGTGGCACTCCCGTGTATCGAGTCGATGCTGCTGGATGCTAAAATACCGGGTGCGTATGCGGGTATCCGAAACTCCCGTGCCGATATCGCCAAGGTGCTGCCGCTCTCGTATGCCGGAAATTTTTACCTGAGTTCCACCTACGGTTTCACCGATCCCTCTAACGGAGCGGTTGCCCCACGAGACGCAAGTGCTGGGGCTCCGTCGTACAACGAGTCTGAAATCCGTTCCCCGGCGAATCTGTTTTACCTGACGGAACTCGGGGCGGATGTCGATACCAACGGCATTTCCGTTGGAGGCTGGTATATCGCACCAGGCTACGGAAACCAGGGAACCGACCGGCGCTGGCCCAAAGGCGCGCGGCATGCGGGTGGTCGCACCTGGGCCTTCTATGACGGTCACGCCAAGTGGGCCAAAGATCCCGATTTCGTGACGGCGTCCGGTGCCAGGGAATCGGAAGTCAATATCCGAGAAGCCTACCGTAAGAGGGGGATCTATACCTTCTTCACCACGGAAAGCAGCAACTAGCGCCATCAGTGCAGTCAGGCGGGGCGGGATGAAATTCCGCCTCGCTCCCCGTTCCAGAGCATAAGGAAAAAATTCGATGACAATGACGACAATCCCATTTCAAACCCGACGTAAAACCTCCGGACGAGCGTCGTCTGCGGGTTTTACTTTGATCGAACTGCTCGTTGTTATAGCGATAATAGCGATTCTCGCCGCGATACTTTTCCCCGTTTTCGCCCAGGCTCGTGAGAAAGCGCGGCAGGCGTCCTGTCTATCGAACACCAAGCAGCTTGGGCTGGGCATCTACCAGTATATTCAGGATTACGATGAAACCCTCCCGATGGGCGGCTACAACTGGCTCGGTAACGGGAGCCGCTGGTACCGGGACATATATCCCTATGTCAAGAACGCGGGAATTCTGGTCTGTCCGAGCAAAAACGAAGCCGGGTATATTCCTACGCTCAACCAGCCCGCAGGTAACCCTTACGGACCGACTACCTCAGGCGGCTATGGCGCGAACGTAAATATAATGGTCTTCCCATACAACCCCGCCCCGGGGAACGGGAATCCCAACGCGACCCCGACGGTCACGAAAAGCCTTGCGGAAATCCCGGATTCCTCGGGCACCTTCCTTATCTGCGAGGCCGGAACGTGCTCCGCGACAGTGACAAACAACACGGACCCCACCACCTGGGTGAGACTCGAAACCGGCAATCCGGACTGGCTGGTGCAAACACCGACCGACTTCACCACGGATGCGACGGACCGTTACGCGATCAACGCGATCAATAACACGCGCCGCCCCGTCGGGCGGCATAACGGCGGGCTGAACATTATCTACTGTGACGGACACGCCAAGTGGATGCGCGTCGAGCAGTTTGTGGGAGTAACCTCAGCGCGTCCCAAGGGATGGCCGTACGGCGACCCCAATAACAGCTGGGACAACAAGTAGCCCCTAAGTGCCTGTGGGGGAAGCCGTATCCGGCGGTTTCCTTCGGGAGAACGACCATCAAAATATCCCTGCTTTTCGCCGTGTCTGCTTTGATCGCATTGGTGGGGCCTGCGG
>JAZKEA010000456.1:0-716 GCA_040387315.1 Armatimonadota bacterium | reverse complement strand
CTCGGTGAACTTGTCCATGCGGGTGGAGGTGGTGGGGCCTGCGGGGCCCACGCTGGGATCAGGGCAGGAAGCAGACGCCCTGGTCTGGTGGAATCCGGCAGCGAGTCCGTTCCCCGTTATCGAAGGGCAAGGCTGGACAAAGGAGGTAAAAGCTCCCTATGACCGTCTGCCCGCCCGCGCGGAAAAAATCGTCCGGAAACCCGTCTGGGCGCTGTCGCGCAATGCCACCGGGCTGACCGTAAGATTCAAGACGACCGCACGATCGATCACCGTACACTATGCCGTCAAGGGCAAGCTGAACGCGCCGCATTTCGCCACGACGGGCATGAGTGGCCTGGACCTCTACGCGGTGGATAACAAGGGAGAGTGGCACTGGGCGCCGGGGAAATACGACTTCGGCGAGAAACCCGGCGACACGATAAGCTATACGTTCGAAATCAGTAAAGCTGACACGGACCGCGAAACGGGATGCGAGTATATACTCTACCTGCCCATCTACAACACCGTGGACTGGCTGAAGATAGGAACTCCCCGCGGGGCTCTCTTTGAGCCGCTGCCGACCCGAGCCGAGAAACCGATTGCCATCTACGGCACATCCATTACACAGGGAGCGTGCGCCTCGCGTCCCGGCCGGGCATGGCCTTCTATCGTCGGCCGAGCGCTGAACACCCCGGTGATCAATCTGGGCTTTTCCGGTAACGGCACCCTCGATCCGG
>JAZKEA010000455.1:5190-8071 GCA_040387315.1 Armatimonadota bacterium | reverse complement strand
CAATGAGGACACGCCGGTGAAGGACATAGCAATTCTGTCATGTCATAAAATATACTAGGCTTGGATTAGACACTCCGTGTAATGTCTTCTGTTGTAATCTGCCTCCTGAATCGGCTATAATCGGACGGTGCGTGCCGCGCAGTCAAGGTGTCATTTTCTTGATTGGCGTGGAGCAAAACCGCAGGAGACGATGAGTATATGAAGATGCAGGAGTATCAGGCCAAAGAACTGCTCGCCAAGTATGGCGTTCCTGTTCCAAAGGGCCAGGTTGCTGACACGCCCGAACAGGTCGCTGAAGCCGCTGCGGCGCTGGGTGGGTTTGCCGTCGTGAAGGCACAGGTGCTGGCTGGTGGGCGCGGCAAGGCGGGGGGCGTCAAAGTCACCAAGACCGTGGAAGATGCCCAGGCTTTTGCGGCGTCTATACTCGGTAAGGAACTGTACTTCGAGCAGGCAAAGTCAAATCTGAAGATCGACCGGGTCCTGGTGGAAGAGGCCCTGCCGATTGCCAAAGAGTACTATATCGGAATCACCACCGATAGAGGATCGCAGCGGAACGTTTTTATTGTTTCCTCCCAGGGTGGTATGGATATCGAGGAGGTTGCGCATTCGCACCCCGATGCCATCGGTCGCCTGGCAGTTGACCCTTTCCTGGGCGTTCGGGATTTTGACATTCGCCGCGTGGCTCAGCAGGGCGGAATTCCCTCCTCTGAGATCAAAGACCTTGCCCCATTCCTGAAAAAGCTGTACCAGGCCTACGTGGACAGCGATGCCACCCTTGCAGAGATTAACCCCCTGGTCGTTACCAAGGACGGTACCTTTATCGCGGGTGACGCTAAGATGGATATCGATGACTCCGCGCTTTACCGGCATCCGGAACTTGCCGTTTTCGCGGAAACCAGCGAAGAGACGGATGCCTACGAAAAAGAGGCGCATCGTCGCGGTATCAACAACTATGTCCACCTGGATGGCAACATCGGGATCATCGGTAACGGGGCCGGACTGGTCATGGGTACCATGGATGAAGTGACTCGCGCGGGAGGAAGTCCTGCGGACTTCCTGGACATCGGTGGTGGCGCGAAGGCGGAACTCGTCAAGAACAGCCTTGAACTGGTCCTCTCCGACCCCAATGTAAAAGGCGTTATCTTTAACATCTTCGGTGGCATCACGCGCGGCGACGAAGTGGCAAAGGGTATCATTGCCGGGACCGAGTCGATCAATGTCACCGTTCCTATTGTGGTGCGGCTCGCGGGTACAAATGCAAAAGAAGGTCTGGAGATCCTGAAAGGGACCGATCTTATCCCTGCTGAAACAATGCAGGAAGCCGCTCAGAAGATCGTCTCGCTGGTCGGAAGCGACTAGAAACCTGGAAACGCGCTACGATATAAGCGGGCTTGAAGAAATGCAGGGAAACGGCGTTGAACGCCGTGATTACAAAGCGAGGCATAAAAAATGGCAAAGAAATTTGAATACAAGATCGTTACTCCGACAGAAGCCGATGATGACGCGGAAACCCTCCTGAATGAACTAGGAGAAGAAGGCTACGAACTGGTCAGCGTCCATGTTTCGGAAGTCACCTATGTCGAGACAGGCGATGGTGACGCCGACGAGGATGAAGGCGGCGAAGAGTATGTCGAAGAGGTGGTGACGTACTACTTCAAGCGCGAGAAAGAGTAAACGAGCCGTTAATGAGTATTCTTGTCGATAAAAATACAAAGGTCGTCGTTTCCGGTATCACCGGGGGCGAGGGCGCGTTCCATAGCGGCCTGATGCAGGACTATGGGACACAGGTGGTTGCCGGCGTCAAGCCAGGGGGCGGCGGTACCACGACGGATCGCGGTGTGCCGATCTTCGATACGGTCGCCGAGGCGGTCGAAAAAACAGGCGCTAACGCCCAGTTTGTCGTTGTCGGTCCACGCTTCGCCGCTGACTCTATCATTGAAGGTGCGGCCGCGGGTGTCGAGCTCATTGTCTGTATTACGGAATTCATTCCCGTTCAGGAGATGGTCACCGCGGTTCGCTTTGTCAAAGCCCAGGGCAAGACACGTCTCGTGGGACCCAACTGCCCCGGTATTCTGACAGCCGGCGAGGGCAAGATCGGCATCATTCCCCCTTCCTCGTTTACACCGGGACCGGTGGGAGTTGTGTCCCGTTCAGGCACTCTTTGCTATGAGATCGTGGATGCCCTCACCAGAGCGGGTATCGGTCAGACAACTGCCGTCGGCATTGGGGGCGACCCGATCCTCGGCAGCACGTTCATCGATATCCTGCCGCTGTTCGAGGCAGATCCGGCGACAAAGGCCGTCGTGCTTGTCGGGGAGATCGGAGGAGCAGACGAAGAGATCGCCGCCGAGTATATCAAGACCATGACCAAACCGGTCATTGGCTTTATTGGTGGGCGCTCCGCCCCGCCCGGTAAGCGCATGGGACACGCGGGCGCTATCGTCTCCGGCACCTCCGGGTCTGCTCAGGGTAAAGTGGATGCACTGAATGCGGTAGGCGTACCGGTCGCCGATACCTCCTCGGATGTTCCCGGCCTTGTACGGCAGGCTTTGGCAAAGGTCGGAATCACGGCGTAAGCCTGGTTCTTCCTTACTGCTCAAAACATTTCGGGGCGGCCTCCAAAGGCCGCCCCGTTTGTTGTACAATAGGGGGCCTCTCCGAGACTGGAAGCGATAAACCCCTTGGAACCACCTTCAACGAAGAAAAGAAGTTCGGTCATGCAGCGTCATCTGGACTATTTCAGTCACTTCAGCGCCATCGGTTTTCCTATCAGCAGTCAGATGGAGTTCGAGCGGCTTCTCAAATTGGCCTTTGAGACAGGCCGGGCGATCCCTCTTCTCAACGGCAAATATGTCGTCTGGGAGCCAGGCGAGGGCGTGCA
>JAZKEA010000455.1:0-5180 GCA_040387315.1 Armatimonadota bacterium | reverse complement strand
GCAATTGTGCTGACGCACCGCGAACGCAAGGACAACCGCGGCCAGCAGAATATCAGCCGCCAGGTCGCGCGCAGGCCATCGGAAGCGACCGTCAACACGCGGCCGGCCGTGGGCGAAGGGGTTCAGCTGTGGGTCAAGGTGAAAGAGCGGGCTGTACTCGGCTGTGCGCCCCACTACGACGGCGAGGGAACGCTAAGAGTCGAAGTTCAGGGATTTTATCCGCGCCCCGAAGACATCGCCGTGACCGATGGCGCTTTGCTGGGAACCGGCCTCCCTATCGATGCCGCCAGCGCCTCGTTCCCTCTTATTATCGATATGCCAGGATTTGAAGCCACCGCGTCACGGATGGTTCCGCCTCAGATCACGTCGGTTCAGATTACGGCGTTTGCCCGTGATATGAATTGTTTCCCGGATTCTGACGCGTTCGCCCGCTGGCAGCCCTCTGACAAGAGCGGGGCGAACCCTGACTCGTTCGTTTTTCCCGGACTCTCAGCCGGGCCATCCGTGCCTCTCTCAAACGGACTTGCGCCTGCGGAAGCGCGTATCACGGCACGGGTTCTCAAAGCTCAGATGCGAACCAACCCCGTTACGCAGCAGAGTTTTATCGCCCTGGTTGCCATGTTAGAAGGAGGGGGAACGATTGATATCGTCGCCAACCCCCAGACTGCGTCCGGTGAACTGCTTGTCGGTGGAATCGTCCACGGAAACTTCTGGGTCAGCGGACAGGTCCTGCAGAATGCCGCCTCCTCGGATGCGCCGGAGAAGGAAGCCAGTGGTGTCGCGCCCATTCTGGCTCGCCTGACCGGCTGGGTGCGCGGCGGACCCTGAAGCCGCCGTTTCCTCATCGCAAAAACCAGTACTTCTCCCTGCAATTTTTTCGTACAGCAACCGACAAATAAGGTGACTACGAATTATGAGGTGGGGCAGGTGCTTTCCACTTGCTCCTGGAAATCTGCGATGAATCAGACAAAACTGCAAACGGCAAACGTTATGGCGGCGGGTGAACCGCGGGCAGAGGCAAGCAAGAACCTGCCGGGCGGTCCTCCCGCGCTTTGCATCGAGAACCTTTGTGTCGGCTATAAGAAGAGCCTGTTCGGCACTCCAAACCGTGTCGTGCACAATCTGAATCTATCGGTACGACCTGGTGAAGTGGTTGGCTTCCTTGGCCCTAATGGGGCGGGAAAATCCTCGACGATCAAATCCATTATGGGGTTTGTGGTACCGGAGACCGGCAGCGTTTCTATCTTTGGTCATTCCGCCGGTTCTACCCTTGCCAAAGCCAAGATCGGTTACCTGCCTGAGGTTGCCCTTTATTACCCGTTCCTCACCCCGATGGAGACCCTGACCCTTTACGGGCGTCTTCAGGGGCTCGGTGGCAGCTCGCTGCGTGATGAGGCAATGGAGCTTCTGGAGCGCGTCGGGCTTAAAGGCAAGGAGAAACTGCAGCTGAAGACCTTCTCCAAGGGCATGCAGCAGCGCCTTGGTATCGCCCAGGCTCTGCTTGGCAGTCCCGACCTGCTGGTTCTTGACGAGGTTTCGAGTGGGCTTGACCCTGTGGGACGACGTCACCTGCGCCATGTGCTCAATGAGATCAAAGAGAAGGGAACGACGATCTTCTTCTCCTCGCATGAACTCGATGAAGTCGCTCAGCTCTGCGACCGCGTTCTTCTTATCGCGAACGGACGTGCCGTAGACGAGCGGGTGATGGATGCTCAGCTTCGGGGCGGCATCGGGTCCGCGCTGGAAGACTATTTTATTGAGACACTGGCGAAGCAGGAAGCGGGCACGACGCGAGAGGCAGGGCGATGATCGTTCGAAAGTTTGTCATCTGGGGGGCGCTGGCACAGGCCGCGATTTTGGAAGCCATCCGCCGCAAGGATCTCTATGTCGCTGTTATCCTTTCGGTCCTGATGATCGGGGCGGCGGCGACGATCGGCAGCTTTGGGGTAAAGGGACTGGAGATATTCCTCAAGGATGTCGCCCTGACCGTGGTTAACCTGCTCTCGATTCTGATGGCGATACTCTTTGCCGCTCGGCAGATACCCGAAGAGGTATCACGGCGTACCGTGTATCCCCTGCTGGCTCGGCCTATCGGGCGCGGGGACCTGCTGATCGGGAAGTTTTTAGGAGCGTTCGCGCTTTCCGCCGTCGCCCTGCTTCTCTTTGCCCTAATCGCGGCGGGTGCTCTGGGTTACTACGGGCTGAGTGTCGGCGCTATTTTTGGTCAGTATCTGCTCGCCCGGTTATTTTCTCTTGCCCTGATCTGCGCAATGACGCTGATGCTCTCGCTTTTCATGACCCCGAGCGCCTGCGTCACCATTTCACTGCTTTTGACCTTGGGCGCACAGACCTTTTCACAGGCTGTCCTGCTGATCTACGGTCCCGCCAGCGCCACCGGCAAGGGGATACTGCGCGCTGCCTATTTCGTGCTGCCGCACCTGGACCTCTTCGATCTGTCGAAGAAAGTCAGCTATGGCTGGAAACCCGTGGATAGCTGGGTCATGGGGGCGCTTCTGCTGTATGCCGCTCTCTTCTCCGCCGTCTTCCTCAGCATTGCGATGCTTCGATTCCGGAGACAGGCGCTATGACGTACCCCATTAGCCGCACGCGGAGCGGCAGCCTCCTTACAAACACAGCGGGAGTCGCTTTGCTGGCAGCCACTCTTGCCGGGATCGGTTTCCTGGGGCTGCGCATCGAACCACAGGTAGTTGTCTCAACCGGCCTCAGCGCATCGGCGCAGGAAAAGATCGAGAAATCTGCCTCCGCTTCCCTGTTCGGCCAGTTCCGTTCCTCAATGGCGGATTTTCTCTGGCTTAAGGTAGATAAGTACACCCATGGCGGGGTCGATCTTCGGGGGCTGACGGAGCAGGAGCAGCAGGATAGCCGAAGAGACCAGGTTGCCAGCGGGGACGGCGGCAAGGAGAACGGGAACCGCGAGCACCGCGGAGACGAAACAACGGTCGTACCATCGGCAACTAGAGACTGGCGCGGCATCTATGGAAACCTGGAGCGTGCGGTACAGCCCTATCAGGATATGGAGCACCACAAGCACAGCGACTCCAAAGAAGCCCTGCCGCTCTTCCGCCTGATGACCTGGAGCAACCCGCATTTTATTTCAGGCTACACGGTCGGGGCGGCGATGATCGCTCGCGATTCCGCAAAAATTGGCGAGGCAATTGCGTTTCTGAAAGAGGGACTGACAAACAATCCTCAGAGTATCGAGATCCCCAGTGACTTAGGAGCCCTCCTGACGACAAAGAAGAGGGATTTCGCCCAGGCGGTGCCCTATCTGCATCAGGCGATCCGTAACGGTGCCCAGAGAGACATCAGCACGATGACGGATGATGAAAGGGAGGCATACCAGTCCGCTTACCGCTGGATGGTCCTGAACCGCCGTGAGGCGGGAGATTCCGCAGCCGCCAGAGCGGCTGCGGAAACCGGTATTCTGGTGTTTCCCGATGACGTCGTCTGTCGTCACTATCTGTCCGAAGCCAAGAAAAACACAAAGAAATAAGGTTAAGGGTATTGCTCAAGAGGTATACGTTTATGCGTTTCTGTGATTGATTCGTAAGTGACAGCCCCTTTTACAAAGGGGCTTGTTGCATCTCCGGCATAATTCCTGCCCCATCCTTGTCCCTAACACCGTGATAGATATCCCTGAAAATCCAGCAGTGCTGCCTGAAAGTAGCCCCGACCCTGAGGCGGAATCTTCGCCTGAGCGTCTGGCTATGCAGCATCTGCAGGGCCGAATTAAAAACAAACTGCGCTCCAAACAGTCTGCGTCCGATATAACGGAGGAGGAGGCGACAATCGCCCCTTTGCTGGAAACTGCCACTGTCCCCGAACGTCAGGCGATTCGCATTGATAAAGGCGACGAAGGGGTGTCCCGACAGTACGCGGCAGGCTCGGATACAGTTTCTCAGCTCAATTTCAAAACCGATACCCTGACCAGCACCGCATTATTTCAGAGCAGCACACCCGTCGTCCTCGGTGTGACATCCGCTGTTGCCGGTGAAGGGAAAACAACCGTTGCCCTGCACCTCGCGATGAGTATTGCGCGTGACTACGGTAAAGATGTCTGTCTTATGGATTTGAGCCTGGGTTCTGACACACTGTCTCAACGCCTGGGAATCAGCACAGAGGCCACCGGTACCGGCCTGCTATCGTTGCTGGAAGGCACTGAGACCTCTATTTCAGCGATTCAGACGATCAAGTATGACAGAATCAGCGTTCTCCCCTCGGGTGGGACACCCGCCGACGCCGCCCGCGCGGCGCGCTCTCCCGCCATCCTTGAACTTCTGAACGCCGGACGCGAAAGCTTTGATGTGGTTATCGTCGATTTGCCACCCGTTACGAGCGGAAATGTGTCCCCGATTGTGGCACATCTGGATGCGATCCTGATGGTCATAGACGCGGGAGTCGCCTCGAAAGAGACTGTTGCAGGCGCTCTGGAGCGGCTGGATCAAAGCAAAGTCCTCGGCATTGTCTTAAACCGTTCCAGCACTCCAGCGTCCTCTTAGCTCCTCAACTCCTTCACCTTTTTTGTTCGAGCGCTCCATTGAGAAACAACAAGAACGCCCCGCCAGTATTCTGGCGGGGCGTTCTTGTTGTTTCAGAGAGCAGGGCCTCTAGCGGACTCGGAGAGTCACGGAGAAGTCCTGGGGCTGTGATGTTGCAACCCCGTTACGGATCGCCGCCTTCCACTTCCATCGCCGAAGCGTCTGTGTGACAAGCCGGTCGATAACGGCGCTTCCCGAGCTTCTGGTTAGCTCATAGGTGGCGCGACCGTTCTCATCGATCACCGCATGAACACCGACGCTCGTGGCGAACTGCTCGGAGCGCATGGAGTCCGGGATATCCGGCTCAGGCCGGAAGGTCGCTTCCGCGTTCGAACTTCGCTGCAACTTCGAGCCGGGACCGGAGGTCTCCGTCTTCTCCGCGCGTATCGCGGTTCCACGACCGTTGCCGTCACCATTACTGGCGACAGTATCACTGCCGCCTGTACCGGCCTTCGCGCCAATCGTGCCGCCTGCCGCCGCGCCGTCTACCGCACCGGCACGGCCCGTCGATCTGCCCGCCCGACCAAGACCGCCCGGTGTGCCGTCCACATCACCCGCGCCGCCTGACGGACCTTCCAGTCCACCGATACTGGTGGTGGAGAGCTGTGGTCCGCGAGCCTT
>JAZKEA010000454.1:0-12195 GCA_040387315.1 Armatimonadota bacterium | reverse complement strand
CTTGCCCCGCCGGCTGACCACGCGGCCAAACCAGTTCGAGATGTCATCAAAGACCGTATAGGTGCAGGGAATGACCAGAAGCGTCAGCAGAGCCGACAGCATCAGACCGCCGATGATGACGATACCCAGCGGCTGACGGAACTCGGACCCGCGTCCCAGTGCCATCGCGATGGGAAGTGCGCCGAAGATTTGGGCCAGCGTCGTCATCAGGATCGGACGCAGACGGGCGGGTCCCGCCTCGGTCAGGGCGTCTTCGCGTCGGTAGCCACGAGACCGCAGCGTATTCGCGAAGTCCACCAGAAGGATTGCGTTCTTGGTCACCAGCCCCATCAGCATGATGACCCCGATCATTGCGATGATCGATAAGGGAATATTTGCGATCAGGAGGCCAAGCAGTCCTCCAACCAGGGCCTGCGGGATCGACAGCATGATAATGAACGGGTAGAGCAGGTTGTTGAACAGAGCGGCCATCAGCATGTAGACCAGCAGGATCGCCAGCCCCAGAGCGGCAAAGAGGTACGCCCCCTCCTCTGCCATACTGTTCGCCTCTCCCTGCCACTGATAGGTCGCGCGGCCCAGGTTCAGCTTTTTGATCTGTGGGTCGATGACCTGCTGCATATTGCCGATGACCTTGCCCGGCGCAAGATACGCACTGACCGTCACCTGACGCTGACGGTTACGGCGGTCTATCTTGACCGGACCACGACCCTCGATAACGTTCGCTACATCGGAGACACGAATCGGCGATCCGTTTCGTGTCCCCACAATCACCGTTCCAACATCCCGGATCGAGCTTCGGTCCAGACGCGAATACTGAATACGGATATCGTACTCATTGCCGGATGCCTCGTCGCGGAACTTCGTGTTGATGTTTCCCTGAACCGAATCCTGGAGTGCCTGCGAGACCTGCTGCACCGACAGACCAAGATCTGCCGCCTTCTGCCGGTCCAGACGGATCTGCACCTCGGGCTGGCTCGCCTTATAGGAGATATCCGGGGACAGAACGCCGGGCGTGTTCCGGAGAACCTGCTGTACCTTGTTCGCGTCGGTCACCAGTTCTTCTATACTCGGACCATTTAGCTGGATCTGGACGGGAGCCGCGCCCCCGTTGAAGCCGGCGACCTCAGCCGCGATGATCTTCGCGCCGGGAATATCCGCCACCCGCTTACGGACATCGACCGCCACGTCAACGTCGGTTCGCGCTCGCAGATCCGAGGCGTCCTTCCAGAACGTGATTTTGTCCAGGTTGCCCAGCTTATCTTTGAGCGTCAGGCGGACCTGCCCGTACTGGGTGCCCGTGCTGCCGCCTCCCTGGAACCCACCCGACTTCGTCGCGCCCGCCGATGTCTCTATATACTTGATATCGGGCATGTCCCGGACACGGTCTTCGATCTGCCGCAGCACCCGTGTGGTGGCATCAATCGACGCCCCTGCCGGAAGCTCGACTGTCAGTGCGACCTGCGCCTGGTCCTGTCCTGGCGCGAACCGAAATCCGAGCGGCTGTCCCACAGTCCCCGACCCGAAGGCGACCAGAACAGCGGCTCCCGCCGCGAAACCCGCCACCAATAGCGGTTCCGCACTGAATCTGCGGGTTCGTATAAAGGAAACAAGCGTGATAACCGCCGCCGCCCCCATAACGATGGCGGCGAGACCGATGCCCGTTCCAATCGCCTTCGCGCCCGACCCGGCAAGCGCCATCCATAGAATAACCAGTACCAGCAGCATATTACCGATAAAGATAACGGTGCCACGATGGTGCAGCGCCCACACAAGCGCCCGTCGGTAGGTATGCTCCAGCCTCTCATAGAACCGGTTGACCGCTCCGAAGATCCCAGTGCTTACCTCGATCTCTTCCCCCTTCCGATACCAGCGCGAGGCAAGCATCGGGGCAAGAGTGAAACTCATCAGCAGCGAGAACAGGGTCGCAACCGCGACGGTGATACCGAAAGATCTAAAAAACTGACCGACAATTCCGCCCATGAAGGCCACGGGGACGAACACGACAACGTCCACCAAAGTGATGGTAACCGCGGCAAGACCAATCTCACCGCGTCCGTTGATTGCCGCTTCCTGAGGCGTTTCCCCCATCGCCAGGTGCCGGAAGATGTTCTCCAAAACGACGATAGAGTCGTCAACGAGGATACCGACCGCGAGCGACAGGCCGAGCAGGGTCATCGTGTTAAGGGTGAACCCGAGCGCGTGCATCACCAGGAAGGTCGCGATGATACTGGTCGGAATAGCGAGAGCCACAATCATTGTGCCTCTCAGGTTGTGCAGGAAGACGTAAACGATGATAACGGCGAGCAGTGCGCCAAGCGCCAGTGTCACGATAACGTCGGTCAGGTTTTCCTGTACCTGTTCGGACTGGTCGGTCGTGGTGATAAAAGAGATGTCCTGCGGCAGGATGCGCTTCAGCTTCTCGATCTGCTGCTTGACACCCTCGGCGGCCTGAACTGTATTGCCATCCGATGTCTTGACGATAGCGAGAGAGACTGTGTCTGTCGTGTTCGGCAGACGCTCCGTGTCTTTCGCCCCTTCAGGGCGACCGGCGATACCGGCATTCTGTGTCCGCTCGACAACCGTATCGCGCACGGTGCCTAGATCGGAAACCAGGAGGGTGCGGTCCGCGCTGCCGTTCTTTCCGGCGAAGCTGAGGCGTGTATTTGCGATCTCGCTTGCGGACTTGAACTCACCGATGACACGAACGGAGTAGTAGCGGTTCCCCTCGGTGATATTTCCGGAGGGGACATTCAGGTTCTGCGATGCAAGAGCACTCGCCACTTCGGAAACCGTCAGGCCAAGGGCATCCAATCGGCTGCGGTCCAGCGCGACACTGATCTCGCGCGTATCGCCACCGGTCACGTATACCGCGGCGACACCCGGTACCTGCCCCAGGTAATCCTTGATGGTGTTGTCCGCAAGGTCGCGCAGATCCCGCGAAGATCGGCCCGCGCTGGACTGAACGGCAAAATAAAGGATGGGTGCGGAGTTGGCGTCTGCCTTGCTGATAGTGGGCGCGTCTGCCTCTTCAGGCAAGGCGCGGCGGACACCATCCACCTTTTCGCGGATGTCGGAGGCTGCCACATTGAGATCTGTCCCCAGATAGAACTCGATGGAGACCGATGAAACGCCCTGCTGCGAAACCGACGTGATGTTCTTGACGCCCGAAACCGACGAGACCGCATCCTCAATCGGCTTTGAGATAAGCGTCTCTATCTCGGAAGGTCCTGCCCCGCTGTAGGTCGTGAAGACACTCACATACGGAAAGTCTACCTTCGGATTCAGTTCGGCAGGCATACGAGTATAGCCCTGGAGTCCGAGGACTACCAGAGCCATAATCAGCATCAGAATCGCCACAGGGCGAGTGATTGCAATTTTCGTTAGATTCATTACCTGTTAATCCAATCCACGCTTATCGCTTAGAGCGCGTCATGACCACGGTTCCGCCCGTGGCACCCAGGCTGAACTGCGACACGGAACCCACCAGGCTCCGTGCCGCAGAATCTATAGGGTGGCTATCCTCAGCCGTGATCGCCACTGCGCCCGGGGGAGACTGTCGCGGTGTCCTCGTCTTCGTCATCTGCATCCGAGCCGCCGAACAAACGGCGACGAAGTCGTTTCGTCGCGTTTGAGGCGTCATCGAAGAGGGAGTAGAAGACGGGTGTCGCCACCAGAGTCAGCCCGAGCGAGAGAATCTGTCCTCCGACAATGACGCCGCCGGTGGCCCGGTTCGTTCCCGAGCCGACACCGGAAGAGATGACCAGTGGCAGCAGACCGGCGACGAAGGCGATAGTCGTCATCAGGATGGGTCGCAGTCGATCCTGGCACGCCTGTACCAGCGCCTTTTCTCGCTCCATCCCTGCCGCCCGGAGCTGGTTGGCATGGTCCACCTGAAGAATCGAGTTCTTCTTAACGATGCCGAATAGTACCAGGATACCGAGAAGCGAATAGATGTTCAAGGAGTTTCCGGTAATCAGCAGAGAAAGAATCGCGAACGGGACCGTCAGTGGAAGCGCGATAAGAATCGTGATGGGGTGAACCCACGATTCGAACTGCGCGGCCAGAATCAGGTACATGAAGATGATCGAGAGCAGGAACGCGACACCGAAGGCGACGAAGGTCTTGCCCAGCTCACGGCTTCGACCGGAAAACTGCCCCTGGTACTGCGCACCCAGGTTCTGGTTTTTAAGCAGGTCCAGAACTTTGCCCTGGATGGTCTGCTCGGAGGTGCCCGGAACCAGGTTCGCGGAGACCGTGACACTGCGCTGGCGGGAGAACCGCTCAACGGTGGAAGGTGCGGTCCCCTCCGTGAAGCGTGTCACCTGATCGAGAGTGATGGAACCAACCCCCTCGTTTGTCGCGGGAACCGCGAACAGATTCAGGCTGGCATCGTTTCGGAAGTTGGGCAGAGCGCGAATGTTGATGTCGTACTGCTCGCCGTTCTGCGGGAAGTCTGAGACATCCTCGCCTGCCACCAGGATTCGCAGTGTGGAGGCGATATCTCCCACACTCACCCCAATATCACCGGCACGGGTGCGGTCCACGGTCGCGGATACTTCCGGCTTACCGACGATGACCGACGTATCGGCATCCGCGATTCCCGGTGTCGCTTTCAGCTCGGTGACAACCTTATTGGCAGCTTCGGCGAGAACCCGGTTGTCCGGCCCGGTCATAACGAAGGTCAGACCGGCCTGGGCGCCGCCACCGAAGGCATTCGGCGGCGATACGAGGGTTCGCAGATTTGCCGGATAGTGCTCCTTCAGCAGGGTTCGGGCACGGTTCATCAGGCCAAACTGCGTGGTATCAGTCTTGCGCTCGGAAAGATCACGCATCTTAACCAGAATGTCACCCTTATTCTGGGTCTGCTGCGGGTCTGATCCGACCGTGATAATCGTATCCGTCACCTCGGGGAACTTGCGGATATCATCAGCAACCTGGCTCAGCAGCTTCTCCGTCGCCACGAGGTTGGTACCCTCTTTAGCGCGAACGCTGACAATGAACTGGCTCTCATCCTCGTCTGGCAGGAAGTTACCACCGACACGCGCTCCCAGAGGACCGGTAGCAAAGAGCGCCCCCAGCGAAATCAGGACGACGACCCAGCGGTGGTGCAAAGACCAGCGCAGGATGGCGCCGTAGAAGTTTTCCAGGCGGGCAAAGAGACCCTTTTTGCTGCCGCTGCCGTGTGCGCCATGAACCGGCACGTCGCCTGCCGCCACGCCTTCCGGGCGCTTGGGTGCCTTCAGCCAGCGGGATGCCAGCATCGGGACGAGCGAGAAAGCGACGAAGAGAGAGACGAGAATCGCAAAGGCCATTGTGAGGCCGAAGCTGTTCAGGAACCGTCCGACGATACCGGTCATGAAAGCGACAGGCAGGAAAACGGCGACCAGAGAGAGTGTCGTCGCCAGAACGGCGAGACCAATCTCGTTGGTAGCCGCTCGGGCGGCCTCGCGTGGCTTCATGCCTTTTTCGTCAATGAAGCGGTAGATATTCTCGATGATAACGATAGCGTCATCGATAACGATACCAACGGCAAGGGTCAGCGCGAGAAGCGTGATGACGTTGAGCGTGAAGCCCTTCGCATACATCAGGGCGAAGGTCGCGATAATCGAGACAGGAATCGAAACGGCGGAAATCAGGGTCGAGCGCCAGTTCCAGAGGAAGACCAGGACGACAAGAGCCGCTAGGATAGAGCCGAGGATCAGGTGCTCCTGAACCGCGTGGACCGCTGCCTTGGTAAAGACGGACTGGTCGTTGGTGATAAAGGTTGAATAGCCTTTGGGGAACGACGGCTCAATCTCCTTCAGTTTGGCCTTGACGGCATCAATAACGGCAACGGAGTTCGCACCGCTCTGCTTACGGACAGAAAGAACGATCGCGGGCTTGTTGTTGATGCTGGCAAGCGAGGTCGGCTCCTCTTCACCGTCCTCGACTCGGGCAACGTCTCCGAGACGAACGGGACTGCCGGACTGGTCTTTGACCACAAGCTGTTTTAGCTGCTCAATACTGGTAACACGACCCTGGGTGCGGACGGAGAGGCGTCGATTGCCCTGATCGGATGAGCCGCCGGGTACCTGCTGGTTCTGACGGCGCACGGCATCGCGCACATCCACGGCGGTGAGGCCGACGGCGCGCAGCTTGAACGGGTCGATGAGCACGTTGATCTGGCGAAGGCGTCCACCAATGATCTGAACCTCGCCGACACCGTTGATCGCCTCAAGCTGAGGGCGCAGCGTCTTGTCCGAGTATTCGCTGAGTTCTCGGATGGACGTGTTTTCCGCCGACAGCGTGAACTGCATGATCGGCGAGGCATCGCTTCCGAACTTCTGAACAATCGGTCGCTCGGCATCATCAGGAAGATTGGGTATGGCGAGATCGATTTTGGAGCGAACGTCCTGGGCGGCGACATCACCGTTACGCTCCAGAACGAACTGGAGCGCAACGACGGAGACGCCTTCCGAGGAGGTGGACGAGATAACATCGATACCAGAGACCGATCCAACCTGTTTTTCGATCTCCTCGGTCACTTCGGAGTCCATCTCTTCCGGGGTTGCGCCGGGAAGAACGGTGGTCACGGTGACAGAAGGGAAGTCGACATTTGGGAACCGGTCGAGCCCCAGGTTTGGAATGGCAAACAGACCTACGACGACCAGCGCCAGTATAAGGACGGTGGCGAAGACGGGGCGCTGAATACAGAGTTTGGCGAGTGTCTGCATAAGAGAATCAATACTTTCCTGGGGTTACAAAGCGGCGGGAGAGGAGGAACCGCCCGGTTTGGCGGTCCGTGTACTTCATCGCGCGGCGGCCTGCTGCGACGTGGTTGCGCCGCCTTCCACCTGTATCGCGGCGCCATCTTTCAGGCCGTCCTGACCGGCGGTAATAACCTGATCGCCGTTCTGAACGCCGGAGAGAATCTCCGCCGTGACATCGGTGGTGATGCCTACCTTAACCTCTTTGGCCTTAGCTACTTTTCCGCCATCGGCTGCCAGGAAGACCTGATAATTTTCGGTATTGCCGTTCTTGGCCACGAGCGCATCCTTGGGAATAACAATGCCCTGACGCCGCTCCAGGATAACCTGACCGCGCGCAAACATACCAGGCTTCAGCAGTCCGGCATCGTTGGGGATATCGACACGAACACTAAACGTACGTGAAGAGGTACTTCCGGTGGGATAAATGCGGGAGATTTTTCCTCGGAACGAACGCGTCGGATACGCGTCCACCTTGACTTCCACCGTCTGATTTTGCTCAATGTCACGAAGGGTCGTTTCCGGTACCTGCGCCTGGAAGTAGACGGTTTTCAGCGAGACAATGGTGGCGACCGAGGTGCCCGGCGCGGCCTGCTGTCCCGGCTCCGTGGCGCGGACCGAAATCACCCCATTAATGGGTGAACGAATCGCGGCGTCCGCTATCTGCTGGCGGGCAAGGGAAACCGCGGCCTGATTCTGTGCCACCGCTGCCTGAGCGGCGCGAATCTCATCCTGGCTCACCTGATTCTGCTGTACGTTTGAGCGAGCCTGCTGCAGTGCGATCTCCGCCTGCCGCACCTGCTCCTGCGCCTGCCGTACCTCTTCGGTACGCCCACCGGTCTGGGCAATCTTCAGGCTCTGCTGCGCGTTCTCCAGGTTCGCCTTCTGAACGGCTTCGGTGGTGACATACTGATCAAGGGTAGCCTGGGCAGCGGCCCCTTCTTTCACCAGGTAATCGTAACGCTTGCGGTCAGCGACAGCCCTATCGTAATTCGCCTTTGCCTGACGCACCGCGATCTCGGCCTGGGTTACCTGCTCTGTCCGCTGCGGGTTGCGCGCAATCGACAGACCGGACCGGGCGGATGTCAGAGCCGCCTGGGCGTTCTGGACTGCGGTGCGGCTGGTGGTCTGCTGGATGCGGTAGCTGGTCTGTGCCTGGGTCAGTTTTGCCTGAGCCGACTGCAGATTTGCCGTCGCCTGCTGAAGCTGGCGCTCCAGATCCGACGTATCCTGCTGAACGACTACCTGACCCGCCCGTACCGACGCACCCTCACGACCGGCGACGCTGATGATACGTGCAGAAGCTTTTGGGGTCAGAGCGACGCTCTGGAGGGCGGTGATCGACCCGGTGACAGGAACGGAGCGTGTCACAGTCTGCTGGCTCGCGGGGGTCACGGCGACAGGTGTGGCCTGCTGGGCGGCAGGCTGGCCTTTTGCCGCATCGCCGCCTTTAGCCCCTTTATCTGCGTCGCCCCCCCCTTTATTGCCGCAGCCTGTCATCCCCAGCGCCATCAGCGCGGTAAGACCGAAGGCGGTCATGGTAGCGAATGTTTTTTTGTTTCGATCTTCTGCTAAATTCACTTTTATATCTCACTTCTTCCCCAGTGCATTACTGGCGTTACTGTGGGGTTCCGACGGAGCGCTGGAGTCGGGCAAGGGCGCCGAGAAAGTCGTACTGGGCGTTTACCTGGTTGGTTTCGGCCTGGGTGAGCGCGGTCTGCGCATCATTTACATCAAGCTGGGTACCGACCCCGGCCTGAAATCGAACATTGGCTAGCCTGAGCGCCTCGCGGGCCTGTTCCACGGTGCGGGCGATAGCCGTACGGCGCTCGTCAGCATCACGCACCGCGATCACGCTCTGCTGGACCTCGGCTTTTATGCCGCGCGCGAACTGGTCTTTCTGGATCAGCGCCCCCCGCTCATCCGAGCGTGCTGACTGTACCTGCGCCCGTGTCGCGCCGCCATCATATAAAGGAACCGTCAACCCAAGGCCGATAGATGCCGTTCCGCGATCCTGCCCAAAACTGTTGCTGGTCGCGGCGTAGTTTCCCGAAATACCCGCATTTAGAAAGGGGTCCAGGTTTCGGCGGGCGAGCCGAATATTGCGCTGCGCAAGGATAATGTTGACATCAGCCTGCAGATACTCGGGACGCTGCTCAAAGGCGGTCTGTACAAGCGTTTCCTCGTTCAGGTCCGGTACCGCCGGAGCGTCGAGCGGCTGCGGATCAATGGGTGTGGACGGATCGATACCCAGTGAGTTGGCGAACGCATTTTTGGAAATAGACACTTGATTCCGCGAGGAGATGAGTGCCTGACGGTTGTTATCCAGCTGTGTCTGCGACCGAAGCACATCGAACTGCGAGGCAACGCCCGCATTAAGCTGCGCCTGAGTCACCCGAAGCAGTTCCTGGCTTTGCGCGACCGCGGCCTCGTTGACACGAACAAATGCAAGCGCTCGGAGAACGTTGTAATAACCGTTCTTGATGTTCAGGGCGGTATCCTGGCGCGTTCGCGCCAGATCCAGCCGTGACAGCGCCTTGCCGAGCTCGCCGATCTGTTCCGCCGTTTTGACCAAGCCGGTAATGTCGATGAGCTGCGTTAAGGAGAAGCGGGTGCTTATCTGGTTCAGGTTCGGGCTGTTGACAAAGTTCCGGACGTTGTTATCCGGAGGTGTTGGGGTTGTCGGATCAGTGGGGTCTGGGTCGGTTGGATCAGTCGGGTCTGTCTGGCGAGTCTGAGCGGTTCGGGTCTGTTCAGAACGGGTCTGACCACCCAGTGACACGCCGCTGCCGCCGACAGAAGCGCCGGCAGAGCTGGTACCAACACCGCCCGCGCCGACCCCGGTTGCTCCAACACTAGTGGACGATGTCGCCCCACCGGCACTGCTGGTGGAGGTAACGGCGCTGCCCTGACCGCTGGAGGATAACGAGATCGGCACCGCCCCCGGCGGCGTGATCTGCAGTCCGACCGGGAACGGGTTCTGGATCTGACTGGGACTCGCTCCGTTCACCTGACCTGCCTGTGCATTGGCGTTGAGGAGGCG
Organism: Armatimonadota bacterium; assembly: GCA_040387315.1. Lineage (GTDB taxonomy): Bacteria > Armatimonadota > Armatimonadia > Armatimonadales > Armatimonadaceae > JACMJB01. The sequence goes on along the minus strand of JAZKEA010000454.1, from coordinate 2,406 downwards.
CGAGTAGGATCCGGTAATTGTGATCTGCGGCTTCTTCAGTGCCAGGATCTGGTCGACCGTTTTGTTTGCTCTTACCGCACGCTCCTGGCTCAGCAGAATGGTGGGATTCCGCTCAAAAGCGATTGCGAGCGCATCCTCGAGAGTACGGATCGCTGTCGGATCACTCGGGCGGGGCTGTCCCGGAGGAATAGACTTGTCCTGAAAGACCTTCGTGTCCTGGACATTTTCCTTTTTGATACCGGTGACTGCGGTATCCGGGTCCTTATCCGGAAGCGGTGTCGGCGGAGTTTTCGCCGAAGGCTGCTGGATTGGCGTTTGCGGCGTTTGCACGATGGGTGCAGGCGCAGATGCCTGCGCGAACACGGTCCCAGGGAGCAAAAGGGTGATTACAAGAGCGGCGCTTTTCCGAGCCTGATTCATTCGGATTTGTCCTCCTCGGCATGAGGGTCTTTTTTGGATTGTTCGGTATCGTCAGGAGAAGTGGCGGCGACGGCAGAGGTCATGTCCTGCTCGGCTTTTGCCAGCCCTTCCTGAAAAGAGTTCATGAATTCGCGGAGCGTGTCGATCTGGCAGAGCATGATGGAGCGCTTGCTCGGGTCGCCCATCACCAGAAGGCGATCTCCCGGTTCAAGCCCGAAACGTTTTCGCGCTTCGACAGGAATCACTACCTGACCCCGCTCCCCTATGGTGACGGACCCGAACAAGTGGTCGTCCCAGGAGAAGCAGTTGTCGCTGTCATTGCTCTTGTCGCCTTTGCGCGGCATTTTTTCACACCTTGCTGACCCTGATCGAGGATCCTACCCAGTAAAGAAATAATCGCGAAGTATGAAATTTCATACTTCTCAGACTTGTCTGATTTATCGATCTTCTACTACTAAACACACTATAGAACAAGACGTTCCCATTGTTCAGAATAATATTATCGAGACCGTGATTTTTTTCACAAACTATTTCGTGCTATGGTACCTGCTTGTTAAACAGATTCCGAAGAATTTAGGGCGCTCAGCAAAAAATCGATCAGGCACTCGGCTTTTTTCTCAAACTCCGTCGGATCGTCATAATCGGAAGGCGTGAGAAAGCCAGGCATCAAACCTTTTGTCGCGAGCAGAAGGCACTGCGTGATCTCCATCGCAGTTCTTGTTCCCGGCAGTACAAAAACTCCCTGCTCAATCCCTTCTTGGACCAGGCGGTAGAAGACCTCGTTTTCCGCCTGCAGCCAGACCATCCCTTTGCTCTGACAGTGTGTTCGCATCGTCTGGATGAGATCTTCCATACTGTGACGGGTCTGACGGGCGGCATCGTATCGGTACATAATGCGGGCCAGCAACACCTGACGCAGACGCTTTCTAGCGGAATCACCCCCAACGGCGATTTCACGAAACTGCTCCAGGTAGCGCTGGTTTGCCCGCTCAATCACGGCGACTGCGACATCCGCCTTGCCTTTGAAGTGCAAATACGTGGTCCCGACACCGATCTTTGCCTCGTCGGCGAGGTCCTGCATCGTCATCTTCTGGAAGCCGTAATAGATGAGGAGGCGCTCGGCGGCGTCCAGGATCGCCGTGCGCGTTTCCTGCCGCCCGGACTCCGCTGCCGCCTCTTCCGTACTGAACGATGAATCTTTTAGCATTTCGTTCATTATATTATTCGATGCATCACAACCTGTCAACGTTATCAAGTTGACGATGCCAGTTTACAGAGGTATACTGTCGCTACTGACTGCTTTTATGGCTGTCGGTCACAAAGGCGATGACGAGGAGCAGTACGCTCGTTTCGCCCTGCAACAGAGAGCCGGAACAGGTGAGAGCCGGTCAGGGTGAGCGAACAGAAATGACCTCTGAGCTGCGTGGGGGAAAAGCAAGGCGTCTGTCCTGCTGAGTAGTTCGCGCCGGGGTGGTGGGTCCCCGTGAAAAAAACCGGGCCGTCGGGGATGGTTTTATGATAAGCTTCCCGCTCCTGCGGCCTCAAAGGCACGATTTGTAAGAATCGGTGCGAAGGCAAGGTGGTACCGCGAGTCGGCTTCAAGATTTTGAGAAACCGCTCGTCCTTGCTGCTAACTTTTACGCGACGCTCGTTCACACCGGGCGCTGCGAAACAGTGGCAGATATTAAGGACGGGCGGTTTTTCTGTTTGTAGCCGCAAAGGACCTGCTCGTCCGCAGCGATTGTCTTGTAATACAGGGGTAAGCAACCATGGGATTTGTTCAGGGAATGCGGTGTCGCGAGTGCGGCACGGAATATGAAAAGCAGCCATCGCACGTTTGCGAGCTATGTTTCGGGCCGCTGGAAGTGGCCTACGACTGGGACGCCATCAAGCGGCGCGTGACACGCGAGTCTATCGCTAAGGGGCCGTTCTCCATGTGGCGGTACGCGGATCTGCTGCCGCTGGATGGTGAGCCTACCGTCGGCA
>JAZKEA010000453.1:0-5212 GCA_040387315.1 Armatimonadota bacterium | reverse complement strand
CCCGCACGGTATTCCAATGCGACGGTAACGGCTTTCGCCTGGGACAACTACATCGAGGCTTATGCTCAGAAAGCCGGTTCAACTTTCTATGGAACGGGCAACAATCCGTACCTGCTTTGCCCCAGTGACAGCGTGGATCGTACGAATACAACCCGAAACAAGCGCTCCTATGCGGTCGCCGGATCGGCCAACACGGGCTCGGATGAGGCATGGAAACCGGAGGTTGCCTTTGACGCTGGCTACACCGACTACATCACCGAGGGCCGTCCCCTCGCGGAGTTCGTCGCACCTGCCAGCACCATTCTGCTCGCAGAAGCCCCGCTAAATAATAACTGGATCGGTACCAACAGCGGATACCGGGTTCCCTCTCCCAACGGCCAGACCAATGTGGCCCCTAACAAGCCCAGTCACTCCGAGGGCTGGAACTATGGGTTTGCAGATGGGCACGCGAAATGGTTCAAGCCGCAGCAGACCGTTTCCACCCCCGGCATCACCTACCCCTTTAAGAACGCGAACGGGTATACCTGCCAGGGTACGGTCGCAACACCGTGCGGTCTCTGGACCCTGTCCGACAACGACTAACGTATAAAGTGTGGAAGCCCCGCCCCAGGCGGGGCTTCCCCCTATTTGGCCCCGACCGAAGGCAATCAGGCATCACAACAGCAATATCCATGATTATTAAACTCCGTTTTCCCATTGCGAATTTGAGCGCCGCGCTCTGCGTTACCGCCTGCGGCCCGATACAGGCCGCGACGATCTATGTTTCCGGAACCGGCAGTGATACCAACAACGGCAAGACCGCCGCATCCGCCTTTCGCACGCTGAAAAAAGCGGCTTCTCTGGTTGAACCCGGCGATACGGTTTTGATCGGCGACGGCACGTATTCCGATGCCGATACCGCGGGCGGAAGCGCCGTCCTGACGCTTTCCCGACCAGGACGGCCGAATGCCTGGATTACGTGGAAAGCCGCTCCCGGTCAGACTCCGGTGATCCGTCCCACGGGATGGCAGGGAATCGCGGTTCGAACCTCGTACCAGGTGCTGGACGGACTTACCGTGATCGGGAACAACGACAGTATCACGCTTATCGATGCGCTCAAGGATTCCCAGCAGCCTAAGCCTGACCCACGGTTTAACACGAACGGCATCACGGTGGAGGGGCGGCAGAACGCCCCGGATGACAAGCCCCATCATATTGTCATTCGAAACTGCACGGTCGCCAAGTGCGCCGGGGGCGGGGTCGCCGTGCTGGAGGCCGACTACATCACCGTTGAGGATTGTAAAATCTTTGAGAATGCCTGGTATGCCCGGTACGCCTGCTCCGGCCTGACCACCCTGAACAACTGGGCTTTCGATGACGCCCCCGGCTACCACGTCATCTTTCAGCGGAACTTTGTCTGGAACAACAAGGGGTTGGTTCCGTGGGGCAAGACCGGCAAGCTCAGCGATGGTAACGGCATTATTCTGGATGTCACGGACCAGGAACGGCAGGGCGCGAACAACCCGACCGGGGATGCCGCCACCGCAGCCACGACTCCTGCCCCACCACCTGCCGAAAAGCCGAAGCGGCCTGAATGGAAGGGCCGCGCACTGATCGCCAACAATGTCAGCGCATTTAACGGCGGGTCGGGCATCCATACGTTCCGCACCCGCTACGTCGATATCGTCAACAACACGACGTACTGGAACGGGCAGGTCGTGAACTATGAAGAGATCTTCGCCAACAACAGCCAGGATGTCAACATCCTGAACAATGTAATCGTCCCGCGCCCCGGCGGCAAAGTGACCTCCAACAACAAAAACACGAACGTTCGCTGGGATTACAACGTCTACCCGACCGCCCAGACTGTGATGGTTGGTCCGCACGATATTGTGGCCGATCCGGGTGTAGTCGTTGCTCTGCCGGACCCTATGAAGGGCAACTTCACGCTTGCGAAAAACAGCCCCGCAATCGGCAGCGGAACCGATGAAGTGCCGCAGGCCACGAATGTTCTCGGGAAACCCCGTCCTGCGGGAAAACGAAACCGGGGAGCGTTTTGAGAATGAAAAGACCCCATATCCTGCTCTGTTCCGCCTGGCAGACCGTCAACATAGGGGACATCGCTCACACGCCCGGTGCGCTCGCGCTTCTCAAAAAGTACCTTCCCGAGGCGGACGTGACCCTCGTGCCGCATTCACCGCTCACGCCGGATGCCGAAGCGCTGCTCCGTCGGCGTTCTCCCGGCCTGCGGATCGTCCAGGGGACCGTGACATCGGAAGGGGCGGTGACGACTCCGGCGCTTGCCGCCGCGATGGATTCCGCCGATTTCCTGCTGCACGGGTCCGGCCCGGCGACGCTGTCCTGGGCGCAGGCGGAGGCGTTCACGAAGCGCACCGGGCGCGGGTTCGGGGTCTACGGGGTCACCTATGGCCTGTACGGCATCCCGGAGAAGGCGACACTCAGCCGCGCGCGCTTTGTCTTTTTTCGTGATTCCGTCTCGCTCGAAGCCGCCCGTCGCGACGGCGTTCATGCCCCGGAGATGGGGCTCGCTCCGGATACGGCCTTCGCGTTCGATCAGCGGGACGACAAAGCAGCCGTTACCTTTCTTCGGGAAAACGGGCTGGAGGACGGAAAGTTTCTCTGCTGTATCTCCCGACTGCGCAACACGCCGTTCTGGGACATGCCGTCGAAAAAACAGGTGACTGACCCGGTAAAGCACGCGCGTAACGAAGCGATGAAGGAGCACGACCACCGGCCCCTGCGCGAGGCGATCACCGCGGTCACGCGGCAGACAGGGATGAAGGTGCTGCTCTGCCCCGAGGACGAAACGCAGATGCGTATCGAAAAGGAGAACCTTCTTGATAAGCTCCCGGACGATGTTCGGGCAAAGGTGGTCTGGCGCGACCGATTCTGGCTCCCCGACGAGGCTTTAGCCGTCTATGTGCGCTCCGCGGGACTTTTTGGGAGCGAGATGCACTCGCCGATTATGTGTATCGGCAGCGGCATTCCCGCTATTGTCTGCCGGTGGGCCGAACAGAGCACGAAGGGAATCATGTGGCGGGACATCGGGCTTGGAGACTGGCTTTTCGATTTCGACCGCGACGACGAGATAGCGCGAGTCCCGGAAACGGTCCTTGCCCTCGCCAGAGACCCCGCGAAGGCGAAAGCGCGGGCGGCAGTGGCCCGCGAATTTGTCCGGAAGCGGCGGGCCGAAACCATGGCTGTGGTGCGCCGCGAAGTCCTTGCCGCCCGCGAGGCGCGGCCCTGACACTCGGAGCCGCTTCCGTGTTCGTGACTGTCAGAGGTCGAAAGCGTCGGCGATAAAGCTCGCCTGACCGCCGATACGCGATGCCGACGGTGAGTCGTAAACCAGCAGCAGGGAGCGTCGCTCACCCGTGCGCTGACGGAATGTCATTCCCTCCGCGTGATCCTCGCCCACACCGAAGGGAACATCCAGAATTTTTAGGATCTGTTCCTCGAACACAACCGTATCGTCCTCGCCGGTAGGATTCGCCCCACCCTTCCAGCGGTAGACGGCGGCGGGTCCATCGAGATCCATCGTCGGCCCGGCCAGCAGGAGCAGATCGTCGCCGTCAAGACACATTTCCCGGATACCCAGACCTCGCAGGTCCAGGAAGTGCTTTCGGTAGCGGCGACCCTTCGGACCGATCTTTCGCAGGGTCAGTTTGCCGTCACCGGCCTCTTTCATCTCGGTCTCCAGCACCACGGCCCAGCCGCGCAGCACCGGTCCGCGCAGTCCAAGAAAGACACGGGAACCGGACACGGCGAGCCCCTCGATGTCCAGTCCGTTGTCTTTGCTCGGTATAGTCAGGCACCAGCCGAGGTGTTCATCCCCGGCGAGCGCATCCGTCAGATCATTTCCCGCCACTCCGCCTCGAAGCAGGGCGGCTGTCCGCGGCGTTTTCCCGCGCCCCGCCTTTTTGGCAAGAGTCGGCACACCGTCCTTTGTGACGATTGGAATCCGGGCCAGCAGGAAGCGATTGCTGTCGGTCGTTACTTTGGAGAGCGCCTTCAGGTTCTTTTCGACCTTGTCATCCTTGTCCGGCTTTCCGCGCTTCAGACTATGCGACCCGGTCATCCAGAGATAACCGTCGGAGTAATCGAGCCCTTCCATATCGGCCTCAGCGTCCTTTTTGCCGTAAAGCTCAAGGTAATCCGCGATATCGAACACCGCATGACTCGCATACTCGTCGTCCCCTTTCCGCGCAAGGCGTGTCAGGCGAACGGTCTCATCAGACGCGACCCAGAGGGTATCCGCGATTTCGACGGCGACCGATAGGTCGCCGCGCTCCTCCTTGCCGTTGTCGGTACGGCTCAGGTCCGGATCGAACTGCAGAAGCACATGGCGCAGATTGGCGTTCATTGTAAGTTTCCTTGCTTCCGCTATTTTACCCGGCCTGCAGAAGGGGAAACACAAACGCAAATCCGGCAGGAGAGGCTCTATTCTGGCAGCAGACTGTTTATATAGCCTTCTATGTTCAGATAGCCAGTCTTCCGGTTGAGGCGAGTCGCATCGCTTTTGTCGCGCGGATTCAGCCGATTCGCGGTTTCCCAGGCATCCGGTATCCCGTCGTCGTCCGTGTCCGTCGGTGGCTGGCCCGCTTTGTAGTCGGGATACCCTCCGACCTCGGTCAGTTTGTCGATCTTGTGCCCGGTTCCCGTCCGTGTGCTCTCGACGGCTCGCTTATCGGCGGCATCCTGCGGGACAGCGCCAACGGAGCCCAGCACCGTCTCGAATGCGGCAGTGGCGGGCAGCGGTTTGATACCCGAGGCGATCTCTTTGATGGGGCTGTTGGCGCGATACTGCGCGGCCACCACGTTTTTGCCGACCTCAACGGCAGCCCAGTCATCGCCGATATCGGTCAGGCGACCGGGGCCGATATTCCCCCTCAGGTAGAACCGGCTTCCCGGTGCGGCGACCTGAAACAGGTTCAGCCCCCGGCTGCCCTGACGCCCGAGCTTGTCCGTGTTCGGTCCCTCTTTGTAGTAGTTCCCGATGATATTCGCCAGGGACGGCGGCGCGTCTTTCGCCGGGTTCCAGAGTCCGGTCGCTTCCGTGCCCCAGTTGTAGACAACGTTGTTGATGATCTCGATCCGCGCGTTGTCCTTGATCCAGGGGTTGCGGCGTTCATTGTGCGCGAACAGGTTCCGATAGACCGAGATGTTTTCACACGCGCCGTTGCCAAACAGCATCGCGTAACCGTGTCCCGGG
>JAZKEA010000452.1:0-7923 GCA_040387315.1 Armatimonadota bacterium | reverse complement strand
ACGCGCTTCCAAAAACACATCCTGCCAGATTCCTGCGATATGCTGGCCCCACATCGAACCGCCCTGATAGGAACGGCGTCCGTACTTTCCGGGAATGTCGCTCAGGCTTGCCTTTCGGACGCCCACCAGCAGCGTGTTGGAGGCTCCATACTGTACGGCATCCGTGATGTCCGCCTCGAACGGCAGGAAGTTATCGGCATGAACCGCGACGGGCCTGCCGTTGACGAACACCTGCGCCCCGCCTGCCACTGCCTGAAAGTGGAGGATGAGCCGTCGTCCCTTCCAGGCCGCGGGAGGGGTGAAAGAGCGCCGGAGCCATCCCATCTGTACCGTCTTCCACGCCTCGGGGTAACTGGGATAGGTGTTGAAATCGCCTCCAAGCCCCTTCTGATCCGGGAACCCGTTGACGTTCCAGGGAGACGGAATACGTATCGGTGTTTTCTCCCAGCCGTTCTCTAGGGGGGCAGGCAGTTCCGGCGGCTGGCCCGTGCCCGGCTGAAAACCGGCGGGGAGGCCCACCGGCTGGAACTGCCAGCTTCCGTTCAGACACTGCTCGTCGCGAAACGGCCTCTCGGCGGGTGCGACCATACCGTCCTGCGGCGCGAACTCCGCGCGGAAACGGATCGAGCCGACAGGCAGTGGCGTCGTGTCGGCAGAGACGGGGGTTCCGTCTCGTGCCAAAATCCCAACAGCGAGCGCCGCCCCTACTGCCATCAACAATGCGCTTGCGTTACCGCCCCGAATGCGTGAAGCCATATTTTCCGATTCTCCGTATTACAGATTATAGAGATTATAGTTCTTACTTCGCGCGTGGATCGTTCGGCGCATAGACCAGTCCCCATTGATAATCGTTGGGGGCGGCAACGGTCCCTCTGATCTGTGCCTGGGACTGCCACTTGGTATGTCCGTCCGCGTACATAATGTTTGTGCCCAGCTGATGCCGTGCCCACTGCGGATTTGGGGTGAAGGGGATGGCGCCATTCGGGGGAAACTGATCCGGTGGTGTGTTTGCATTGACAAGGCGCGACGGGTTGTTCCAGGTCGCATAGGTGGAGTCCGCCAGCATACCCATGATAGAGACCTGGCCGAGATCCGCTTGACTGACAGGCACAATGGTAGTCGCTCCGCCATTGGCAAAGACGTATTCGTTGCCGCCGTAGGAGTAGTTTTCCGCAAATTTCAGCACCTGACCGCCAGGAAGCGTATACGTCCCTTCGACGGAAGCGACGCCACTTGGGCAGGCGTAAATATTGACGCTCTTGAGATACGGGTAGATGTTGATTTTCCACAACCCCCAGGTCGTGCCGCCGGTCCCGATAGTTGCGGTGCCGTTGCGCGTCAGCGGATAAACCTCGTCATAATCCTGGCTATACTGCATGACCCCGAGACCGATCTGCTTGAGGTTCGATCCGCACGATGTCTGCCGCGCCTTTTCGCGCGCCTGGGCAAAAACAGGAAATAGTATAGCCGCGAGAATGGCGATAATTGCGATAACTACGAGCAGTTCAATCAGGGTGAAAGCGGCGCGGCGTGGGCCGGTCAATCGAGAAACAAACATGATGGTCAAACTCCTTCATTGGCGGAATGCGGCACTAGCTTGGGTAGGATAGGTCGGTCTTCAGACCTTGCTGGTGATGATCTCCGGTTCGAGAAATATCTGGTAAGGTTCCGCCGGTCCGGTTCCGGCAATGCGCTCCTGCAGAATATTGATGCTTCGCCGTCCGATCTCTCGAAACGGCTGAATGACTTTCAGCGAGAAAACCGTTTTCGGAAAGTTGACAAACGGCTCGTCAAAGCAGGCGAAGGCGAGGCGGTCGTGCGGGAGACCGTGATCCAGAATCGCTCGCCACAGGCCCGCCAGGATAGGGGAATCTGTGGTGAACACGGCAAAAGGCAGTTCCACAGTTTGGAGGAGTGTCTGCGCCAGACGGTAAGCGCGCTCCTCCTCGCTGACGGTGTCCATGCCCTGTTCGTCGATGTGCCGCTCCTCAATGCTCAGAACCAAGTGGGGCAGCTCTTCCTCGCGCATGGCCCGCTCGTAACCGGCGCGGCGGTCCCGGAGCGCCGAGTTCTCGCCGGGGCTGGTGATGTGAACAACGCGAGGAAACCCCTGCGCGATCAGCAGCTTTGTGGCGCGATAGGCACCCAGAGCGTTGTCGGTGACCACAAAATCGAGTGGCATTCCCTCGATATAGCGGTCGATGAGAACGAGAGGCACTCCCGAATCGCCAATCCGCTGTACAGCGTCCAGGTTGCGCCCATTCCCAATATAGTTGAGCAGCACGCCATCAACCCGACGCTCCAGCAGGTTTGCGATATTTTCGCGCTCTAGAGCGGGCAGGTGGTTGTCCAAATACAGAAGGATATTCGCCCCAACGCGCCGGGCTTCGGCTTCAACAGCCTGCATCAGGCGGGGAACTACATCGGTTCCGGCGCTGAGCGGGAGAGAATCGGAGAAAAACAGGTAGGGAAGAACGACGGCAAGGGTGCGGTGCTCCGGCTTCGGCTCCGCAACAAAGGTACCTTTGCCCTGAATACGGTACAGCAGTCCCTCTTGGACCAGAGCGGTGATCGCTTCGCGAACGGTGCTGCGGCTTACCTTATACCGCGTCACAAGTTCCGGTTCGGACGGAAGGCGGTCTCCGGGCTGGAGCGACTCGGTAATAAGGCTCTGCTTGAGCACATCGCGCAGCCGATCCGATTTTAGAGTATTGTCGAAGGAGTAATCGTCCATGATTAACGTCGCTGCTTTCGTCGATCCATTCCCTGTTGGACAGCAGATGTCTGACAAGTTGCTACACTGTATCAAGATTTCCCCCATCCGTCAATGGGCAGTCCTGCAACCTTTTAGTCTGTTCTTGACGCAACTGGTCGCGCAGTGCTGCAAGCTACTGTGCGGTCCAGCCGCCATCAATTGTCACTGTCTGGCCAGTCACATTTCGTGCGAGTGGGCTGATGAGATACTCTATAGCGGCAGCGATCTCCTCAAACGTGATGAACGCCTTCTTGGGCATCGGCGCGAGCATGACACGTTCGATCACCTCGTCCGGGGAGATGCCGCGCGTCCGCGCCTGATCCGCGATCTGCTTGTCCACGAGCGGCGTTCGGACATACGAGGGACAAATGGTATTGACGGTAATATCATGCGCTGCCGTTTCCAGAGCGACCGTTTTGGAAAAGCCTATCAACGCATGTTTCGCGGCGACATAGGCGGACTTGTACGGAGAAGCAACCAGCGAATGTATCGAGCCAATCTGGACAATGCGCCCGAATCCTGCCTCCCGCATTCCGGGCAGGACAGCCCGTGTCATCAGGAAGGCTCCCTTAAGCACCACATCCACCAGCAGGTCCCATTTCTCCGTCGGAAACTCCTCGACGGGTGACACCTGCTGCAGTCCCGCGTTGTTCACGAGCACATCGATGCGGGGTCCGTAAGGAAGGGCGGCGAGAAACTGTGCGATGTCGTCTTCGGACGTAACATCGAGCCCATAAGGCCGGGCCTGTCCGCCGAGCCCTTCGATCTGGGCGGCGGTTTCCTGCGCACTAACAGCGTTCAGATCGGTCGCGAGAACGGTGTGGCCCTCTTGAGCGAGGCAGAGGGCGATGCCGCGGCCCAGACCACTGCCCGCGCCGGTGATAAGTATGGTGCGACTCGGATAATTCTTGTTGCTCATGGATTTGTCAGAGAGTTTCCTGGTAGCGGTCACGCAGGAGGCGGCGCATTACCTTGTTGGACGCCGTCCGAGGAAGAGAATCGACCACGACCAAATCGTGAATTTTGAAGAGAGGGTTCAGGTTACGCTTGATGACATCCTGACAGGCGGACTTCAGTTCCGCGGGGGAGCGGTCCTCACCCACGGCGCAAGCAGCGTAGATAACCAGGCGACCCGGACCGCCGTCGTCGGGCGGAACCGCGATGGCGGCCGATTCGATCAGACCCGGCACGCCCTGCAGCGTCCGCTCGATTTCCGCGCTGCTGACTTTGATACCGCCGAGATTCATCGTATCGTCTGCGCGGCCCTGCCCGCGCCAGTAGCTTTCGGGCAGCGTCTCCATCTGGTCGCCGTGGCGGCGGAGCGTTTCGCCGCCCGTCCCGGAGGGCGTGTCGGCAAAGTAAATGCGGTGGTGGTCGGCATTCAGAAGTCTCGCGGAAAGACCAAGGGACGGCGGGATGAGAAACAGCTCGCCGCTGTCTGCAGGCTTCCCATCCTCATCGAGAACGACAAAGTCGATGCCGAGAGCCGGGGCGTTGAACGTGCCGGGGACGCAGGGCCGGGTGACGACGCCCGTAATGTAGCCTCCGCCGATTTCGGTTCCGCCGCAGTATTCGATGATCGGCGCACCGGCTGCAAGTGACGACAGATACGCCATATCCCCGGCGCGTGAACACTCGCCGGTCGAGCTGAAAACCTTAATTCGGCTCCAGTCCAGTTCCTCCATACAGGCGGTATCGCGCCAGGCCCGCACGAGGCTTGGCACGACGCCCAGCATCGTCGCGCGGGAGTCCTGCACAAACTGACCGAACGCACGACCGGTCGGGGCGCCGCAGAAGAGACCGATAGTTGCCCGGTTCAGCAGGGCGGCGAAGATGAGCCATGGTCCCATCATCCAGCCGAGATTGGTCGGCCAGACGAGAACGTCGCCCGGCTGAACGTTCTGGTGGAAATGGGCATCGGCGGCGCACTTGATCGGGGTCGTCTCGGTCCAGGGGATCGCCTTTGGCTCGCCCGTCGTGCCGGACGAAAAAAGGATGTTGATCGGGTCGTCGGGGCCGCGCATAACGGCGTCAAAGGGGCCATCGCTTTGAAGGAAGTTTGACCAGCAGATGTCGTCTTCGCGGAGAGGGACACGGATTTCGCCGCCTCCGGGCAGCACAATAGCCGGTATTTCCGTGGAGTCGCAAACGGTCGCGTACATCGGGAAGGTCTTGCCGCCGCGCCGCAAAACGTCCGCGGTGAAGACCGCTTTCGCCCCTGACAGCCGCAGACGGGCCGCAATCTCCGGTGGGCGAAAGCTGTCCGCAATTCCGACCGCCACGCAGCCCGCCTGCAAAATGCCTAAGTAGATCGCAACGGCTTCGCCCGTCATTGGAAGAAAGATCGCGACGGCGTCACCGGGCTGAAATCCGCGCCGCGTGAGGCTGACCGAAACACGATCCACAAGCGTTTTCAGCTCACGGACGGTCATGCTTTGGAGTACGCCGCCTTCCGCTTGATGCAGGATAGCGGGCGAATCCGGCGGGGCCGTGAAACAGCTTTCGACGATGTTCAGCCGTGCTCCCGCCAGCCAGCGCGGATTCTCCACGCCGTCCGACAGGTCCAGAATCTGGTCACACGGTCTCTGGAAACGAATACAGAGACGTTCGATAGCCGTTTCCCAGTACTCCCCCCGATTTCGCACCGACCAGTCGTGCACCGCCGCGTAAGACTCAGCCCCTGCCCGGTCCATCAGCCACGCGAGGTTGGTCGTGGCGATAAATTCGGGGGTCGGGTCCCAAATAGGGTCGGGTATCTCCATCAGGCGCGCTCCACGATAGCCGCGCATCCCATCCCGCCCCCCACGCAGAGCGCTGCCAGTGCTTTCTGAGGGCGACGGTGCGCCAAATGGACCAGCAGACGTGCGCCGGAGGCTCCCAGTGGATGCCCCAGCGCAATCGCGCCGCCGTCGGGATTGACCCGCGACGGATCGAGGCGCAGTTCCCCAATGCAGGCGAGGGACTGGGCGGCGAACGCTTCATTAAGCTCGATGTGCTCGAACTCCGCGGCGGGGTCCTGGGAAAGGCGGCGAATGGCGTGAACCGGACCAATTCCCATCACGGAAGGATCGCAGCCGACAGCCGCCGAGGCGCCAATTCGCAAAAGCGGCGTCAGGCCACAGTCGCGGCCCGTTTCCTCATCGCACACAAGGAGCATCGCCGCTCCATCGTTGAGGCCGGAGGCATTCCCGGCGGTGACCGTTCCCATGGGATCAAATACGGGCCGCAGGGTCGCCAGCTTTTCCTCCGTCGTGCCGGGCCGGGGCTGTTCGTCGTGCGTCAGACCGTCCACCGGAACCACTTCATCGGCGAAGTGACCCGCGGCGAGCGCGTCCGAATACCGCTGCTGGCTGTCGGCGGCGAAGCGATCCTGCGCCTCGCGTGAGATGCCGTACTGCTGGGCGAGACGTTCGGCAGTGAGACCCATATGCTCGTCGCTGAACGCATCCGTGAGACCGTCGCGGAGCAGCGTGTCGATCAGTGTTCCATCGCCGAACTTGTAGCCGGTGCGGGCGCGTTCCAGGACATAGGGGGCGTTCGACATGGATTCGGTCCCGCCGCACAGCACCATACCCGCCGCGCCCGCGCGAACTGCCTGGGCGGCGAGAAGGACCGCCTGCAGCCCGGATGCGCACATCATATTGACCGTGAACGCCGGTGTCTCGACCGGCAGACCGCACCCCATCCCGATCTGCCGGGCGACATTCATACCCAGCCCGGCCCCCAGCACGTTTCCGACGATCACCTGATCGACCCGCACCGGGTCCACACCCACCAGAGCCGCCTTTCCCGCCGCGATACCCAGTTCGACCGCCGAGCGTCCCGCCAGCGTGCCCAAAAATCGGCCCTGCGGCGTTCGCTTCGCCGCGACAATCCAAACAGGTTTCACGGCTTCGCCTCCGATCCCGCCACGCCTTCCGGTATCCCATCCAATGCGTTGCGGATCTCCTGAACAATTTCGCTGGCGGAGTCATGCTGGTTGAGAAGATTCTTGTTGATGGCAACGGCAAACCGCCGGTCCGGCTCGGCGAAAGCGTTGCAGCCGCCGTAACCGCCGTGCCCGAACGTTTTCACCCTGTCGGGCCGCGATTCGTCCAGGCTGACGCCGTAACCAAGAGCGCGGTTGCGGGGGTATTCGTCGTTTTCAGGCTGGTCCGGCTTTTGCGGGGCGGTCGCGAGGCGAACACGGTCCGGTGGGAGCAGCTCGATGCCATCAATGCCGCCCGGCAGCAGCGCGGCGTAGTGGCGGGCGAGCGCGAGCGCACTCATAATGCCGTTCGAGGCCGGAAGGCAGGCGCGGCGGGCATCGGCCCGGTTCATCCAGTCGTGCAGCGTCCCCATCCAGACCGGAATCGACTGCGGCAATCCATCATCGGGCGGCGTCACGGCTCCCGGCTCTTCCAGCGTCGCGACGCGCGTTTCCACATCGTCGGGAATGCCGACGAACATCTCCTCCGTGACGCCAAGCGGACGTGCGATCTCGTCGGTCACCAGCTGTCCGAAAGACCTCCCCGTCACGCGCTGTGCCGCCTCGCCGACCAGCCACCCGTAGGTGATGGCGTGGTACTCGATACGCGTTCCCGGAGGCCAGAGCGGGGCGAGGTTCGCGATACGGGCGCACATGGTATCCCAATCGTGCAGCTCCTCATAGGTAAGCGGGCGCGGCATCTGCGGAAGGCCCGCGGAGTGGTTCAGCGCCTGCCGCAGCGTGATGCGCTCCTTGCCGTGGGACGCGAACTCCGGCCAGACCGTAGCAATCGGCTCGTCGTAGGCGAGGAGGCCGCGCTCCACAAGCCCGTGGATGACCGTTGCGGCGACCCCCTTTGTGGCGGAGAAGACGGGGAACAGGGTGCGCTCATCGACCGGTCGACCCGAAGACGCATCGGCGATACCTGCCCACGCATTGACCGCCAGTCTGCCGTCCACATACGCGGCAACCTGCAGCCCTCGCTCCTTCCCCTCGGCGACCAGGCGGTCGATTAAACGCTGAATTCGATCCTGCAAATCGGTATTTATCGTCTCTATCCTTCCTGTTCCTGCGCGAGGCGTCGCAGGCGCATCGTGATTACCATCCCATTCTAACTCGGTGGCATGAGTGGCTGCCATCAGCGGTTTAAGCAGTGCGACGTTTGCAGCAATGACAGCGCCTGTGGTGATAAAGCGTGGCT
>JAZKEA010000451.1:0-2874 GCA_040387315.1 Armatimonadota bacterium | reverse complement strand
CTCGGTGATACCAAGACCCGGCAGCCGATCACCAACTGGAACCCACCCTGTGAGTTCAACCAGTACACCGAAGGCAGTTTCTACGGACATCCTTTTGTGACCGGGAACATGGTTCCGCGCCAGGAGTTCAAGGATGCCCCGGACCTTCTGGAACTGGTGGAGAACACAACACCCCCGGAGTGGCGTTTGGGCGCGCACTGGGCTCCGAACGGCTTTACCTTTCTGAGCAAGCCCTACTTTTCCGAAGACCATCGGGGCGATGCCTTCATCGCCTGCCACGGATCGTGGAACAGCACCTCCAAGGTGGGTTATCGGGTGGAGCGCGTCCTGTTCGACAAAGTCAGCGGCAAGCCCTACGGATCGCTGATGGTGGTCGGAACGCTTGCCCCCGATGGCCGCATACTGGGCCGCCCCGTGGACTGCACCGAAGCTCCGGATGGCAGCGTCCTGCTTTCGGACGATCAGACCGGGCAGGTATACCGCATTCAGAGTACCAACACATCGGTGACTAAATCCCCGATCACCGTCCTGTTCGGACAGACCCCGGCAGATAAAAAAGACCCGAAGAAGCGAGGGGCTCATGAGACCAAAGGGCGTTAATCGTCTCTGGGCTGCAGCAGGCGTAGGCACTGCCGTGCTGGCGGCAGCAGTTTCCCTTGCCGCACCGGAACCTGCCCCGAAACTCGCGCCTATACCACCTCTGCCACTCGCGCGTGGTCCTATAGCAACCTATGACGAGGCCTGCGCCCGATGCCATGGCCCCAATGGGTCGTTCTACGGCCCGACACTCGGTAAAGGGAAGACAGACGCTCAGCTTCGCCAGGTAATCCAGGAGATGGCGGAAGGACCGTCGCAGCTTCCGCCGCTGCCAGCCGCCGAACTGGAGGCACAGACCGCCTACCACCGCGCACTCATCAAAGCGGAGCCGTTTCTCGCGGTCACCGTTCGCACGGCTGCCCGTCTTGAGGGTGAAACGACAGCGGGCGCGACTGTAATGGTAACTGCCGGGACAAAAACAATAGGTGCGAAGGTGGAAGGCAGCCGCTGGAGCGCAGTTCTTCCCGAAAAAGGCCCGGCTCCTATCATCACGGCACGTATCGGTAAAACCGTGACCACGCTGGACACGGCGCGGGCCTCGTTTTCCCATACCACGCCGTTGGCCACAGGCGGCCCAAAAACTAAACAGGATCAAACGACGGAATCATCGACAGGACAAGCGACAAAATGAATTATCGTAATCTAGGCAGCACAGACGTCAAGGTCTCGGAAGTCAGCCTTGGCTGCTGGACTATGGGCGGTCTTAACTGGGTCAATGGAAGCGCGAACGGCTGGGCGAATGTCAGCGAGGACGAGATCACGGCGGCGATCAAGAAAGCCATTGATGCCGGTGTAAACCACTTCGATAACGCGGATGTCTACGGCAATGGCCGCGCGGAGCGTATGCTCGCCCGCGTTTTCGAGAAACTCGGCGTTAAATCAGAGGACTATATCATCGCGACCAAGATCGGGCACTTTCCCGGTACAGCGGAGCATGCCTACGAACCCGCTCATATCCGCCATCAGTGTGAGCAGTCACTGATTAACCTGCGGCGTGATCACATCGACATCTACTACTTCCATCACGGCGATTTCGGACACAACAATAAGTACCTCCAGGCCGCCGCGGAGACCATGGATGCCCTGGTGACGGAGGGTAAGGTGCGCGTCAAGGGGCAGTCTGCCTACTCCGCCGCGGATTTTGAGAAGACGGTTCCCGTTGTGCGGCCTCAGGTATTGCAGAGCTGGGCGCACGCGCTCGACGACCAGTTTGTGCGGCCCGGCTCCCCGGTCTCCCGGCTGATGGAGGAGCACGATCTGACCTTTGTCGCCTTCAGCCCGCTTGCCCAGGGACGCCTGCTCGACAAATATGATCCCTCAAAGCCCCCAACGTTTGAGCCGGGCGACCATCGTCAGAATAACGGCGGCTTCAAAGCGGATGCTATCGCCGCGCTGAAGCCAAAGCTGGAAAAACTGAAAGCGCGATTCGGCGAAACAACGGAAGACCTTTCCTCTGTGGCACAACGTTACATCCTGAACCAGCCGCGAGTCGCCTGCGTCATTCCCGGCTTCCGCAACGAGAACCAGGTATCAGCGAACCTCTCTGCCGTAAACCGCACACTCACGGAGGAAGACATCGCCTTTGTCCGGGAGACATTGAAATAATGGTCCCGAGTAAGGACAGGCGCATTCTGGTGACCGGGGCATCCGGTATCGCGGGGCAGGCAGTTTGCTGCCAGTTGAAGGCAGCGGGCTATACCAATGTCAGGCGGGCGGATGTCGGCCCGCCCGTTGGAGCGGACCTGACCGATTTTGAATTTCAGCGCTGTGACACTCGTACCCCGGAGGATGCTCGCAGGGCGGTCGCCGGGTGTGACGGTGTAATTCACCTTGCCGCCTGGCACTGCGCTCATCAGCCCCCGGTCAGCGATTCCACCATATTTGCGGTAAATGTGGACGGCACTTTTAATGTGATCGAAGCCTGCCGGGCGGAAGGTGTCAAAGCGTTCGTGTTTGCGTCTTCTATGGCCTATGGGTTTGGCGGCGTTTACTCGGTCACCAAGGTTATCGGCGAAGACCTGTGTCGGATGCTTCATGAATCTACGCGGGCTTCGGTAGCGATGCTCCGCTACCACGACTTCGTGCCGAAGCCATACCTTGCCTTCGGTGAGAAACTGCTCCGCAACGGTGTCGATGTCCGTGACGTGGCATCATCTACGGCTGCCTCGCTCGACGCCGCTCTTGAAGGACGTATCGGGCTGTTCCGGACCGTCGTTCATACCGCTCATGGAATCCCGCCGCAGATAGTTAACGACTTCCGTACCGCAGGTGTGGAGT
>JAZKEA010000450.1:0-2242 GCA_040387315.1 Armatimonadota bacterium | reverse complement strand
CGTCACTCAATTCGGGGCTGCCCTTCTTTGAGGCATCCCTGACGCCTACGGGCGTGGTCAAGAAACTCTGCGCCAACTATACCAAGGTAGTGTTCCCCGTCCTGTGCGGGGACGTGATAAACGGCGTGTCGGGAGGCGACCCGCACACCGTACCGGTGCATTTCCAGCGGATCTGCCCGATAGCCTATTTCTATACTTTGCTGAACGGGCTGGAGGATACGTATGACGTTACGGTAAGAAACACCCCCGGCACGGGCGGCGCGACGATCAACCTCACGGGGATGATGGACGCAGACACGTTCGGGATGATGATTACGGGGGATGAAATCGGACTGTCGAAAAACATCAACACCGCTACGGCGCAGGTGAACGTCGTCGATTCTTCCGAGATCCTGAAAATCGGCAGCATCGACGCGGGCGCTTTCTTCCCACCGGGGACGGTGTAACCGATGGCGCTCATTTCCCCGACATGGTACCGGCAGGGTCACGGCTACTGGTTCCCGTATCTGGGGCAGGACCGATCCCCGTTCTGGCTCTCTATGGACGAATCCGCGACGGGGCGGCTCGTCCAGGCGGTTACGGACGATGACGGCGAAATATTCCTGCGCTTCCCGGTGGGCTACGGCGTCGGCACATGGGCGGAAGTCGCGACAGGCATCACCGGGGAGCGCCCCTGCGTGCGCTACGCGAGGCGCAAGGGCGACGGGGCGATAGTTCTCACCTACGAGGATGTGGGGGGGGCGATAAAGCGGCAGACGACGATTAACGAGGGAGGTACATGGAGCGTGGCAACTACTATAGCGGCGGCGGGCAAATTCCCAGCGACGGCGCTACTACCGGGGGGTGAGGGGGCGACAGCCGATGCTTGGTGGGTGACGGGCGGGGCGATCAAGTTCCGCACGTTCGACGCGTTCGGATCTGCGGTCACGGCGGAAGTTACGGCGGTTGCGGCGGCGGGCGCGGCAGAGGACGCCATCGGGCTTGTGGCGCGTAAAGACGGGTCGTTCGCGCTCAGCTACAGAAACGGCAGCGGCGCGATTGTGAACATCACGAGCACGGACGGGGGGCAGACGTGGGCTTAACGCCCTGCGTGGAACTAACCGGGGGGGATGCCATCAATCTTGTAAACGTGCCACGTCTTGCAGTTCTCCGTCTGGATGAATACCTGTACCGATTCGGGGCGTTCCCACCCGGCACCCGCGACGGCGCGAAGGACGGCGGCGCGGTTTTCGTCGTCGTAAGGCGTGGGGGAATCCGGGTCATCCCGGTACTCGGACGCGGCGAGTCTGCCCATCCCGTCAAGGCTAATCTGCTTCAATCCGCCGTGAAGCGCCATGCCCGCCGCCGCCATCGCCTCCTCTACCGCCCTGTACCGCTTCGCCGCGTCCCGTTCCGCGTGCGAATGGCCGACCATAATATCCGTCCAGTATCCCATGTTTCCGACCTTTCAAGGAGCATTAAATGTCCTGGCTATCAGAACTGCTAAAATCATTCGGCATCGGTCGCAATAAGTCGCAACCGCCCGACTACTACAAGCCCCCGCCCGAAACTGGCCCCGGCTACCCCGGCGTCTCCGAGATCGTCGTCTACGTCAACCGCGCACCGTTCGTGTCGCCATTCACCGGACTCCCCTGCGACTCCCGGCACGAAGTCTGCGAACGCGCCCTTTCCGCCTGGTCGCCGGTCCTGGCCGAAGTGGGCAAGCGATGGCGGATCACTTACGACGAACGCGAACGCGAAACCGCGCACGCCTCGATGCCGTTCTGGGCCGCGATGAACGAAGGCGACGACGCCGAAACGACCACCGCCGGGGAAATCCGGTTCGCCCTGCACTCGTATTCGCGCCTGGATGATGTAGCCCTGCTCTGCAACGCCGTCCACGAGCTAGGCCACTGCCTCGGCCTCCCGCACTCCGACGACGAGCGGGACATTATGAACGGCAAGTCGCGGGTGTCCGTGCCGTCAGAGAGGGATAAGAACACGCTCAGGAAGGTACTTCGGCGCTAACTATTCAGAGTATGAATGGACGCTTATCTTCTTTCGGTACAGTAATTCTCTCATCCTGATTTACGGGCAGAAGAGAAGCAGGGTGCGGTTCAATCTGTTCCAGCCATTCAGCCTCAATGAAATCCGACCCCTCGTAGTAATCCGAATCCGAATAAAACAGAGAGACGGTCCCGCGCGGGTCTTTGCAGACCAACTTAACTTCAAACGGGCCGAATTGCGTCACCTGCCCGAATAC
>JAZKEA010000449.1:0-14136 GCA_040387315.1 Armatimonadota bacterium | reverse complement strand
ATCCGGCAAATATGTTTGTGGCCGGGTTCCTCGGAATGCCGTCGATGAACTTTGTCCGTTCTGCCAAGGTGGTTAAGAACGGCGCACGACCGCTTCTGGAAATGGAGCACTTCCGCCTTCATTTACCGGAGAATCGCACCGAAGCTCTTGCACCGCACATCGGTAAAGAGGTGATTCTCGGTATCCGCCCTGAGGACATCTACGATAAAGGGAACGCTCCCTCTCGGGTATCTTCCCAGGAGAATAACGCACAACTCAAAGTAGAGGTGATTGAGCCTCTCGGCAGTGAGTCAACACTGTACCTGACGGCAGGAACGCAGACCCTGATCGCCCGGATCGATGCCGAAACCAGTGCCAAAGAAGAGGCGATGCTGGACGTGGTCGTCGACGCGGAGAAGGTCCATGTCTTCGATCCGGAAACGGAACGAACCATCGTGTGAGCAATCCAGGACAAGGGCCGCACTGGCGTGGGGTTCTGGCGATCTTTCTGGGTATCTTGCCGTGGCCGGCAGCCGGGCTGGGACTGTATCAGTTTCATTCGGCTCCGCTAGCCTTCGTCGGCTACCACATTTTGTGCTTCATCGGGGGACTCCTTCTGCGGTCCCCCGCACTTCCGCCGACCGCCGAGTCCTGGCGCTTTCGACGCCGACATTTGCTCGGGACTATCCTTTGCGCCAATGCTTTCACCTTGGTCGCCTACCTTTATGTCGGCGCAGCCCTTCTCGACAAGCCACTCGTTCTGGGGCTGATGGCGAAAAGGGGGCTCCCCCCGTCCACATATTTCTGGCTTTTCCCCTACTTCGCGCTGGTGAATCCCCTGGCGGAGGAGTTCTTCTGGCGAGGGGGAGTTTACGCGGCGCTCCGTCCGTCGTTTAAATCCTGGGTACCGGCGGCGCTTCTCAGTGCGCTTCAGTTTGGAGCCTGGCACTGGCTGGTCATTCGCCTCTTTGTGAACCCGTGGGTTGCACTGGCGGCAACCGCCTTGATCGCGGGAATCGGTTTTCTGCTGGCGCTCACGTATGAGCGGACGCGGAGAATGAGCTACCCGGTGATCCTCCACGCTTTCGCGGGAGATGCACCACTCCTGCTGCTGCTCGTGATGCTGGGCCGCGGCTGAATGGAAAATTGTTAATGCAAAACATGCGCCTACCGGATGGCCCTCTGTTTGACGGCTATTTCGCGGACCCTTTTGTGCTGCGTGTTGAGGAAGAAGGCGCTTATTACGCTTTTGGAACCAGCAGTCAGCCCTACAAAGAGGAGAAACGCTGCTTCTCCCTCCTGCGATCCACGGATTTCATCCACTGGGAGTACCTCGGCGGGGCGTTGATCCCCCCGGATGACCCGACTCTGGGCAGCCAGTTCTGGGCTCCGGAAGTCGCGCGGGGAGACGATGGTCGCTTTTATCTGTACTATTCGGTAGGCCATGCGGGTGAGATGGGCCACACCCTCCGGGTGGCGGTAAGCGAAACGCCCCAGGGTCCCTACCGAGATACCGGGGGCAAACCTCTCGTTGACCCCGCAGAGGTACCGTTCGCGATTGACGCTCACCCGTTTCGTGACCACGACGGGCAATGGTATCTGTTTTACGCCCGTGATTTTCTTGATTCTGATGGGATTACTCAGGCAGGGACAGCCCTGGTAGCGGATCGCCTTGTTTCCATGACCGAGCTTTCCGGAAAGGAGACCGTCGTTCTTCGGGCGCGCTTTCCCTGGCAGCGATTTCAGCAGGATCGCATTATGCCTGCCTATGGCGGTCATTCCTTCGATTGGCACACGCTCGAAGGAGCTTTCATTCTTCATCACGACCAGCGGTACTGGTGCCTCTATAGCGGCGCTGCCTACGGCACACCAAATTATGGCGTCGATTACGGAGTAGCAGACGGTGTTCTGGGTCCCTATTCTGATACCGGTTCGGAAGAGGGTCCTCGTTTCCTTCGAACGCTTCCGGGCGGACTTCGTGGCCCCGGTCACAATTCGGTGACGACAGGACCCGACGGCAACGAGTACGTTTTTTTTCATGCCTGGGATGCCGCCCATACGAAGCGGCAGATATACGTGCGGCAGCTCGTCTGGACGCCGGAAGGCCCCCGTGTTCTCGGTATAACGGCTGTGACCGAGTCGGAATAAGGTCAGATTGACAGGTGAAGCCTCTCTGTACTAAGATTTCCGGTAAGTAACGAAAATGCTAACACGCTGTGCCCGCATCCCTTTGAATTTGCGATGTACTTCAACACCTAGCATCCGCTGCCTGTACTTCTGAAACGCTGCTCTCCTCTGAAGTTTAGAGCGGGGGAAGCGCTGTCGCTCTAACCGTTGTTTCAAGGAGTCTCGCCATGTTCTCACCTCTACGCCCTGCAGGGGCGCTTCAGGTCGCTCCGGGAAAAGCGTTCGCTGCCACACTTCTGTCCGTGGCAGTCCTGACGTCAGCCGTCTGGGCGCAGCAGACCGCCCGCTTGAAGATAAACGGAAGAACGGTTCCGGGCCAACCGCTGTCCGTTAAGGGGAAAACCTATATTCCACTGGACGCGCTGAAAGCCGCAGGCGTTGTGGTGAAAACCAGCCCCGGCACGATGGAACTGACCCTGTCATCCTTGCCGTCGACCGCCGCTGGTGGGGCAAACCAGCAGGGGGGGCTGGAAGGCAAGATGGGGGACTGGCTGTTTAACGGGGTCTGGCGATTTCGCGTGATCTCCGTGGAGAAGGCGCCCGCCAGTCTGGGCGAAGGCTGGGCGGCGCGGGTGGAGATTCGCAACGGAAGCAAGTTCAGCGGATACTCTCCGGGCGGCACCGGCTGGCAAGGTATCAGCCTGGTGACCGAGGACGGCATGTCTGTCGGCGCAGCCTCGGATGCCGTCGATCTGCAGTCTCAGGGGCTTGCTCAAGGGGCTGCGAACACGCAGACGGTATTCTTCGCGACCGAGTCCGCCAGCAAACCCGCCCGCATTGTACTGCGGTTTGATTCAAATGGGGTGGCAAACACACCGCTGCGCTATTCGGTTTCGAATCCGAGTTTCCGGGTGGATGTCCGGAGCGCGGCCGGATCATCCACCCCCTGAAACGAGCGGAGTTTCACCGCCGGGCGGTGATCGCGACCCATTCGCCGTCCGACTCCGTTTGAAGAATCTTAAACTCCGCGAACTCCAGTCCGCGGCGGACATCTTCCGAACGGTTTTCGATAATCCCGGAGGCGATCAGGATTCCTTCGGGCATCAGCGCGTCATACAGGTCCGGAGTCATTGCGAGGATGACATCGGCGAGAATGTTTGCCACGATGAGCTGGAACGGCCCCTCCGGAGGAGATGTCGCCTCCTCGACGGAGATGCGATCCTCCAGGCGATTCACAGCGACATTTTCACGGGCGATGCGAACCGCAAGCGGATCGATATCGGTCGCCTCAACATACGATGCCCCCAGAAGGGCCGCACCGATCGCCAGAATACCGGAACCGGTACCAACGTCGGCGACGGTCATATCGGGCGTCACACGCTTCTCCAGTGCCCTCAGACAGAGGCGTGTGGTGGCATGCAGTCCTGTCCCGAAAGCCATGCCAGGATCGATCTCGATAACAAGATCCTGGTTAGCAGGGGAAAAAGGCTCCCAGGTCGGTTTTACGATGAAGAAGTCGCCAATACGCTGGGGTTTGAAGTACTGTTTCCAGGCGTCCGCCCAGTCCTCTTCGGCAACGAATCGGATGGTGATCTCCGGTGTCGATGCGGGAAAGTCATTTGAAAGAGCGCTTCGGAGCGTTAGTAGTGTGTTTTCAAGACGCTCGTCCACCGGCAGATATCCGGTAACAGAACTGGCGGCTGCCCTATAGCCCTGGCAGCCCGCCGTCTCCGTCAGCAATGCGCCTACTTTTTCCTGCGACTCATCACCGGTCGCCGCTATCTCGATCTCAGCCCAGCGATTAGTCATCGTGGCCTAAGACTGCTTCTTTGACTCGCTCAAAGAAACCCTTGGACTCATGGCTTACCTTTTCGCCGCGCAGCGCCGCAAGCTGACGCAGGAGTTTCTTCTCCTCATCGTCCAGCTTTGTCGGGACCTCGACTTTAACGGCGACATTGAGATCACCGCGCTGGGTGCTTCCGCGCATGACATCGGGCATACCCTGACCACGCAGTCGGAAGCTGGTTCCGGTCTGGGTGCCTTCGGGGACTGTGATAGAACCCTTCTCACCGCCGACGGTGCTTATCGAGATCTCGTCGCCGAGGGCTGCCTGTGTGTAGCTGATCGGCACTTCGGTAAAGAGATCCCGTCCGCGTCGTTCGAACAGGGGATGCGGCTTGATATGGAACTCCACGTAAAGGTCGCCGGAGGGACCCCCGAGCAGGCCCGCCTCACCCTCGCCCTTCAGCGGCATCTGCATGTCGTTGTCGACACCGGCGGGAACACTGATCGTCAGGTCGCGCGTTCGCCGAACGCGCGTCTGTCCCTGACACTCCGGGCACGGGGTTTTGACGATCTTACCCCTGCCGCTGCAGCGGCTGCAGGGAGCCATCGTCTGGAAAGTGCCAAGTATCGTGTTCTGGGTGTGGCGTACCTGTCCCTGACCGCTGCAGACGGGACAGGTTTCCGGTGACGTTCCCGCGGCCGCGCCGCTGCCTTTGCACGTGTCGCACATTTCGACGCGCGGAATACGGATCTGCTTTTCGACCCCGGCGAAAGCCTCTTCGAGTGACACCTCAAGGTCATAGTGCATATCCGCACCACGCTGAGGACCACCCCTTCCTCCTCTGCCGCCTCCCTGGGAGCCGTTGAAAAAGATATCGAAGATATCGCCGAAACCACCGGGGAACCCCTGTCCACCGGCACCGGGAAAGCCACCGGGCGCTTCGTGCCCGTAGCGGTCGTACACCTGCCGTTTGTTGTCATCCGACAGAACTTCGTAGGCCGCCTGAACCTCTTTGAACTTTTCTTCCGCGGAAACATCGTCGGGATTGACATCCGGGTGGTACTTGCGGGCAAGCTTTCGGTAGGCAGACTTGATCTCTGCCGCATCCGCTGACCGGTCAATCTCTAAAACTTCATAGAAGTCGCGTTTCGTCACCATAGTTTCTTTCGCGTAGGTCGCCTCCTCGAATCAACGGTCTGAGAAGGGGCGGCCCTGCCCCAAAGGAACCTAAATCTCCGGCTCTTCTACGTCCTCATCGGCGAGCAGAAGGGGAGTTTCTTCTTCTTCTTCCTCTTCCGCCGCTTCGTCGTCACTGTCCTCATCCGAATCAGCATCCATATCGCCGCTCAGAAGATCGCCGCCAAGAGCAGACGTGGCTTTTGCAAGAGCATCCAGGTTTTCCGGCAGCGCCAACGGATCGACCCCATCAACGGCCAGTTCGCGGCTTCCAACAACCGCTTCCTTGTCCGCCAGCGCTTCGCGACCCGCCAGGGAATTCTCATCAAAGGCATAGCGGATCTCACCGGCGGCGATCTCTTCCAAAGCCACTGTTAGGGGGTTAAGGCTTGGCGTATTGATACGGGCTCGCGCACCCTCTTTGATCTGCTTGGCGCGCTTCGCTGCCAGGATAACCAGGGCGTACTTGCTTTCGATATTTTTGTCGATCTTGTCGGCGGAGGGATAAATCATCTTAAATTCCTTCGGTTGTAACAGCGGTCACTTGGCTTCGTTCAGGCAGGGTTGGACTGAGAATGAACCCTGTTCGGAGTTCTTTTAGAATCAATGAGAGTTTACCGTCGTGGCGGGAAACGGCGGAAGTGCGGAGGTTGTGACCGAAACAGCGGGCGTCGTGTCGCCACGATTTGCCTCGTCGCGTTCCCGTTCCATTTCCAGAATCACTTTAACCCCTTCGATGTTGACTTTACGTTCTTTCATTAGATACTGGACCCGTGCGAGGACCGCAATATCATGATCCGAGTAAAGCCGTCGGTTGGAGTCCGTGCGAACAGGAACGACAATTCCTTCATGATCAAGGACGCGCAGCACCCAGCCGGGAAGCCCCGCAAGCCGGGCCGCGACGCTAACTACATAGACTGGTTCATGTTCCTGTTTTCGCATACCGAATCACTTTGTGCCTTTGACAGCAATAGATATTATTGCGCGGCGCAAGGGTGGTTGTCAATGAAAAGTGAGGTAAGTTGCGAAAATTTCGTAAGTTTTAACGTCGTGACGCATCGACTCAGCGAATGGCTGGTTCCCGGTGTTCCTTTTTTAGAGGCATCGCAGATTCGCCATTCCCCTTAAAAAACTTGACCACATCCGGCAGCTGGTCCGTAGAAGGACACGAAGGAAGGTCCGCGAGCATCCCTCGTCCGTAACTCTTGGTCCAGAGACGGCTGTCGAGAATTGCGACAACTCCCCGGTCCGTCGAGGTGCGAAGCAGGCGGCCAAAACCCTGTTTCAGCCTAATCTGCGCCTGGGGGAGGGACAATTTCCGGAAGGCATCTCCGCCCTCAGACCGTATCGCCGTCTCACGGGCACGCTGGAGCGGGGAGTCCGGAGCGGCAAAGGGCAGCTTGTCGATAATCACGCAGGATAGAGCAGGACCAGGTACATCGACACCCTCCCAGAACGAGTTCGTTCCGAGGAGCACACCGTTCCCGGATTTAACAAAGGCCTCGACCAGTCTAGAGTTGGGCATCTCACCCTGAACAAAGAGAGGGAAATCACTTTTGTCCAGCAGGTACTGCTGTACTGCTTTCAGCATACGGTACGACGTGAACAGGGCGAACGTTCGGCCTCCCGCGGCCTCTACCAGACTTAGCACCTCAGCGGCTATCCGATTTGTGTAGTCGTCGTTTACGTTTGCGCCGCCGGACGCGGTCCCAAGAGTCCGTGGTACGTAGAGCAAGCAGTTCCGCTCATAGTCGAAGGGAGAGCCTTCCACTACTTCGATAGGGGTCTCTCCCTTACCCTTCAGACCAAGTCTTTCCTTGAGGTAATCGAAGTTTCCGCCCGACGCCAGTGTCGCCGAAACAAAGATGGCGCGGGGCGTCTCTGAAAACAAAGTTTCCTGCATGACTGTATCCACCGCGAGCGGGGTCTTCACGAGCGTTGTGAAGGCGTGCCCGGTGCGAGTTCGGCGGGTATGGTACCAGCGGAAGGCATTCGACTCCTCATTTGGTTCCTGTTTGGTGACCTGGCGCAACTCTGTCGATATACGCGCCGCGGTCCTGGCAAGCCCCCCGGCACGCTCCCGGTCGGGCGCGGCGTTTGCGGCATCGGCAACCGCGGTGAGATCCTTGGTGATAGAGTCTACCGCCGCGCAAAGCTCATCACACCGATCCCTGAATACCTTCTGGTCCTGGTCACTGCTGACCATCTCATCCAGAAAAGCCTCAGCAGAAGTAGAGTTCATGAACGGATCTAAAAACGCCTGATTCAGCGCCTCGACTGCGGCAAGGGCTGTCACATCGACTCCCGGCAGCTTCTTTGCACGCGAAACCAGCGTGGGTATGCGACGCGAACCCCATTCGAGCCCGAACGCACGGGTCGCCATCTCCTCAATATGATGCGCCTCATCGAAAACTACGGCATCGTACTTGGGGAGCAAAGTCGGCCCGCCCGGATTCGTTCGGCGCAGGCGAAGATCCGCGAAAAAGAGGGCATGGTTGACGACCAGAAGGTTGCACTCCTCGGCGTCTTTACGCGCCTTGTAGTAAAAGCAGCGGTCGTAGAAGCGGCATTCACGCTGACGGCAGGTGTCCTGGTTCGCGCATATCTCGCTCCATCCGGTGAACGTAAAGTCCAGCTCCGAGATATCGCCGCTGTCTGTGTCTCCGGCCCAGCGCTGAACCTGACGAAACAGAGGGTCGTTCGCGAGCCAGACATCGCTTGCCGCGACCTGCAGGTCCTGGAGGCAGACGAAATTGGAGCGGCCTTTGAGGACCGCCGCGCGTATCTCATACTCCGGCATCGCCGAGAGCAGATTGGGAATATCACGCTCTACCAACTGCGACTGAAGCGCCAGCGTATGTGTGGAAATGACCGCACGCCCGTCATGCTTCGCGAGCCAGCGCACGAGGGGAGTGAGATACGCCATTGTCTTGCCGACGCCCGTGCCCGCTTCCGCGAGACAGGGGCGGCCTTCGACCAGCGATGCCTCCACCGTTTTCGCCAGTTCGATCTGCTGCGTTCGGGGCGTAAATCCGGGGAGATGAGCGGCGAATGGGCCCTTTTTACCGAGAATATGTTCGAGGCGTGCCATAGGTTAGGAAAATCGTCCTCTGTATTATAGTGTGTTTGCGCTTTGTTTGCCCGAGCGCGTGCGAAATATCCCGCCCAGTCAGAAAAGCGCCAACTGTTGTTCGGGAGCCAGGACCTTTTCCAGAAGCCTTTTCTGAGGGGACGAGAGCGCGTACTTTGTCGCTACTTCACCAGGAGAAACCCAGGCACGAGTCGGTGGCGAATCATCCTCGATATTTGTTGTCTGATGGGGAAGAAATATGCATTGCATCCCAATAAGCGTAATTTTTCGCGTGGTGACGCCGTGCTTCACCGTGGCAAGACTTTCTCCCGCTGCCTGAACTTCGACGCCTGCCGCCTCGCGGGCGGCACGATTTGCGGCATCGGTGATTGTTTCGAATTCCGTTGCCGTAACGCGCGGTGTTTCCCATAGCCCACCCCAGAGTCCGCCCTCAGGGCGGCGAATGAGCAGAACGCGACCATCCCCGTCCGGGTGAAAAACAATCGCCGAGACGTCTACCTGCTGCGTGAAAATCGGCCTGGGGGCAAATTCAGGCAGCGATGTGGGATCTCCCGAGGCGAACGCGGCACAGACCGACTGGACCGGGCAGATATTACAGCGCGGCTTGGCATCACAGATGAGCGCTCCCAGTTCCATCATCGCCTGGTTGAACTCCCGTGCCTGCCCTGCGGGAATCAGTTCCTGCGCCAGTTCCCAGAGTCGATTCTGGACGGTCATCGATTTAGGATCACCACGGAGGCCATAGACGCGGCAGAGTACGCGGATAACATTGGCATCCACGATGGGAACGTCCTGCCCGAGAGCGATGGAACAGATCGCGCCTGCCGTGTAGCGACCAATTCCGGGGAGCGCTAGGACCTGCTCGAATGCGGTGGGGAACACCCCGTCATGATTTTGGACAATGGCTTTGGCGGCTTTGTGAAGATTACGAGCCCGCGCATAATATCCCAGACCCTGCCAGGCTCCAAGCACGTCGTCGAGTTCGGCTCCTGCAAGATCGGCGATGGTCGGGAAACGCTCCATCCATCGGGTCCAGTAGGGAATAACGGTCGCCACCTGGGTCTGCTGGAGCATCATCTCCGATACCCAGATAGCGTAGGGATCGCGCGTCCGACGCCAGGGAAGATCACGTTTTTCTCCCTCATACCAAGCGAGGAGAGAGGCGGGGAACTGGACACTGCGTTTATCGTTTGGTGCGTCGTCGGGACTGGGGCTTACCGTCACAGCCTCAGTATAACCTTCCATGCGGCAACCGGCAAAGACGCTCCACTTCCCGGCGAACAGGCAGTTTACCATTGACAAAGCGCCTAACGCGACTTAAACTATCGGCAGCGATAGGATGAGGCAAGCACGCTGATTCACCGCTGCGAACGGCAAGGACGAAACACCCCAATGGATAATTCCTTTGGCTCGGAACCTGGAAACCCTTTTACGTCCAAACACCTTCTGAGCGGATGGTGTCCGGAGTGTGGTCGCCGTCGCGGCGCGGATGCTCGCTGCAAAAACTGTGATCCCTGGTGGACTTCGCCACTCGTACAGGCGGGTGTGCCTGCCGTTTTGGGAATGCTGTTTCTGGTTACAACCGGTACTGCGCTGGTAAAACAGCCGCAAAAGCCACGGGGAACGTCTGTGACACAGGTAGCTGGGTCCTCGCGTTTGTTGACAGTGAAAGTGCAGCGACCCTTCGTTGCTCCTCAGCCGAGAACAGCGTCGGTAGCTCCCGTTATGCCCTCGGTGATGGTGCCCGTAACGGATCCCGCGGCGGAGGCTGTCCGGATCCAGCGAGAGGGCGCCTATATTAACGCTGTTTTAAGAGCGCAGGACGATGCGCGGCGGTCGCAGCAGATTGCCGCTCGAAATCGTGAGTTTGCGTTTGCCCTGCAGCAGCGGATGCAGGTGATGGCTCAGATGCGGGCCCAAAGCCTTCGCTCGTATTCAGCCTCACCGCCTCAGCCTCAGCGGGGTGTTTCGGAATTTCGTAGTCCGGCTCCTATCGAGCAGCTTATAACGGAGGAAACTGTTGTTGTTCCATTATGAGATTGCCCGGCTTGAATATTTGCCGTATCCTCATCGAGTGAACCGAGGGACACATGCCTTTCTTTGACGATGAACCTGCTTTAGATCCTGCCCTGCAGGATGAGTTGACCGTACCCTCAAGCGCCCTTTGTTTGAAGGTGCCTGGAACCCGCGGCGAGGAACTGGTGGTGCATCGCGAAGGAAGCGATGACTTTGTCTTCCTGTTCGAGGCGCTCGACGACGCTTACGATTATGCACGAGCCGCCGAGCAGGCCCTGGGTTTTACACCCGATATAGGCCGTGTCCGTGTCGCCGATCTCCATTTCCGTGTTGCCCGGTTTAAGCCCGCGGTCGGCGATCAGATCGACGTTTCACTGCAGATCTAGCCCGTTTGTTTTAATTGACAGCCCTCCGGCCCGCCCGTATACTCGGTTTATCCTGTTGTGTAGGAGTCCGATTTTACGAGTATGCACGAGCACGACGAAGCCGCTGAGGCGGCACAGCCAGCACTGGACGACGAACTTTCCGCCCCCTCCGATTTCCTTTCGCGAATGCGCCATACCACGGCGCATGTCCTTGCCCAGGCCGTTCGCGAACTGATGCCTGAAGCCAAAATGGGGATTGGTCCCGTTATTGCCAATGGCTTCTACTATGACTTTGACCTTCCCCGCCCCCTGACGCCCGAAGACCTGCCGGCTCTTGAGGAGCGCATGGCGCGTATCGTCAAAGAAAACCTCAAGCTGGAAAAGTTTGTGGAGTCGCGTGAGGTGGCGCGTGCCCGCTGCGAGGCAATGGGCCAGCCGTTCAAGGTCCAGCTGATCGACGATCTGCCCGCAGGGGAAGAGATTTCGTTCTATCAGCAGGGTGATTTCATAGACCTTTGCCGTGGCCCCCATATAGAATCCACCGGGCGAATCGGCGCGTTCAAGCTGATGAATATTGCCGGAGCCTACTGGCGCGGCAACGACAAGAACCCCCAGCTTACCCGCATCTACGGCACCGCTTTTCAGAAAAAATCGCAACTGGAGGCGCATCTGGATCAGCTGGAGGAGGCGCGAAAGCGCGATCACCGTGTCGTCGGAAAGGCGATGAAGCTGTTCCATATCGATGAGTCTGTCGGTCAGGGACTCATTCTGTGGACACCCGCCGGGGCGGCGATTCGTCAGGAACTCCAGAACTTTATCTCTAAGGAACTGCGTAAGCAGGGTTACCATCAGGTCTTTACGCCGCATATTGGGCGGCTTGAGCTTTACAAGACCTCGGGACACTTTCCGTACTACGCAGAGTCCCAGTATCCTCCGATTGTTGACCGCAGCTTTTTGGACAAGGTCTCGGAGGAGGGATGCTCCTGCGCGGATCTGTCCAACCGGCTGGATGAGGGTACGGTCGATGGGTATCTGCTGAAGCCGATGAACTGCCCGCACCACATCAAGATTTTTGATAGTGAGCGGCATAGCTATCGTGATCTCCCGATTCGACTCGCGGAGTTTGGGACTGTCTACCGCTGGGAGCAGTCGGGCGAACTGAACGGTATGACCCGTGTCCGAGCTTTCACCCAGGACGATGCTCACCTTTTCTGCACCGAAGACCAGGTCGCCCAGGAAATGGTCGGATGTCTGTCGCTCGTTAAGAAAATCTTCAATGCTCTGAATATGACGGACTTCCGTGTCCGAGTGGGCCTTCGTGATCCGGACAGCACCAAGTATACCGGCGACCCGGCGAACTGGGACAAAGCGGAGCAGGCCTGCCGTGAGGCCGCCGAATCACTGGGCGTCCCGTTTACGGAAGAGAAGGGTGAGGCGGCTTTCTACGGACCCAAGATCGACTTTGTGATCCGGGATGTGATCGGACGCGAATGGCAGCTGGGGACGGTTCAGGTCGACTACAACCTGCCTATACGATTCGATCTTTCGTATATCGGGCCTGACAGTCAGCCGCACCGACCGGTGATGATCCATCGCGCGCCGTTCGGGTCTCTGGAGCGTTTCGTCGGCGTACTTATTGAACATTTTGCGGGTGCGTTCCCCCTCTGGCTTGCGCCTGAGCAGATTCGGATCATGCCAATTGCGGACCGGCATACGGAGTGGTGCGCGGCCCTCAAAACGCAGCTAATTGACGAAGGGTTCCGCGTAACGCTGGACTCGCGCTCCGAGAAGACCGGCAAGAAAGTTGCGGAGGCACAGGTTGCCAAGGTGCCCTATATGCTCGTGGTAGGTGACCGCGATATAGAGGCAGGAAATGTCTCCGTACGTACGCGTGAGAAAGGCGATCTTGGCCCGCGCCCGGTCGCCGAGTTTATCGCGGATCTTAAGGCGGAGATAGCCGCCATCGGCTAAGCTCAACAGCCTGTCCAATCAAAATAGCCCCGCCTGCTGGCGGGGCTATTTTGTTTTTGGATTCAGTGGGCAAAATTACGGAATAGTGTCATAATGAAAACCAATTAGTTTCTTCTATTAAGGCCAACATTTCTGTTTCCAAGGAGGGTTGTCAGGATATGTCTGCCGTTATTTCCGCCCCGCGGGATACCTCTTCTGTCGCCAATGTCGCGACCGCTCCCATGGAGCACATTCACCTGCACATGAAACGGACGCACTGGGAGACCTGTCGTCACGAGAATCTTGGGGCTCATCTTCAGGATGCCTTGTCCGCGTTGGATACCGAAGGATGGGAAGTTGTTTCGGTCTTCGTCATCGGGCAGACACCGGAGGTCATACTGCGCCGCTTCATACGTCCCCTGGATGCCTGAGATTCCTGGCCAGTCAGTATGTCTGCCCGGCATATTTCTTCGGCAATGTGGTTATGCTAATCGTGTAAGTGTCTAGTTCCGATGGAGTCGGCACTTTTGTCGGCTCCTGTCCTCGGAAAGGAAGCTGTAAATGAACACGAATAATAGCAAAATCCATAAGATCATCGCGACCGCATTGGCGGCCGCCGTCGTTGCCGCTACCCCCTTCGCCGCGATTGCCCAGACCGATCAGGAAAAGGCCCGGCAGAAGGAAAAGAACGATATGCGTAACCTGGGCACCGGACTTGGCGGAGCGGCTCTCTTCTCTATTCTCAGAGGCCGAGGGACGGAAGCTCTGATCCTCGGTGGTGGTGCCGCCTATGCCGGGAAAAAGATGGAAGATGCCCGGAAGGCGCAGGAAAAAGAGAAACGAGAACGTGAGGACCGAGAAAATCAGTCTTACCGCTATCGAAATGACAATAGTAAAAACTCAGGTTCCCGCAGCAGCGTAAGCAGCCGTACTGAGCTTGGCAGTGCATCAATGATGGGGAACCGACAGCCGGTGGATGTGCTGGTAAACAGCCAAAAGGTCTCGTTTGCCGGGGACACGGGAGCCGAAGTTATCGGAGGCCATACCTATGTGCCACTCAGAGGTGTGCTGGAGAAGTTGGGCGCTACGGTGAACTACGATAGCGCCTCCCGGTCGATTGTGGCCACCAAGGGAGACAAAACCGTGAAACTGCCCGCGGAAGGGGATGCCACGGTAAATGGGAAGACGGTAGATCTGGATGCCCCGGCATTTGTAATGAACGGTCGAACCATGGTGCCTTTGCGCTTCATGGCGGAGACGTTCGATGCTGAGGTCAACTACAATAACTCGGATCGTGCCGTTCACATCAATAGTGTCGGCTCGGTATAATCCCAGCTTGCCCCGCGAGACAACAGGAGAGGAGCTAAAGCTTCTCTCCTGTTTCTTTTATCGCCCCATAGCCTGCATTGCGATAGCTCGGGTCGGCCTGGGGACCATACCCGAGTTCGGAACTGCGGCGTCGGAATTCGGTCACCGCCGCGGTATATCGGGTATCCTCAGCGAGGTTAACCGTCTCATCAGGATTCGCTTCCAGGTCGAATAATACTTCCGGGATTGCCGGTCCGTAGTACTGGTATTTGAGGTTATCCCGTTTGATCATCAGGTTCGTTTTGCCAAATTGGCTGATGGACTCGTTGTTCCAGTTG
>JAZKEA010000448.1:8789-10075 GCA_040387315.1 Armatimonadota bacterium | reverse complement strand
GTCGTGAAGTGCCATGCCCTGAAAGCGAATTTGTCGGCGGATTCCCCCGGTCAGGTGTATGACATCCTTGCCCTGAAAGAGAAGCCGAGCCAGGAAGAGGTGCGTGCCCTCGCGACACCCGGAGTGCCGGAAGGGTTTTACCTCTGCCACTTCGGGCTTCATCTGTTCACGCCCGATATATTCGACTGCCTGGGTCAGTTGATCGAAACCAATACGCGGGTCAAAAACGAGTTCCAGCTGACATCCGGTCAGGACCTGCTGCTGCAGCGGTCACTGAAAGGGGATGCCCCGGTGTATCGCGCCGCCTATCTGAACGGCAGCCGCTGGGATACCGGCGTCCCCGACGGTTACCTGGAAACCCTGATCGCGCTTGGAAAACGCGGCCCTTTTGCGGAGACGGTTACCACAGCGCTTTCTTAGCGAAAATTATCTGCCGCAGGAACTGAGGAACCCCTTTGCCGGGATTGTTTCGACACGCTTTTCCGCACCTTTTCGCTGTCGGACTTGCACTCGCGGCAGCGGTATCCTCTGCGGCAGCGCCGCCCCCCGGTGTGGTGATTACGCATTCCCCCGCGGTCACCGAGCAGTACATCGGATCTCCGGGTATCGCCATTTTGCCGGACGGCACCTATCTGGCGAAGTGCGAACGCTTCGGTCCCGGTATCGCCGACGAAAAGGTGGGTATCACTTCCGTTTTCGCCTCGCGGGACCAGGGTCGTTCGTGGTCCTCGCTCAGCGAGGTGCCGGGTATGTACTGGGCGACGATCTTCGTGCACCGCAGCGCGGTCTATCTGTTTGGGACAGATCGGGAGTACGGGCGCGTCGTCCTTTCACGCTCGACCGACGGTGGCAGGACCTGGAGCAGACCGGGAAACTCCCGCACCGGTCTGCTGCGTGCTGATGGCAAGTTTCACTGCGCTCCTGTTCCGGTCGTGATTCACCGCGGGCGGATCTGGCGAGCCATGGAGGATGCCAGGGGGCCGGGAGGATGGGGCAGTCACTTCCGGGCGTTTATGATGTCCGCCCCCATCGATGCGGATCTGCTGAATGCCGCAAGCTGGACCAGTTCCAACCCCCTCGCACGCGACCCGAAGTGGAACCGTGGCGATTTTGGCGGCTGGCTGGAAGGCAACGCCGTTGTCACACCCGACGGAAACATTGTCGATATCCTTCGTGTGGCCGTCGGGAAGAGCGGGGAGAAAGCCGCAATAGTCTCTATCACGGCAGACGGCAAAACCGCCTCTTTTGATCCTTCGACCGGGCTTGTGGACTATCCCGGCGGGGCG
>JAZKEA010000448.1:0-8779 GCA_040387315.1 Armatimonadota bacterium | reverse complement strand
GAAGAAGTTCACCATACGCTGGGATCCTCAGTCACGCCGTTACTGGTCGCTGGTCAACACCGTCTCGCCTGAGTTCCGCTCGGTATCACCGGGAAGCGTCCGGAATACCCTTTCCCTTGTCAGCTCCCCGGATCTTCGAACCTGGACCCCCGAGACGATTCTGCTCCGGCATCCCGATCCGCTTAATCATGGTTTTCAGTATGTGGACTGGCTCTTCGAGGGAGAAGACATTGTCTACACTTCCCGAACCGCCTGGGATGACGATGCGGGCGGCGCACACAACAATCATGACGCCAATTTCCTTACTTTCCACCGAGCGCCAAATTTTCGCCGTTTAACGCTTGCGGATTCTGTTCCAATGCCGGAATGGCTCCCGACCTGCCGCGAATTCGGAGAATTGATCCTGACCGGGTACAACTTCAAAATCGGAAAGCTGGCGGAAGGCGAGAAGGCATTTTCGAACCGGGGCTATGTCTGGGGTGCTGTTCCGGTCAGCCTCCGGAACCGCTCCATCACCCGCGCGGCGGGAGGAGCGGAGGCACGAATCACGGTCACGGCGAAAGCGGCGACTACGGTAGAGATCGCCACCGCACTTCCCACACCCGAAACGCCTCTTTCGGGCTGGACACAGACCGGCGCTCGCTTTCACTACTCCGATCAAAAGAAGACCACCCTCTTCGTGTTCACGCGCAGTCTCCAGAAGGGGGAGGCTATCGAGCTTCCCCGCATACACTGGACAGGAACCCTGGTTCTACTTCCGGCAGGCAGTACGGTTTCGCCCTGATGCGGCTTCCTATAATAACGCAGTTGAAAACATCCTCTTCTTCCATGCGCTCCGCTCGGACGCCCCTCTCTAAAGGAACCGCTCCCGTGAGCGGCGAACAGTAAAATCGGAAAGCGCGAAAGGAAGCGACCGATGGACACTGCGCAAATTGTGCGAGTTGAGTGGGGACGGCTGGAGGGACAGCGGCCTCGTCTGGCGGGGGCGAATGCCCGACTGGGAGTTCACGGGGACCGAATCTCTCTGCCCCTTGCCCGCCTGACCGCGGACGATGGGGCCACAGGCTTCGGACTCTGCCGGATCGGTGCGGAGCAGGCGGAGGGGCTGCTGGGCGCACCGCTGGACAGCCTGTTCTCGCTGACAGAGGGTGTGACCGAAGTGGGACGTCCCTGGGAGTACCCCCTCTGGGATCTGATGGGAGTACGGACCGGCAAACCGGTCTACGCTCTGACAGCCGCGGTTACCGGCGCACCGGAACCCGGTACGCAGCGGGTCCCCTGCTACGACACGTCTCTCTATTTTGACGATCTGCACCTCCCCACAACGGAGGCAGCGGCACAGCTTATCGCCCACGAGGCGAGGGCAGGATACGCACTGGGGCATCGGGCCTTCAAGATCAAGGTCGGACGCGGCGGACGCCATCTGCCGCTTGCCGAAGGAACCGCCCGTGATATCGCGATAATCCGTGCGGTACGCGAGGCGGTCGGTCCCGACTGTCCTCTGATGATAGACGCTAACAACGGCTACAATCTGAACCTGACCAAGCAGGTTTTGACGGAGACAGCGGATTGCGGAATCTTCTGGCTCGAAGAGGCGTTCCATGAAGACGACGTTCTTTATCGCGACCTGAAAAACTGGATGACCGAGCAGGGCCTTCCGACTCTCATTGCTGATGGCGAAGGGGATGCCTCACCGCGTCTGCTGGACTGGGCGCGAGGGGGTCTTGTGGACGTGATTCAGTACGATATCTTCGGCTACGGCCTGACACGCTGGCTGCATCTGGGCAAACAGCTCGACGATTGGGGCGTTCGCTCCGCTCCCCATCACTACGGAGCTATTTTCGGCAACTACGTATGCTGTCATTTGGCGAGTGCCATCAAGAATTTCACCTTCGCCGAATGGGATGAGGCAGCCACTCCGGGACTGGATGGCTCGGGCTATGTCATCGAGAACGGGAAGGTCCATGTACCCGAAACACCGGGATTCGGGCTCACGCTGGACGAGCCGATCTTCCGGCAGGCAGTAGAGACGACTGGCGGAATACGGCAACTTGGGGCAAAATCGTAGCAATGATTACGGATATCCGCGATTTTCTTCCTCTCACGG
The DNA here is from genome assembly GCA_040387315.1 of Armatimonadota bacterium. Lineage (GTDB taxonomy): Bacteria > Armatimonadota > Armatimonadia > Armatimonadales > Armatimonadaceae > JACMJB01. Next base: position 6,672 of record JAZKEA010000448.1, on the reverse strand, counting down.
ACCACCTGGCAACGGCGGGTCAGCCCACCTGCGAACAGTTCTCCGACATCCAGGCGGCGGGTTATGAGGTCGTCATCAATCTGGTACCCTTCCAGAACCCGAACTTCCTGGCGGGGGAACCGGAAAGGGTCACCGCTCTGGGGCTCCGGTACATCGGGATATCGGTTGACTGGGGCAACCCCACCACGGAAGATATTCACTGCTTTTTTGATGTCATGGACGCAAACCGGGGCAAAAAGGTATTCGTCCATTGTGCCGCGAATAAGCGTGCCTCCGCCTTTGTCTTTCTATACCGCGTTCTTCGCCTGAACATAGATGAAGCGGACGCCGAAGATGATATGGAAACGATCTGGAGACCGGAAGGAACCTGGCGCATTTTCCTGAATGAGATGCTGTCAAAAAAGCCACAGTTCATCAAGTAGAGAAAGCGGCATTTGCTGCGCTCGTCACGTATCACTTTTGACCAATCAGGGTACTTTAACAGGGGAACCTTCTTCCGATATTTCCCGTAAATACGTATCTAACGTCATGTCCTCTCTGGCTGTGGCAAGCCCCTGCGGGGTGAAAGGCAGTGTTCATGTCCTCAAAGGATGTAAAAGCAAAAGCCCGGCAGTCCGTTTCGAAGCCCGGTGCGGAACAGGATACCGCCTATGCAGGCGGAAACCCTGCGTTTGATGAACGAAAATCGACCGGCCCGCAGAAAAGCTCCGAAACCGTTCATGCGGGTGGGAACCCTCACTTCGATGAGCGGCAGCCGGGTAAATCAAAATCGAGTTCCGGTTAGAGGTCTACAGTATGCCGATTGATCAAGCCACCAAAACCAGAATAGATGAGTGGATCAAGAAGACGGGTCGCAACAATTTTGGCGACCCGCCGGGGACGGTCTACGCGGGAGGCAACCCGCTCTTCGATGAGCGGAAGCCGGGTCCGCCCCTGGATCGGTACGAGTATATTTTGTCCAGGCATCCGGAACTGAAAGACGAAGCCACGGCGTAGCGCCGTGGCTCGTTTTGTCTTTATTCGTTTGAACTTTATCGCAGTTATTTTTTTTGTTTCAGGAAGGCTCTTAACGACAATGCGTCCCCTCAGTTCAAAAGCCCGTCCCACCCTGGCCGCTTTGGGTATCTGTTCCGCCCTCGGCCTCGCCGCCGCACCCATGGCCCACGTCTGGCTCACGCCAACGGATGTTACCAGCAGCGCAGACAATGTCAGTGAAGAACGGCGCCTGATCGTGGACCTTCAGGACAACGCGACCGATGCCGATGTCCTTGATCTGGAACGGAAAACCGGACTGGACCTGGAGTTTACGTCGTCCTTCTCGGCAAACAGCGACAAGCTCATGGAGGCGAGCGTCTCCCTCACCGGCAACGTTGCAGCATCGCTGCAGCTGCTGCGCAATGACAGTCGGGTAGAGGTGGCAGAACCTGAGGTCATGTACTCGCTGCCGCCCCTCAAAGATTCCGGCGACCCGCAAAAGTCCTGGGAAGCGACGAAAGCCGCAGCCAGAGATAATTCGGTCCAGCACTACAGCAGCCCTTCCCTGCTCACGACCGTCGGAGAGATACCCGGCGGCACCGGCAGTTTTACGATGACCTGCGACGGCCCGGAGACTCGGTTCGACTCCGCCTTTAAGCCGAACGACCCCCGGTACGGCGAACAGTGGAACCTGCAGATGGTCGGTGCGGAAGAGGCATGGAAAAAATCACGCGGCAAGGGTGTCGTCGTCGCGGTCATCGATACCGGTGTCTCGGCAGGTCCATCTAAGAAGGGCAAGCCGGTTCGCGACTTTGGGACGACAAACATGGTCGCCGGGTATGACTTTGTGAGTAATGACAACGATCCCTACGATGACCACGGTCATGGGACGCATGTCGCGGGAACGGTGGCTGAGGCGACTAATAACAACGAGGGTGTTGCGGGTCTCGCCTTCGAAGCGAGCATCATGCCGCTCAAGGTCCTGTCCGCACAGGGAAGCGGCAGCAGTTCTGACATCGCCAATGCAATCCGCTGGGCCGTCGACCACGGCGCGAACGTCATCAACATGAGCCTCGGGTCGTCCGTGCCTTCCGAGGTCATCCGCAACGCCTGTAAGTACGCCAAAAAGAAGAACGTCGTGATCGTCTGCGCGGCGGGTAACGGCTCCGGTGAGCCGGTGGGTTATCCCGCGGCTTTTCCGGAGTGCATTGCGGTTTCGTCTGTGGGACCGTCCGGCAATCTGGCGTTCTACTCGTCTTATGGCAAGCAGGTTGCACTGGCTGCGCCGGGTGGCGATAAGACCAACGGCGAGCAGGATGGTATTCTCCAGAACACCATCTTCCCCGAAGATCAGGGTGGCAGGGGTGATGATTATTACTACTTCCAGGGAACCTCGATGGCATCCCCGCATGTGGCGGCTGTCGCTGCCCTGATCGAAGCGCAGGGTGTCACGGATGCGGCGCGGGTCCGGGAGATTCTGACGTCGAGCGCAACTCCCAAGGGAGAAAAGAAAAAGTACGGCGCGGGAATCCTGTCTGCCGCGGGAGCGACGAACAAGGCCGCTTCTCAGGTTGGCGCTAATCCCTTCCAGTTCATTGTTGCGGCAATGGCGGGCGTGCTTCTGACGATGGGTGTCCGACGCCGCTACCGCTCCGGTATGCTGCGCGGGGCCATGGCAGTCGCTCTCCTGCTTGGCTTCTTCGTACCGGACTGGTTCGCGGCCCGCGTGGGCGCGGACTCCGCCTGGAACCTGCTGACCTTCTCCGCTCTTCTGCCGCTTGGTCTGGCTTTTGCCACCCGGCGCAGTGGTGCGATGGTCAAGGTCGCCGGCGCGGCGGCAATCGGTGTGGTTATGGCAATCTCGCACGATGTCAGCGTCGGCGCGGTTCCCTTCACTACGGCGACGTTCGGCGCATCGGCCCTGCCCTGGGTCTACACGAACCTGAGCATCGCACTGGCGGTCATGACCGGCGCTGCCGTCCGCGCCTACCGTGCGACCCGTTCCGTTAGCCTTCGCTAGTTAGTCTTAAAACGCCCCCGCTTCACGCGAAGCGGGGGCGTTCTTTTGCCCGCACCATTTGTCGGTGCAGGATTTTCCACCGTTCTCTGCGAACTCTGAATCAGCAGTCCCCCCTCAGCAAAGGAGCGAATCGTCTTGGGCACCCTGGAGAATTCCCAGCCCCTTCCCTCAAAACGTGGCAGTGGGAGTCACTCTGTTGCCTCTGCCCCCACGCAGATTCCGCCGCAGTCCACAACGAGCAGCGAAGCACACGTCCGCCGTGGCGTTATTTTTATTCTTGGATCATTATTATTAGTCGTTAATGCTTACTTTGGAACGTATGCGTACGTTGTTGCCCAGGCGATGCTCTGGACACAGACGTCTCTTCCCCGTGGACCAATCGTTATGCTGTTCACGCTGGTTGTCTTCAACCTGCTCGTGATCAAGGTAACGCGCCTTTTCAGCCGGAATAGGACGGGCATAGGGGGAGCGCTTTCCCAGCAGGAGCTGGTTCTGCTATACGCGATGCTCTGCATGGGCACCTGTGCAGCGGGATATGGGTTTGTCCAGCAGCTGATCAATCAGATTGTCGCCCCGTTTTACGCAGATTTCGCGACCAGTGCCAGCAAATTTAAGGATCTGATACAGCCGAATGTGCCTGTTTGGCTTGCGCCGCGTGACCCGGAGGTTCTGAACGGATTTTTCCGGGGCAACAGTACCCTGTATAGCCCCGTCGCTTTGGGTGGCTGGCTTGTTCCTGTTCTCGCCTGGACTGCTTTCTTCTTTGCTATCTTCTGGACGCTGCTGTGCGCCACGACCCTGATGCGCCGCTCCTGGATCGAGGAAGAACGTCTGACGTTTCCCCTCGTTCTGCTCCCGCTGGAGATGACAGAGCGTGGCGGTGACTCGCCGTTCTGGAAGAACCGCCTGATGTGGGCGGGCTTTCTGATCGCGGGTTTGCTGGAGTCATTCAACTTCCTGAACTTCCTGTTTCCCGCGATACCCGCGATCCCCATCAAGCCCGGTATGCCCGGCAACGAGATCGGGGCGCTTTTCACCACCCGTCCGATGAATGCGATGGGGCGGCTTTCCCTGGCGTTTTATCCCTTCGCCATTGGGATCGGCTATCTGCTGGCGCTCGATGTCTCGTTCTCGTGCTGGTTTCTGTACCTAATGAGTAAGGCGTCGCTGGTCTTCTGTGCCGCAGCGGGTCTCTCCGATGGCGGAGCCGGTCCCGCGAACCGCGCGCCGTTCCTGCGCGAGCAGTCCGTGGGGGCGTTTATCGGGCTCGCGTTCTTCTCGGCGTGGGCGGCGCGTCGTACCCTCGCCCGTGCCTGGGAGGAGATGAAAAAGCCCACCGGATTCGACCGGAACGAGCTGATGCCGTACCGGCTCGCGATCATTGGCGGCGGCGTCGGTCTTCTGGCAATGATGGGTTTTCTGATCGCCATCGGGTTTTCGCCGCTGATGTCGGTGATCTTTGTCTTTACCTATGTCTGTTTTGCGCTGACCCTGGCGCGGATCGTCTCCGAGGCGGGAGCGGGCTGGGCCTGGGCGCCCCCCTGGTCCCCGGCAGGCTTTACCGGAGATTCCATCGGTGTAAATCAGCTCTCCAACCAGCAAATCACGATGCTGTACGGCTACACCAGCTTTATGTCCGATATGCGTGATAATCCCATGCCACAGCAGATGCAGGCGATGAAGATAGGTCAGGGAACGGAACTGAATCCCCGCGCCTTTCTGGCTCCCCTTGTCTGGGCATCCCTTCTGGGCATCTTCTGCGCGTTCTGGGCTCACCTCGACCTGTACTATGTCTTTGGGGCGGCGACCGCAAAGGTCCGTCCCGCTCTGTCCGGAAGCGCAACGGGCGCCTCCCGACTCGCTGTCACAATGATGACGACGCCGACATTCCAGGATATTGTCGGGCTGAGCGCTGTCGGCGCGGGTGCGCTTATTGCCGTGGGATTCTCCATCGCACGCCAGATGCTCCCCTGGTGGCCCCTCCATCCCCTCGGATACGCTCTGGGTACCACGACCAGTATGGAGTATATGTGGTGCCCTTTCCTGATCGCCTGGATCGCAAAGCGGGTGACGCTGAAGTACGGCGGTATCAAAGCCTACCGGACGGCCTTACCCTTCTTTCTGGGTCTGATCCTGGGCGACTATGTGATTCCCGCCCTCTGGGGGCTGTTTGGCCTGGCAACGAACTCTCAGCAGTACATGGCGTTCCCTCATTAAAAATAGTTAACACATTAACGAATTTTCTCGAACTTTTTCACCTGGGTGCTGTCTTTAAAGGGAGAACACAAAAGATCACCCCGCGCCTGCCGTTGGCAGAGCGGTACAATGACCACTGCATGATTAACAATCCTTTTTACAAACAAATCTGGCCTGCCGCTGTTGCGGCGGGACTTCTGGTCGTCGTGGCTCCCGGCTGCTCGGTATTCCGCGGCGCGGAAAAAGTCCAGTACCAATCCGCCGAAGTGGAAAAAACAGACTTGAAGCAGACGGTCTCCGCGACGGGAACGGTTCAGCCGCTGACCGTAGTCGATATCAAGTCCCGTGCCGGCGGCGAGGTGAAACTGCTTGCCGTGGATGTCGGCGCATTGGTCAAGCCGGGCCAGCTGATCGCACGGATCGACCCGACGGACTCGCAGACGACTTTCAATCAGGCGGAGGCAGATGTCCGGGCAGGGAACGCGCGTATCTCTCAGACGCAGCAGACGTTAAATCTGCAGCGGCAGACAACGGCGGCTTCTATCCTCGATGCCAGGGCTGCGGTAACCGCGGCTGAGTCGCGGCTGAAGCAGGCGATAGCTCAGGCGAAGGCACAGCCGACACTGACCGAGGCGGCCATCCGACAGTCGCGGGCCAGTTTGACGACCGCAGAGCAGCAGCTAAAGCAGCTGCGGCAGGCGACGAACCCCCAGGCAACTACCGAAGCGGCTACCTCACTTGCATCCGCGACAGCGACTCTGCGGAATTCCGAACAGAATCTGAAGCGCCAGCAGCAGCTTCTGGCGAAGGGCTTCGTCTCTCAGGCGGAGGCGGACGCCGCACAGACCGCCCGAGATGTGGCCCAGGCAAACTTTGATGCCGCGCAGACTCGTACAAAGACAGTAGGCGCGGGACAAACTTCGACCGTAGCCGCTGCCGAAGCGCGGGTGTCTGAGGCACGGGCTGCACTGAGGACGGCGGAGGCGCAGCGTTTCCAGATAGGTCTGCGTCAGCAGGATGTGACGAACTCACGGGCAGCATTGGCCCAGGCGCGAGCGGCGCTCAGCACCGCCCTGGCAAACCAGCAGCAGATCGGAATTCGGGCGGCGGATATCGATCAAGCAAGGGCGCAAATCGCCCGGTCACAGGCCGCGCTTCAAAACGCACAGGTTCAGCTTTCCTCTACGACGATCCGTGCCCCCCGTGCGGGCGTGATCCTTCAGAAGTACCTGGAGCAGGGCACAATCATCGCGTCCGGTCAGAGCCTGACGTCCGAGGGCACCAGTATCGTCCAGATCGGTGACCTTTCGCGTGTCTTTGTAAATGCCCTTGTGGATGAAGCGGATGTGGCCCAGATCAAAGTTGGTCAGAAGGTCAATATCACCCTGGATGCCTTCCCAGACGAGGAGCTTCAGGGCGTCGTCCGACGTATCGACCCGCGCGGCGCGACGGATCAGAACATCACGACCATTCTCACTCAG
>JAZKEA010000447.1:0-4311 GCA_040387315.1 Armatimonadota bacterium | reverse complement strand
TGCTGCGGAAGTAAGGGAAGGGCAGAGGGACGGCGGTGGAGCGGGACGGCGGTGGAGCGGGACGGCCCCGCTCCACAGCCCTGAACCTCAGGGAGCGAGCTCCCGGGTGGGAACCGTGACGGAAATCACTTTTCCTCCTGCAAGACGCAGCCGGTGTGACCCGGCAGTCAGTCCCTCCAGCCGCAGACGGCCCGCGGCATCCGCCACATAGAAAGCCGGGGCATACCGTCTTCCGAGCGGCCCGGCGACGGGCGGTGTCATCAGAAATGCCCGTGCCCCGGCACCGCTTTTTCCCAGCGCCACGACGACGGGCGTTCCCGGCTCCGGGATGGCAAGCCCCAGCGGTGACCCCGGGGAAACGGTATCTCGACCGGTTGTCACGGTGATGGGGGGCGAGACCCAGATCTCATCAAGGACGGCCTGCACCGTGTACGTACTTTCGGGAGTCAGTCCGGTGAGTGTGAACGTGCCATCGGCCTGCACCGCAGCCTCCACGCTGAGCAGGTCGTTCAGGCGACCCTGTCCCGTACAGGCCGCCAATATCTTGATCACGCCCTGCCCGTCGCTTCCCGTAGTCCGTCCCGCGACCGTGACGCGGCCCGCCACGGACAGCGCCGGGGGAAGCGTCAGCCGCACGGGTGTCCCCTGTGGGGGCAGAGGCGTAAATTTAGCGCCGTGCGACCCCGGCAGCAGCGCCACCAGCACCGGACCGTCCGGACCGCCGACCGGCACCGTCGTGTAGGACTTCCCCTCGTAGTAGGTCAGGACAGACTGCTGCGGAGAGGCAAACGGGGCGAATCCGAGTGAACCAGCGCTGTCCGCCCAGTAGCTGGCCCCGATACCGAAGGATCTGTTCGGATAGTGGACGATCACACGCGCTCCCATGGCAGGTGTTCGTCCATCGGGCAGGAAGACAGAACCGACCACGCTCTCCGCCTGAAGGCGCAGCGCGGCGATACCCGGCTGAGGTGACGGAGCTATCGGAACCGGCGCAAAGTCGAAACGTGTCACCGCTCCGGAACGGATAGTGAGCGTTGCCTGTTTGTCCCCGATGGAGGACGAGAAAGCGAGGCGGAACGCCCCCGGAGGGAGCGGCCCGATCAGATACTCGCCGGATTCCGCATCATAACGCGGCGCTGTTCCCAGCGTCTTCTGCAGATTGGCGGGGATGACGAACATGCCCTGCGGAGCCCCGCGGACCGTTCCGCGAATCCACCCCACCCGAACCGGCCTCAGAGTTATTCGTGTCACGGTGTCGGGGCGAATCACCGCTGTCGTCGCGGGCCAGCGCTTTCGATTCGTCAGTGCGCTGTCGTCCGGAAAAGGGGTGCGGCCGTTCGGCGGAAGAAGCGGTTCTACGTCTGCGCGGACGGCTATCGTGTCCGGTTTCAGACCCGGAAGTGTTACCCGGCCCCGGCTGTCGGTCGCATAGACGTGCCCAGGGTCGATCTGTTCCGGATACTCCGCGTACTGGCTCCGGTAGACGGTTCCCTGCCGGACCGGTTTGCCGTCCGCGTCCACGACCGTCACAACGAGGCTTCCCGGCCCTTCCTTCTTCGTCCCGATCTCCAGGACATCGCTGGGACGTGCTTGAAACGGCGAGTAAGCAGCCACAGTCTGCCCGATAAAGTCACCCTGACTGACCGTGATACGCCACAGTCCCGCGCCAATCCTCGAGCTAATGTCAAAGGTATTCTGCCGGTCGTTTCCTCTGATAGAATTTCCGTCGCTGTTGTCGTCTGTGGGTTTCACTGCCGCCACCCATTTATAGCTCAGTCCCTGTCCCGTGAGGGGGTGACCGTCTGAATCCAGCAGGCGTAGCTGCAGCTTGCCGAGACTCTGCTGCAGACGAAAAGTAACTGGGGTTTCCGTTCGTGGTCCTGCCGGGACTCCGGAGATGTATGTCACGGCACGCTCATTTCCCCTTTGACCGCTCCCCCCGGAGGAATCCGCGGTCAGGTCATACCGACCAGGCAGTAATTTTGTGAAGCGGGCGATGCCGGATTCATCCGTCACCATGCGCGGTCGGAACGCCCGGGTGAGAGCTTCCGCTGCTTTGCCGGTCGAGCTGTCCGAGAACATAGGAAATCCCCAGCCCAGAAGCGCATCGGTAAAATCGGGTTTTGCCTCAACAGTCACCCCGACAGCCGGACGTCCGCCCGCATCCACGAATCGAACCGTAAGGGCGGCGTCCGAAGAGTTCGCCGGGAAAACGAGATCGGGCACGGTAGTGAGCTTTTCTTCCGCGTTCACGTACCCAAGAGCGGGGGCATATCCGTCTTTTGTCGCTATGATAGGAATGCCAGAAATACCCACAGTCGGCTGGCGTACCATCGCGGCGGGGACCCCTTCCAGCCGGTAGGTTCCGTCGCGGGACGTCGTGGTCGTCAGGGTAATGTGTGTGGCCCCGATTGCATACGGGGTGCAGACCGCCCAGACAGTCGCGCCGCCAACCGGCTTTCCGTCCTGGGCCGAACGCACGACACCCACCAGGACGCCGGGTTCCTGCTCGGCAGGTGTTGGTGGCGGCGGGGGAGTCGGTCGTGGCGCAGCCGGAATCAGACGCCGATCTTCCTGGTTCACGCCCGGAGAGACATCGATGATCTCCCTCGCGAGCGGCCTGACATCGCTTCCCCACTTGGCGGCATCTGCTTCATTCGCGAACAGCGAGATTATATGGCGTCCGGGAGTGATGTCCGTGAGCACGAAGCGCCCTGTTCGGTCGGTCCGCGTCTGTCGCCACGACCAGACAGGATCGCTGTAGGTCTCTAAAAAGCGCCCCAGACGGACGATCTGGCCGGGGCGGGCAAGACCCGGCGCTGCCCTTCCGGAGACAGTGGCGAACGGAACCAGCCGCGCGATGGATGGTGTCGCCGTCTGACCGGCGAGGATCTTGAAGGGGCCCGTTGTCGCGAATCCCACGCCCGGCGCGGTTATCATAAATTCCTTGTCGCCGGGGAAGAGACGGAGATCCAGGAAACCGTTCCCGTCCGTCCGACCGTCATAGCGCATCATGCGTTCCTGATGGGGGAAACGGGAGTGATAGACGGGCCAGACCTGAACCGGTGCGTTACGAAGGAGATTTCCCGCCGTATCCGGGAGCTTGATCTTCATTGTTCCTGTTGGTGGCGCTTCCACAATAAGCCGTGCGGCCCCGCCCGTTCCCTCCCACCGCGTTGTCGCAGTCTGAAGGGTTTCGTCGATCAGGTACTCCTCCGCCGTCTGGAATTCAGGGGAAAGTACTATCGGGGGTTGGGCAAAGACCGGCTTTGCCGTCCAGCGCCTGCCGTCGATCGGCAGCACCCGTGCGCTCGGTGTGGAGCTTTCGGGGGAGTAGGGGAACCGATACTTCGCCCACATAAAGGTCCCATCACCATCTGCGGTGACGACACTGGCGGGACCCTCAGGGCCACGTGACTGCCAATCCGGAAAATAGAGAATCATGCCGCGAAGGGGGCTACCGGCGGAGTCCCGCACCACGCCGCTGATCGGTGGGTTCATCCGCGGCGTCGGCGCGGAGGGATTCCGAAGGGGCTTTTGGGCCGCCGCCTCGGGTGTTCCTATCCGTAATAACGCGACAAGGCACGCGATACCGGCGACTGCGAAACGGCGCACCATCGAGCGTTCCATGGAAATCTCCTTTTCGGTGGGTGAATTATAGCACAGGCGGGTTTCCCATGCGCAACGGCTGCCGCACGCTTTGGAGCACGAGCCGACTCCCTAAAAATAATTTGACCGTCTGCCAAAGATAATGTATTGCTCGGCGAAAACCGGGTTATGATGTCGGTGGAACGTCGTTAGGGGAAGATCACAGAAAATGCCGTTTGTTCCGAGGTTACTGCTGTCGGTTCCGAATCGCCTCGTCCTGATTCCGGGCATTCTGCTGCTCGGTTCGGCAGTGATCAGTGGCGTCTATACGGCGGGAGTCAGAGCATCTGCCGGAGGAGCGCAGACGGTTCCAGGCCTGATGTCGCTGCCGCCGGAGGTTGTCCAGAGCGGCGATGTCGGGCCGATCAACGATCCCGCACATGCGCTGCGTCTTTTAAGTCAATCGCTCCACCGGCGCTGCCGCGACTCCCCGAATCAGCGGGTCACCCTTGAGGAGGAGACAGCGCGGCATCTTTACCGACTGGCGGTCGAGGCGGAACAGCGAGAGCGCAACGGCCCACCGACAGATCCGTGAAAACCAGAAGCAGCCGGGGTAGTGCAACCAAAACCGGGGTGCGTGAGTCTATTCAATCAATGTCCATCGCCTACCTGGTCCCTCTTCAGCCTCCCGCCACTGCCCCCGGCACGCCGCACGCGATCACT
>JAZKEA010000446.1:3357-4781 GCA_040387315.1 Armatimonadota bacterium | reverse complement strand
TCTATCGCAGTCCCGGAGCCGGGAGCGACAGCATCGCCGCCGCACGCTTCGCGCTGTCTCCGTTGAAGCGATGGCTGAAAGAGCGGTCTGTATGAAAGTGGTTCTGGATGCTCGTCCTTTATCGCACCCACAGGCAGGTGGCTTCCGTTCCTATACGTGCGCACTCCTGCAGGGACTCTTAGAACGCGGCATCGATGACCTGGGCCTTCTACTGTACGTAGACCGCGAGATCACCAAAGCGGATCGTACTTTGGTGCCGCCGGGGGCAAAGGTGCGCGTACTGTCACGGAACCGTCTAAAAACCGACCTGCTCCGGTTCCCCCAGGCGGTACGCGAGGACTGCCCGGATCTGGTTCATGGCACGATGAACTATCTGCCAAAATTAGGAAACACGCCAACAACACTGACCGTACACGATGCCATGGGCGTAAAACGGTATCCCTGGAATTCTGCGCTGCCACGGACACCACGTGAACGGTTTATTAACCGCTATTGGGCGCAAATGACCCGGCACTCTGCACAAGCCGCGCGGCAGGTAGTCACGGACTCACGGGGCGCGGCCCAGGAAATAGGGGAAGCGCTGAATCTGCCTGAGGAACGTGTTACGGTCATCTATCCAGGCATTCGGCAAACATCTCATGATTGCTTGATAAAGGGCGATAGACCTTCCGCTGCCCGTGTTCTGGCAATCGCCTCACCGGACCCGCGCAAGAATATCGATCTGCTCTACCGTGCCCTCACCGGGGAGGCGAAGCATTTTGCCAAAGGTATCTCACCACATCTGGACCTGGTGTGTTCGAGCCCCGTTTCCGCCCGCCGGGCTGAAGAGGCAATCGCGAGGTATGGTGTCCCAAATGTTCGTCTTCTGCGCAACCTTGACGATGCCGCACTGAGGAACGCGTACGCGTCGGCAGGGGTGTTCGCATGGCCCTCTCTACGGGAAGGGTTTGGCTTGCCCCCGCTGGAGGCGATGCAGTCCGGCTGTCCTGTGGCATCGTCACGCGCCCCGGTTATGCCTGAAGTACTCGGGGATGCTCCGCTCTACTTCGACCCGGACAATCCCGCTGAACTCGCAGGGGCTCTGGCCTTTCTTTTAAACGAGTCGCCGGAAGCGCGGAAAATACGAGTGCTTGCCGGTCAGGAGAGGGCGCGGCAATATACCTGCCGCCGTATGGCTGAAGAAACCGTGGCTGTCTGGAAGACCGCAGGACGTGCCCCTGTATGAGTGGCATCCTTTTGATCGCCGGGTCGTTTCCGCCGCGCGTCTGTGGCGTGGCGGACTATACGGAGCGACTTGCGCATCACCTGGTTCTGCAAGGGGCGTCTGTTGCCGTCTGGACTCGCACGGGAGAGACAGCGCCTGCTCCGGGCATCTACCCAATCATTTCCGGCTGGGATCGTGTCGGAATCCGTGACCTGGTACG
>JAZKEA010000446.1:0-3347 GCA_040387315.1 Armatimonadota bacterium | reverse complement strand
CGGGCGGCCCGACCTGCGGTTGTGCACCTGCAGTATGAGCGTGCTCTTTTTGACCAGAGTTCCGCTGTCACCGTTTTGCTGCCGGAACTGTTGCGGAGCCTTGGGATACCGCTCGTGACCACGTTTCATTCCCTGGAGGGTCCGGCAGGCTGGGGAAGAGCGCATCGAGCGGGTCTTGCCCCGCTGCTTCTGCACAGCAAAACCATTGTTGTCTGTTCGTCTCGGCAGGAGCGGGCTTTAGCGCGACTTCCCAGCATTGCGCGGAAAGTGCGGCGGATTCCCGTTGGTACCGGAGTCGAGCCCGCCGAATCAGAGCTGGCGGTGGAAAGGTCTCACCGTGAAAATTCCCCACTGCGCCTTGTCTATTTTGGCTTCGTCTGGCGGGGACGTGGCATCGAACTGCTTCTCAGGACGGTCGCGGCACTCCCTGAAAAAGTGGCATCTCTTAAAATCATCGGTGGTATACGGGATGTCGGTTATCATGCCGAACTCCTTGACCTTGCCCATCGCCTGGGGGTAAGTGACCGCGTAGAGTTCCTTGGGGAACTTCCGGGTCCCGAGGTATCACGTGAACTCTGGAGAGCGGATGCAGCGCTTCTGCCCTTCGCAACCGGAGCCAGTACCGGACGAAGCTCCTTGATGGCGGCATTTGCCCATGGACTTCCCGTGGTAACTACCGCGGAACCAGTCAATCTATCAAGCGAGTTTCAGGACGGACAAAACCTTGTCCTCGCGCCCATCGGAGACGAAGCGTCGTTTATCGCCGCTACCCGCCGAGTGGTCGAGGATGCTGACCTGCGAGCACGTCTCTCACAAGGAGCGTTGCGGCTTTCGGAAACCGTGTTCGCGTGGCCCGAGATAGCACGGCAGACTCTGGAACTCCCTGCGTATCGTGGGCTTGCGAAATGAAGAATGCAGTAAAGGCTGCCGGAGCGCCGCTGATTCTTACCTCCAGTCATCCACCGGCGGAGGTATGCGCTCCCCTTGCTGACTTTACGCTGCTGTCCGAGGCTCTCGGCGATGCGCCGCTGCTCTGCCCTCCCGCAAAAGGAAAAGATTTTGTTTCTTTGCTTGAGCACAGCACTACCTGTGATCTTCGGCAGGCAATTGCTGCCTTTCGCCGTCATCAAAGCGTCAGCGTTTATATTTCGCTTTCTGAGAAAGTCGGTCTGCCGCTTGCTCTTCTCCTGAGGGCACGAAGCGTCAGGACACCGCATGTTCTGGTGGCCCATCATCTCACGTCCGCAAAAAAGAAGGGGCTCCAAAAACGAACCTCCTGGCTGAATGCATTTTCACGCATCGTGGTGCTGTCGGAGCCTCAGGAAAATTACCTTCGAAGCGAGGCAGGGTATCCAGAGGAACAGACGGTGCTTCTGCCTGACAGCGTCGACACCGACTTCTGGACCCCCCAGGGGGCACGCGCTGCCCACAGTCCTGAGCGAATGGTCCTCAGCGTAGGTCAGGAGCATCGCGATTATGCCACTCTTTTTGCGGCTGCGCGAGAGATGAATTCAGTCCCTTTTATGGTGGTCGCTGGAAGTGCCTGGGCAGCCCGGAAACAGATCCGCGAGACTCTGCCGGCAAACGTTACCGTCCTGCGTGACTTGTCTTACGGGGATTTGCGGACGCTTTATGAACGCGCCTCTGTAGAGGTTGTGCCTTTGGAGGCTGAGGTTCCCTTTGCTGCAGGCGCAAATGGGCTTCTGGAAGCGATGTCGATGGGGAAAGCCACTCTTCTGACCGAGACACCGGGACTGAGCGGCTATCTGCATGACGGTGAGACCGGGCGTCTTGTACCTGCTGGGAATCCAAAGGCATTAGCGGATGCTATCCAGTGTCTTCACGACAACCCGAGCGAGGCAATTCGTCTCGGAAACAAAGCCCGCCTCGCTGCCCAAACGCGACATTCGCTCCGTCGGTACGTGACCGCACTTACGCACGTTATTCGGGAGGCGCAGAGCGATAAATGAGCGCATCTCCGAAGCCTAAGCTGTTGTTCTTGGCGCATCTGCTTCCCTGGCCGCTGGAGGGTGGAGGGCAGATAAAGTCATATCAGGCGCTTCGTCTGCTAAAGTCACATTTCGATGTCACTATGCTCGCTTTTATCCGCAGTGATGGCGAAAAGAGAAACGTCGCCGCTCTTGAACCATTCTGTACCGGGGGAATCCAAACGATCCTGCTGCAGCACAACCGATGGCGTGATGTAAGTGCTTTCTTTCACGCTGTGGGAACGGGATGTTCTCTGGTAATCGCACGTGATAGAAGTTCCGCTATGCATAATGCGGTTCGCGGCGCACTTGCCTCCCATCGCTTCGCCGCCGTTCATGTCGATCACCTTCAGATGATGGCGTTTGTGCCGCCGAGTGGCTCTCCTGCTTTCGCGGACGCAAAAGTAGTGTTAGACCAGCATAATATCGAGCACCAGATCCTGCAGACGATCGCTCAGATCGAGCCAAAATCGTTCTCACTATTGCAATGGGCCGCTCGGTGGGATTTGCCCCGGTTGAAAAGGTTCGAGCAGTCTGCCTGTCAACGTGCTGACCGCGTACTCGTTGTCTCCCAAACGGACGCGGACGTCGTGACCGAACTTCTGGGACGGGAGGCGGCTGCCGAAAAAGCGCGTGTGACACCTATCGGGGTAGATACGGAGTATTTTACGCCCACAAAACCCGCGAGGTATCCATCTGGCCCTATGCTCTCGGTCGGCACCATGTACTGGCCGCCGAATGTCGATGCCGTACAATGGTTCTGCGCCGAGATACTGCCTCTCGTGCGCAAGGACCTACCCTACGCCCGGTTTCAGATAGTGGGCAGCAAGCCAGCGCCCCGTGTTCGTGCTCTGGCTGCGGCGCAGCCTGAGTCTGTTGACGTAACAGGTACCGTTCCCGATGTCCGGCCTTATATGTCCGGCTGCAGCGTCTTTGTCGTTCCACTTCGGGCGGGGAGCGGTATGCGCGTAAAGATTTTGAATGCGATGGCGATGGGGCTGCCGATTGTTTCCACGACGCTGGGAGCCGAAGGAATCGCCGTCACACCGGGAGAGAATATACTGCTCGCGGATGACCCTGCAGCCTTTGCGGAAGCTATAAAACAGGTGCTGACGTCTCCACCCTTTGCAGAACGACTCGGACATGCCGCGCGCGATCTTGCGCTACAGCGATATTCGCTGAATCTAGCGGCACAAGAGCTGCTTCACGTTTACCGGGAGCTGGGCATTTTGTCCTCTGATACGGAGATGGCTCAGGAGTCGATGACAACGTGAGTGGACCCTCCGAGTCGCCTCACATCCTCTTTATCTGCCCCTATCTTCCCTCGGCGATTCGTGTGCGGCCCTTTCAGCTAATCCG
>JAZKEA010000445.1:2943-3395 GCA_040387315.1 Armatimonadota bacterium | reverse complement strand
GAAGATGAGAGCGCCGACGTGGGAAGGTCACCGTCGCAGGATGCCGCCGAGACACTGATCAGCATCACGGTGATAAACCCCAGTTTTTGCAATCGGCTGTTTCTTCTATAGGACAATGACTGCACCTTGAGTACGCCCTCTGGTCAATGAAAATCCTCTCCCGGTAATTATACGTGTCAATTTTACCGCGTACTGATTGTAAACGTATAGAATTGTCCTGCTGAGCATGCCAAAACCGATGACAGACAAAGAAGCCTGCTCAATCTTATGAGCAGGCTGGTTGTGCATCGGCGAATTCGAGGCAGCTTTGCATATAGTAGGGGACAGCTATCGCGCTGTCTGCCAGGCAAAACGACTATCTCTGACGGGAAATCCCTGACAGGTGACCTATTGGCATACGACGCAGCCCGATTCCGCGACTATGCGCCAACGAGGAGACTGTATAATTCTGC
>JAZKEA010000445.1:0-2933 GCA_040387315.1 Armatimonadota bacterium | reverse complement strand
GCGATCTCCGCGATTGGTCTGTATATGGGGCGCCGTGAAAAGAGTCTGAAGGACTTCGCGCTCGGGGGACGCCAGATACCGTGGTGGGCGGTAATGGCCTCTATTATCGCGGCGGAAACGAGTGCGGCTACCTTTCTTGGGGCTCCGGGAGAGGGTTTTGAAAAGCGCAGCCTGGCCTATGTCCAGCTTACGCTTGGCGTTATTATCGGTCGCTATGTGGTGGGAACGGTTTTCCTGAAGCCCTACTACGATTATAAAGTTTATACCGTCTACGATTATCTGGCGATTCGCTTTGGACCGCGCACCAAGCGTTTCGTCTCTGCTCTGTTCCTCGTGATGCGGACTCTGGCATCCGGAACCCGGCTTTTCATCCCGTCTCTTGTTATGGTGCTGGCCTGGAAGCTGTTTACCAATGGCGGGCAGCCGGTCCCGTTTTCGCAGCAGGCGGTCACCAGCGTCTGGCCCTACATCACGGCGATTTTCGTGCTGACGCTCTTCACTGTGATCTACACGGCGAAAGGCGGGATCAAAGCGGTTATCTGGACCGATGTTGTCCAGGCCTGCCTGATGTTCGGCAGTGCGCTGGTCGCCATCGGCATTTTGCTCTCCCAGATCGGCGGCATTGATGCACTGGTGAAGGCGGTTCCGGCAATGACGACCCATGAGGGTTACTTCGTCACCGGGTTCGAACCGCATCTTGTCGCGGACTGGCAGAAGACAAATAACCATACCGGGCCGATGGGCTTCGGAGATTATCTCAACCTGATATTTACCGGCGATTACACGATCTTCAGTGCGCTCTTTGGGGCCACGATGCTGAACATGGCGATGTTTGGGACGGACCAGGATATGGTTCAGCGCATGCTCACCGCAGAGACACATCAAAAGGCGAAACGCAGTCTGCTGACCGCCGCCTTCATGGATGTCCCCATCGCGGCGATCTTCACCTTTATCGGGATTTTGCTCTACGTCTACTACCAGCAGGACCCCACCTATAAACCCGCCGCAAACGCGGATATTTTCGGCAGCTATATTCTAAATGTTCTGCCGACCGGTGTTCGGGGGCTGGTTCTTGCCGGTGTTTTCGCTACCGCGATGGGTTCGCTCTCGGCGGCGCTGAATGCTCTCGCGACCAGCGCGACGAACGACTGGTACGTTCCCTATCTCCAGAAGCGCGGTGGCTATACCGAAGAGCAGGGACTTAACGGCGCTCGATTCTTCACCGGGGTTTTCGCGGTCCTGATGATCCTGATCGCGGGCATCTTCGCCTACATGAAGGTCAAAGACCCGAACATCCGCATTATTCCCGTTGTGCTGGGAATTGCGAGCTACATTGTCGGCCCGATGCTCGGCGTGTTCCTTCTGGGGATGTTCACGCGAAATCGTGGATCGGACAACGGGAATCTGATCGCAATTGCGGTCGGCCTAGTGACTACCGCTTTTCTCGGCGACCTGCACATAAAGGTGCTGGAACCGTTAGGGATTACCATTGCGCACCCATCGTGGCTTCCGACGATCTCCTTCACCTGGTTTGCGCTGATTGGCTCCCTGACGGTATTCCTCGTGGGAGTCTGGTTCACAACCCCGCCTGAAGTGCTGGACGCCGCCAAGCGCCGCGCCGCGGAGGCCGATACGAATGATGATGTGCCGCTCGCGCTGCGGGAGAACCGTGAAATCATGCCCGAAGGTCCGCAGCGGTAAATCTCCTTAAACTACCTGCGCATTCTCCAGCCTTTATTCCTGTATAATAGCCGGAAAGCAACCTGGCCCAACGAAAACACCGGCGTTCCGCACGAAGGGAGAGCGATGAGTGTGGTAACAAATCGAAAATCAATGACGCGACGCCGTTTCGCTGCCACGGTCCTCCGTGGCAGCATTGGCCTCGCGGCGGCTGTGTCGGGCTGTGGCGGTGGGGGATCGAGTCCGGGCAAGGCATCTCCCACACAGACCACACGCGCAAAGGTTCTCGGTCTGCACGATGTGGCGGTACGTGGCGTGATTCAGTCTGCCTATCAGTCTGATTCCTTCGCCCACGCGCGGAACGGTTATTATGCAGGCGCTGCGTCGGATGCGGGCACAGGCTCGAATACATCTGAGGATGCGGCCACACCCGGCTCAGCGCCCCCGATCCCATTACTCGGGGCGTTCCTGCGAAATGTTGCGTCAGCATCACCAGCCTCACGCCGTGTAAGTCGTGTAGGGCGAGGCCATGAGGGGGGCAATGGAAGCACCGGAACCGACCCTGCACCGGACGGCACCCTTCCGCCGCCCGATATGCCCACCGAGCCACCGCCCACGTTCTACTTCGACGATTACCTCGGTTTGTGGGTCCAGATGGAGGAAACGGGGAGCGCCAGCACCTATCTCCTGTATGAAGACCAGGGAAAAGAAAGGGCCGCCGGTTCTATTTCTACGATCTACCCTGTCGACTGGGAAACGTTTCCGCAGAAGTACACCTCCCGCTATGAATTTACCAGAGGCTATCTCGCAGGCTCAAACGGGTTTTCAGAAAACGTTACAAATGCGGACTACAGTGGAAGTTCGCGCTACGAGAACGTGTACGCAGACGGAGCGAAAGACAAAGGCGAGTCCAACTGGTCTGCGGAAGGCGACTTTTCCTGGTCGTCACGAACGGATGCTGTAAACCAGGACTGGAGCGAGGGTTCCGGCGTCTTCCGCGCCGACGGCAGCGGCGGTGCCCGTTTCTCGTCGTCGGATGGTTACAAATCGGATTACCGCTACAGCTCAGATGGGTCAGGCCAGGGACAGATTACCGGGCCGGACCCTGGTCTTCCGGCCTCAATCTCGTGGGACACCATCGGAAATACAGTAATCATCTATGCGGACGGCTCCACTGAGCGTATTTCTGGATGGGGCAGTGTCAGCGGTGGGGGCGCAGAACCGCTTCCTGTCGATAGCCAGGCACCCTTAAT
>JAZKEA010000444.1:2848-5833 GCA_040387315.1 Armatimonadota bacterium | reverse complement strand
AGTCGCCGAGTCGTTGAAACTTGCTGCCGAGAATGAGCGAGAGGCGGCCACTCAGGCCGTCGAAACCACCCGCGTCGTTGCGGAAGCCCACCGACGTCAGCGGCAGGAGATCATCCAGAAGGAGACACAGACACAGCAGCTGCTTCTGGAGGAGCGTGCCCGCGCTGATGCCGAAGCCTATACCCGCGAAAAAGCCGCCGATGCGGATAAGACGGCAGCCGTTAAGAGCGCCGAGGCGATGCTCCTGCGGGCTCGTGCCGACAAGGAGTCCAAAGAGCTCGAAGCGCAGGGAGAGCAGGCAAAGGAGATGGTCCCGGTCGCGGTCGAAGCCGAGCGGGTCGTTATTGAGCGGCAGCGTATCGAGGTACTTCAGGCGGAACTGGAGGCCCGGTCTTCCCACTCCAGTATCTCCGTACAGCTGGAGATCGCGCGAATGGTTATCGAGGCAGACAAGGACGCGCGGATAGCCGCAGCGGAGGCGATGGGCAAGGCATTTGCCAGCGCCAACATGACGATCTGGGGCGATCCGGAATCGGTCAAGAAGATGAGCGAATCGTTCCTGAAAGGCCAGAGCACGAGCGCACTGTTCGAGGGTGCGCTTGCCAATCTGCCGCAGCCGATGCGCGAGATGATGAACGGCGCCATCGACCGCTTCGTACAGGCTCCCGGTTCGGATGCCGTATCGGTACCGGCCCCGATCGTAGAAGCCTCTAACGGCAGCGCCACGAAACCGTCCACCGTCGTTAACGACGGCATCGGAAAAGCATAATCTGCGGCGGGAAGGGCATGGTACGATGAGCCATGCCCTTTTCCGACGATGACCGGCTTCCACAGGACACGCCCCTGGAACGCCCGATCTGCGTGGCGCTCGTAATCTGTGATGTCGTGGTTGAGGACAAGCGAACCGGAAACAAGACCCTCGTCGGACTCTTCAACAGCATCGTTGCTCCCCAGATCCCCGCCGTTCATCCCCGCATGTTTCTTATGGCCTCGCTGACCAGCGGACGGGGCACCTGGCCGTTTACGTTCCGGATTACCGCGCCGAGCGGACGCGAGCTGCTGCGCATGCAGGAGTCCACCCGTTTTGTCGATCCCCTCGCCGTCCACGATGTCATTGTCGAGCTTCGGAACCTTCCCCTCGAAGAGACGGGCGTTCATTTCGTGGATTTGATGCTGCTCGATTCGCCCGTGGCAAATAGGCGGTTCACCGTGCAATTGGACAGCCCAACCGTAACGCCGCCTGCTTGACGCAAACTCTTGTTTGGTGCTATAATAAAAGCATCTTAGAGAAAGGGGAGGTGGTATAGCATGAATTATCATAGTTACCTCCCGGTGGGTCTCGCGGGCTAGTTTTAGCTCTTTAGGCTCTGCCTATTGTGGTCATGAATAATGCCCAAAGGCGAGCCTCACCGGCGCGTAGGGGCCGCGGATCCGAAAGGACCCGCGGCCCCGCGTGGTTTTAGACCTAACGCCCTACGCAGATGTCCCGGTATTCGCGGGACGACGCATAAACACATTTTCAAAGAGCGTCAGGCTTGCGATTTCCCCTTTTGGATTCAACGCGAAAACGACTTCCTGGTCGGCAAAATCCGGTTCGGTGTCGTCGGTGACGAACACATCGTGGTGCCAGTGACGGAGGGGGTAATTGCTCCAGGCGCTCCAGGAGAGGCAGAGAGTGCGCCCTGTCTCCGACAATGTGACGGCGACGTCGCCATAAGCAGGGTGCTGATACGTTCCGGCGTACTCCGGCAGTTTCAGCGACGGTCGGGTGCCACGATGCCGCCCGGCCTCCTTCTCCTTCTTTTTTGTCTTTTCCTTCTCCGTGTCTTTCCTGCTCTGGGCGTCGTATTCGCCAATCCAATTCTTTTCCGGAAGTCCGGCAAGATAATCTATCAGGCTATTGGCAAGCGGTTCGGCGAGCCATGTCTGGGCGTTCAGCATCACGGCGACACCTATTCCCTCGCGTGGCAGCAGAGACACATGAGCGCGAAAGCCGCCCAGGACGCCGCCATGGCGCACCATTTTGTGACCGCCCCGGTAATCCAGAATCGTCCACCCCATGCCGTAGCTGCGCTGGACAGAGTCCGGGTAATGCAGCGTAAATTCTTCCTCCTCCGGAATCACCGTCTGGGGAATGTGCGTCTGTTTCAGCGCCTCGGCAGCGACCAGAGCCTCTCCCGTATGCGGGTTGACGCCGCCGGATAGCTGAAATCGCAGCCAGTTCACCATGTCCAATGCGCAGGAGTTGACTGACCCGCACGGCCCCGCATTATCCAGGTTTCGCCACGGCATCACTTCCAGCCGTTTCTGCTTGTCGCGGCGATGCGGCGTCGCATGATCGGGGTCCACTTCGGCGTCCGTCGTGCTGAGCGTAGTCGCCGTCATTTGCAGTGGCTTCAGCAGGCGGTCTTGCAGAAGTTCCTCGAAAGACGCGGCCCCGGCGGCGCGGGCGGCGGCCTCACCGGCGACCGTAAAGCAGATGTTCTGATACTGGTACGTTTCCCGAAAGCCCTTGTTCGGCGCGGCATGGGCAAAGCGGCGAATCAATTCCGCGCGATCCCAGGGGGCACGATACCAGAGCATGTCATGTCGCGGCATCCCGGTTCGGTGGCTGACGAGGTCACGAAGTGTAACATTCGCATCCGCTAGCGGATCGGAGAGCCGAAACTCGGGAAGATGCTTGCGCACCGGATCATCCCACGACAAAACGTTCTCGCCGACCAAAAGCGCCAGAAGCGCCGTGGTAAACGCTTTGGTGACGGAGGCAACCGCGAAGACGGTTCTCTCTGTAACCGGGTCGGGCTCCCCTGTCACCTTGACGCCATAGCCCTTGATGTACGTCTGATCCCCGGCGACTACGGCGATTGCCGCTCCCGGAACTCGGGCTGCTTTCAGCGCACGATTAACGATACGGTCGATGTCGGACGCTGTCCTGTGGTCCGGCAGCAAGTCGGGTTTCATAATGCGGCTATTGTACATCAGGCA
>JAZKEA010000444.1:0-2827 GCA_040387315.1 Armatimonadota bacterium | reverse complement strand
CCCGGTGGCGGCAATTCGCAAACTTGCATTGGCCCATGAGCGGCGCCATTTCAGGGAAACAGAATCCGACATCTTCGGCATCCAGATCCCAGAACTCTATCTGGCGCAGACCGGGCGTGTCCGCGACCCAACCGCCAAAGGTTAGGGGGAGCAATTCCGCGGATACCGTGGTGTGGCGTCCCTTAAAGGTGATGTTGCCGATCTCCGCTGTTTTGAGCGCCAGGCCCGGCTGCAGGGCATTTAAAAGCGACGATTTGCCGACACCGGACGGTCCGGCAAAGGCTGAGATCTTCGCCTTTAGGTGGGTGCGAAGTTCGTCGATTCCCATACCCGTGCGTGCGCTCGTAGCGACGACCGGATATCCAATGCGCCGGTAGGGCTCGGCGACCTCCGCGATCTCCTCCAATGTGGCAAGTTCCGCCTTGTTGAGGACAATCAGGATGTCGAGCTCGGCATCCTCGGCGAGGACCAGAAAGCGGTCCAGCTTGTAGAGGTCCACGCGGGGTTCACGAATGGCGAACGTCACAACCGCGAGTTCAAGGTTCGCAACGAGCGTTTGGCGTTCACGCTCATTTCCGGAGCGGCGTGACAGAGAGGCGCGGCGTGGAATTATCGATTCGATCACCCCGGCGCGGCCCGTCTCATCCACCACGATCTCTACCCGGTCGCCGACCGCCATCGGGTCCGTTTCGCGCTTCTTCTTGACCTTCTCGACCCGGTGCGCCCGGTTCGTACTTTCGGGATATGTCAGGTTCTTTTTCAGGTTACCGCGCAGTTTGCAGGGAATAACGCGCCCACTGTCGGTCTGAACGATGTACAATCCTCGTCCTGCCCGGATCACAACACCGGGAACATCGCCCCCTCCGGATGTTTCCGGCTCCTCCGGGAGATCCTGGCTTCCGCCGCTGCCGACCCTACGCATTTACCATCTTCATCGCCCCCGTGTTTTTCGCGTTAACGTCTAGTTTCCCTCTCGAAATCGCAATCGCCCTATGGTATCGCCGCTTTTCCGGCCTCGCTAAACGTTTCCGCTCCATTTGTTCCCTTCGGATCGACTGTGCTATACTTGGGTCACCTCGTGGAGACCAACCCCGCCAGCCCAGATACTACTTCTGTTTTCGTACCTGAGAATCGCACCTGTCCCCGCTGCGGACTGACCGAAAAGCGGCTGCGTACCGAAGGGCTTCTCGGATGCGCAACCTGTTATGATACCTTTGCGGATCTGGTCGTTCAGGCGGTTGCAGCCCTCCATGGCGTTACTCTTTCGCCAAAAACTATCGTCGCTGACCTCGCACCGGAAGTGCCACAGTCTCCCGCGGTACCCGACCAGACTAAGCCGGTCTCCTGGCTAAAACGGCGCTCAAAACCGAGCGCACCGCCTCCGCCAGCCCCCTCCCCCCGGCTATCCAGGGATAAGAAAAAGCGCTCCGCGGACTGAATTGACCACGCGAAAGTTACGAGAAATTCGTAACTTTTGTGTGTCAAGGGTTGAAATCACAGGCAGGCTCTGATACCATCTTCCTCGGTTGGCAGACGCGACGGCAGAGTGCTAAATGCTTTGCGATCGCGGCCAGCGATTCTGTTTACGCTTATTTCAAATCTAAAACTGGAGGTTGCTTGAACATGCTCAAGCCACT
The DNA here is from genome assembly GCA_040387315.1 of Armatimonadota bacterium. Classification (GTDB taxonomy): domain Bacteria; phylum Armatimonadota; class Armatimonadia; order Armatimonadales; family Armatimonadaceae; genus JACMJB01. Next base: position 1,190 of record JAZKEA010000444.1, on the reverse strand, counting down.
AGGTGACCGCGTCGTGGTCAAGGCGCTCGAGGCCGAAACGACATCACGCGGAGGGATTGTCCTTCCTGATTCTGCCAAGGAGCGCCCGCAGACGGGTGAAGTACTGGCCGTTGGCCCCGGCAAGACCCTCGACAACGGTACGACGGTCGCTGTTGAAGTGCAGGTCGGCGACAAGGTCGTTTACAGCAAGTACGGCGGAACAGAGATCAAAGTCGGAGGCGAGGAAGTTATCATCCTTCGCCAGGACGATATTCTCGGCGTTGTGGAAGGTTAATCAAAAATGGCAGCCAAAGAATTACAGTTTGAAGAGCAGGCCCGCCGCAGCCTGGAGCGCGGTGTCAACATCCTCGCGGATGCCGTCAAGGTGACGCTTGGTCCTAAGGGACGCAACGTCGTTTTGGAGAAGAAGTTCGGTTCCCCAACTATCGTCAACGACGGCGTGACCATCGCCAAGGAGATCGAGGTTGAGGATAAGTTCGAGAACATGGGCGCTCAGCTCGTTCGCGAAGTCGCCTCCAAGACCAACGATGTCGCCGGTGACGGTACCACGACCGCGACCGTTCTTGCCCAGGCAATCGTTCGCGAAGGTCTCCGCAATGTCGCCGCCGGTTCCAACCCGATGCTGATCAAGCGCGGTATCGACAAGGCCGTTGAGGCCGCTGTCGCCGAGATCAAGCGGGTTGCGATCCCTGTCGAGGGCAAGGAAGCGATCACAAACGTCGCGACCATCTCCGCCAACGACAAGACCATCGGCGAACTGGTCGCCGAGGCGATGGACAAAGTCGGCAAAGACGGTGTTATCACCGTCGAGGAGTCCAAGGGTACATCGACGAGCCTTGAGCTTGTCGAGGGTATGCAGTTCGACAAGGGCTACATCTCCCCGTACATGGTCACCGACGCCGAGCGCATGGAAGCGGTCCTCGAAGATCCATTCATCCTCCTGTTCGAGAAGAAGATCAGCGCAATCGCCGATCTGATCCCGGTTCTGGAGAAGGTGGTACGCGGCGGCGGACGCCCGCTGCTGATTATCGCCGAGGATGTGGACGGTGAAGCCCTCGCGACCCTCGTCGTCAACAAGCTTCGCGGAACCATCAACGTTGTCGCGGTGAAGGCTCCGGGCTTTGGGGACCGCCGCAAGGCTATCATGGAAGACCTTGCCGTTTTGACCGAAGGCAAGTTCATCACTGAGG
>JAZKEA010000443.1:1445-2029 GCA_040387315.1 Armatimonadota bacterium | reverse complement strand
GAATGCATACAGTTCGGCGGCGATCAGGCCGTACGCGAACAGGATGTCGACCCAGTTGTACTGGGGGTCGCTGTAGTCGAGCGACTCGGTCAGGCGCCAGTAGATGTAACGCGCGCTGAGAAGCGTAGAGAAGGCCATCAGCCCGATCGACACCAGGCGTCCCTCGATCCGGTTGAGGATCAGGGCCGCAACCAGGCACAGCACGCCGAACAGCACCTGCCAGCCCAGCGGTAGCGGTGCCGCGATGATCGCGTAACCGGCACAGACCGCAACGATCATCATCAGGAAGAGGATGACGCGGTTGCCGAGACCGATGCGCCCCGCGTAGGAATCCGCCCGGGCGTCCCAGTTACCAGCAGGTGCGACGGACCTTACGGACAGGTTCTGGTCAGCCACACGCGGTCTCCAAGGCCAAGTGATGACGCAATTCGCGCTTGTCCGACGACGTTGAGCCGTGCCCCTGGGCCGCCAAGGCCCCGGACTGGTCAACCTCTGGTCGACACCACGCCTTCACGACAGGCAAAGCCTTCCCCTTCGTCCCGATTCGGCACAGGTACCGACCCGCCGGCCCTGCTCTTGTTCTC
>JAZKEA010000443.1:0-1435 GCA_040387315.1 Armatimonadota bacterium | reverse complement strand
TTAAGCGAAATAGGAGAGTAATATGATGTTGATAATCTTTGAGAAGGTTTAGAATGACGGAAAAGGAGAGAGAAAGGCCGCATGGGTCAAAGAGAGAGGGAGGGGTCAAAAAATGAGTGACCTCACTCTGGAAAGTTTTTGGCGCCGTTTTAAGATTATCTCTAACGGTCACTTTCCTTTTCAGGACTTTCCCCCCTTTTGTTTTCCTTAAGTTTTCTCTTTGTTTCTTTTTCTCTTCTGTCACCACTCTTCAGCCTATGTTGAGATTTGTGAGTTCTCTCTCCCGCCCTGTCCAGCGACCGTAGCCGTCTGGAACTTTGCGACGGGATAGTACCGTATTGTTCGCAACGTGTGACAAGGGCTTCAAGTGCCCGACCCAACTGGTTTTCCGGCGCGGGCAGAGGCACGCACCAACCGTCATTCTGCAATGGGATCGTGACGAAATTGGGGCGGGAAAGGTTCCGCCCGACGCCCCAGAAAGGATCAGGGCGGATACAACGCCCGCGCCGCATTGCGCGGCGCGGACTCGAATCTTGAGGTCTTAGCGGCTGAGTTCGAAGTTGCGATAGTCGAACAGGTCGCGATCCCCGTGGTTGCGGCGACCGGCATCCGAGCCGGCATTGCCCATGCTCGCCTTGGACGAACCTGCGGGAGCGTCCGCCGTGCGAGCGAAGCTCACGATGTAGTCGGCCGGGTCGAGGCCAAAGTGCCCGAACAGACGCTGCACATCCTGTCTTGCGCTACCCATGTTCCTGCTCCTTAATCGAGTTGGACCCGGGCCGTCGAATGACGGCTCACGGACCGGTTGAACTGAAAACCAGATTTGCAAAAGCAGCGCGACCTCGACAGCCGGGGCGGGTGTCGCCGGTCGCTTGGACGACGCCACTGAGCGGTACAAGTCTGCGGACCGTTCCGCGACCGCCGCTCATCGCCCCATATCAGTGCGAGTCGCCCTGCAGCAGCCGGGCGCGCAGCTGCGCGGACCGGGCGACAGGATCGGCGGCACGCGACTGCGAACCGCTCGAACCGCCCGAAGAGACCGACGCGGCGAGCGCCGTGGCGAACTTGGGCTGCTCGGAGAAATGGAGGTACTCGGACGGATCGAGACCAAAGTGCTGGAACAGACGGCTCACATCGGGGCGCTGACCTGACATCGGAATCTCCTTGGCTGGATAGTTCGAAACCGTCACGAAAGGTCCGAACCCTGACATGACATCGCCAAAGACATGCCAGCCACGGCGGAAAACCGGCGCCACCTACTATCCTATTGATCTTTAATCATTTCACGCACGAAGACGCGCCAGAAAAGCGTCTTTCCGGAATCGATGACGGAAGCAGGGATGGTGAAACCCTTACACAAGCTGACAATTCTGGTCAGCCTGTGCCGTCCTTGGAGACCTTACAAGCTGCGTCGGCCCGGAAGCCGACCCGATCA
>JAZKEA010000442.1:0-4343 GCA_040387315.1 Armatimonadota bacterium | reverse complement strand
CTGTGGGTTCTGAAATCCTGGTGCCACTGACGCTCAAAATCAATGGCGCTCTGCAGCGGGTCCGGATCGACCCCCGCGCCTCTCTGCTGGATACCCTCCGCGAGACCATTCATCTCACCGGGACCAAAAAGGGCTGCGACCATGGTCAGTGCGGCGCGTGTACCGTCCACATCGACGGCAAGCGGGCGCTCTCCTGCTTGTCCGTCGCGCTTTCCTGCCAAGGCAGCGAGATCACCACCATCGAGGGACTGGGTACGCCCGACAAGATGCACCCCATGCAGGCGGCTTTCGTCCAGTGCGATGGTTACCAGTGCGGCTACTGCACGTCCGGTCAGATCATGTCGGCAGTCGCGCTGATGAAAGAGCCGATTGGCACGAACGACGCCGACATCAAAGAAGCGATGAGCGGCAACATCTGCCGCTGCGGGGCGTATGCCAATATTGTCGATGCCATTCAGCAGGTACGAAAGGGGAAGAGCTAACATGGAGCTTTTCGAGTTTTCCCGTGCCGCAAGCGCACCGGATGCAATCGCCGCCGGGGCCAAATCCAAAACCGCCCAGCAGGGTGCCGACGTCCGGTATCTCGCGGGGGGAACCACGCTCTATGACCTGATGAAGCTGGATGTCGAGCGACCTCAATATGTCGTGGACATCAACCGTCTGCCGCTTGACCGCGTCGAGAAGATCGAGGGCGGTGGACTCCGCATTGGGGCGCTCGCGCGAAATTCGGTTGTCGCCCATCACCCTGATGTCCTCAAACACTACCCCGTGCTGTCGCAGGCGATTCTTCAGGGAGCCTCCGGTCAGATCCGCAATATGGCGAGCACGTCAGGCAACCTGCTGCAGCGCACCCGCTGCGTCTACTTCCGCGATGTGACCATGCCCTGCAACAAGCGCGAACCCGGATCGGGCTGCTCGGCAATCGAGGGCTTTAACCGTAATCTGGCGATACTGGGCACCAGCGACAAGTGCATCGCCTCAAACCCGTCTGACCAGAATGTCGCACTGATGGCGCTTGGCGCGACGGTCCAGATTCAGGGACCGAAAGGCGAGCGCACCGTTCCGATCGGCGAATTCTTCCTTCTTCCCGGCAATACCCCCCAGCGCGAAACGGTTCTTCTGCCCGGTGACCTCATCACGCATATCACGCTTCCCGCAATGCCTACGGGTGCGACCTCCTTGTACCTGAAGCTTCGAGATCGCGCCTCGTATGAATTTGCCCTTGCGTCTGCGGCGGTGATCGCCGTCGTGAATGATGGGAAGTTCGATAGTGTTCAGATTGCCATGGGGGGTGTCGGCACGATCCCCTGGCGGGCATCGGCCGCGGAAGCGTTCCTGAAGGGCAAATCTACTGACCCGACCCTTTATCGTGCTGCCGCCGAAGCGGTTTTAAAAGATGCCCGGCCCCAGTCCGAAAACGGCTTCAAGGTGGAACTCGCCAAACGCTGCCTCGTCCACGCCCTGACCCTCGTCACAAAGGAGCAAGCATGAAATCCGTTGGCAACGCCATACCCCGCATTGACGGTCCTCTGAAGACCACGGGTACCGCCGATTACACCTCGGACCACAACTTCCCCGGCATGCTGTACGCGTTCCCGGTCACCAGCACTATTGGCAAGGGGCGTATCGAGAAACTCGATACCGGCAGCGCCGAGAAGATGCCAGGTGTTCATGCGATTCTGCACCGGGGCAATATCGAAAAAATGTATCGCGTGGAGCCCTCGGCGGGATTTTCTGAGGCGTACCTGGATGAGCGTCGCCCGCCGTTCGAGGACGATATTGTCCGCTACCATGGTCAGTACATCGCCCTTGCGGTTGCCAGTACCTTAGAGCAGGCGCAGGCTGCGGCTCGCGCCGTCAGGGTGACCTACAAGACCGAAAAGCCCGACGTCAATCCGGACCTCGAACTCGGCAACACAAAGCCCGCGCCGGGTGAGGAGGGCAGACCCAATGTAGACCAGAAAAACAATGGGCCGGGCAAAGTGGTCAGCGAGCGCGGGGACGCACAAAAGGCGTTCGATGCCGCTTCAGTTAAGATCGACCATGTATACACGACGCCCCCGGAAACTCACAGCGCGATTGAACTTCATGCGACCGTCGCGGTTCCTGATGGCGATACGCTGACCATCTACGAGACCTCGCAGGGGGTGGTCAACCATCGCAATGTCATGGTTCAGCAGCTCGGCATGGGCCAGGAACAGATTCGCGTCATTTCCAAGTTCCTGGGGTCCGGTTTCGGCGGCAAGCTGTTCCCCTGGCCCCACAGCACGCTTGCCGGAGCGGCGGCGCGGACGCTGAATCGTCCTATCAAGCTCGTTCTGGATCGAGCAACGGTTTTTCAGGCGGCGGGGCACCGTCCCGCGACAAAGCAGCGCGTCCGACTGAGCGCTGCGCCCGATGGCAGGCTGACCTCCACCCAGCAGGATTACGTGAACCATACGTCGATTCTCGATGATTACGAGGAGAACTGCGGCGAGGCGACGCCATATCTGTACAGCTGTCCGAACCTTAAAGTGACAAAAGGGCTGGTGCGGCGCAACATCGGAACACCGACATCTATGCGTGGACCGGGAGCCGTGCCCGGTCTTTTCGCCACCGAAACTGCGATGGACGAACTGGCGGTTCTTCTGAAGATGGACCCGGTTGAGCTGCGGCTGCGCAACGAACCGAAGATGGATGAGGGGCTGAACATCCCGTTCTCCTCGCGTCACCTGCCGGAGTGCTACCGCCTTGGAGCGGAGAAGTTCGGCTGGGCAAAACGCAATCCTGTTGTGGGTTCGATGACGAGAGACGGCCTGACGCTCGGGTGGGGAATGGCCGCCTGTGCGTGGATGGCGGAGCGCTTTGATGCCGAAGTCATCGTCGATCTGCGCGACGATGGTACGGTTCGTATCGCGTGCGGAACGCAGGACATTGGTACCGGGACCTACACGATGCTCGCTCAGATCGCCTCGGAACGACTCGGTCTGCCGGTCGAGAAAATCGAGGTGGTCCTGGGGGACACAACGCTCCCTCCTGGCCCTCTCAACGGCGGCTCGATGGCAACCGCCTCGGTGATCCCCGCGACGTTTCTTGCGTCGGATAACGCGATCAAAAAACTGCTGTCGATTGTGTCTGCCTCTAAAGGACTGACGCTTTCGGGCAAAAAGCCGGAAGAGCTTTCCTACACAGACGGCGTCGTTCACCTCAAGAACCAGTCACCGGGGAGCGGAATGCCCTTCGGCAAAGTGCTCACTGCGGCACGCGTCCGCTCCGCCCATGGGAATGGGAAATCCGAAGGCACCCTGGGCAAGAAAGCCGACGTCTCTCGCCATGCTTACGGCGCGCACTTCGTTGAGGTCACGTGGGAAGCGATGACCGCCCGGCTTCGTGTGAACCGCGTTGTGACCGTCATTGATGGGGGCAAGATCATCAACCCGAAGACCGCCCGCAACCAGATCGAGGGCGCCGCAGTCATGGGCATCGGGATGGGCCTTTTCGAGGAAACCGTTTACGACCACCGGAGCGCTGCCCCGGTCAACCGCAATTTCGCCGATTATGTGATGCCCACCCATGCGGATGTCCCGCGTATCGACGTCCATTTCCTGGACTACCCCGACATGGCTGTCAATGAGATTGGCGCTCGTGGTGTTGGTGAAATTGGTCTTGCGGGATTCGCTGCCGCGCTCAGTAACGCCGTCTACCACGCAACGGGCAAGCGTGTCCGTGACCTACCGATCACGATAGAAAAACTCCTGTAGAAGGACTGTTACAAAGACGGCTACAGAACGCATGAATGAACAGGAAGAGGTTGTGGAGGCCGCCTGGATTCAGGGAAAGGAAGCACTGCTGGCAACAGTCGTCGGGGTACCTGGTTCCGCCGGAGACTCGGCAAAGGGATCAGGTCCCGGATGTGCGAGCAGTCACAGGAGCAAGCCGTCGACATTGGCTTCCGCGCCATGCAGTCCAACCTAGTCGTTGAGACAAATGAAGGAGCGATTCATCTCTGGCAAAAGCACAGCGAGGTTGCGGGACGATTGCCGGGAGCGTTTCGGCATCAACGCCTGGGATACGTGGACGCGCTGGTAATGTTCAAGCAACTCGTCTAGCCACGGACGCAAGACACAGGTAACTGCCTCTCGTAGCGCCGTAGGTCGTTAGTAAAACTGACTAATGGGTACAAAATGTCGCCAAGCTTCCGGCATATCACATAGGCGGTAACAGCATCCTCAAGCGAGAACATATGAGTATTTACCGGATGATCCATGTCGTGCTTCGCGGCGTTGTACACCCTGGTAAACCGCTCAATCTGGCTGCGAGTACCGGGGTCAACCCTACGCTGCACCAAATGTTCTCTGACAGCT
>JAZKEA010000441.1:815-5467 GCA_040387315.1 Armatimonadota bacterium | reverse complement strand
TCTCCTTCGGAGGGGAGGGGGAAGTTGACGCCTCAGCGGCAACGGGGGGAGGGGTAAGCAGAGGGCGAGACCCATGATGCACCAGAAGGGCTTTTACGCGGGCCATAGGACAATCCGGCAATTCTTTCCGCACGACGAAGTTGTGTTAAAATGTAAGACAGTACGCTCGTGAAATTACCGTGATTTTGGAGCGTTTCTTTTCGTCTCCCCTGCTTCCCTTTGTACGGTCTGGAGGTTTCCCATTCTCGTTCTCGCCACGCGCTCTTGTTCCCTGGTTTCCCTGCTTCTTGCCGGAGTTACCCTCGCTGCCGGTCCTCTGAAGGCGGAAACGACCCCGGTTCGCACCGCAAATTATGATCTCGCCTCCAAGTGGACGTCCCGCAAGGTCGGTAAGCTTGTCTTCGATACGAGCGTAAGCCCGCACTGGCTGGAGTCCGGTGACCGCTTCTGGTACACGTACGAAACCCGCGAGGGCCGCAAGTACTGGCTGGTCGACTGCCGGACAAAGAGCCGGAAACCGCTCTTCGACAGCGCGCGCATGGCCGCGATGCTGACACGGATCACGCTTTCGCCCTACGATGCCCAGCATCTGCCGATCCGCAGTATCAAGCTCATCAAGAACGACACCGTGGTGCAGTTCGAGCTGACGTACCCCAAGGACGGCCTGCTTCGTATCGGGGACGGGTTCAAAACGGTGGAGGAGATAGCCGCCAAAGAAGAGATCAAGTCCGATGACATGACCGACAAGAGCAAGGCGAAGCAGCAGGGAAAGACCGAGACCAAGGACGACACAACGGTCAAAACCGACGTGAAGACCGAGGTGAAGACCGACGTCAAGACCGATGGGAAAACCGAAGTGAAAACGGACGGCACGGGCACTACGCAGAAGACCGAGACCCAGACGGATAAGAAGACGGACGACAAAAAGACGGACGACAAGGAAAAGCAGACCGAAAAGAAAGCGACAACGCCCCCCGAAGCGGCTACCGCGCCGCGTACCCTTTTCTTCGAGTACGATCTGAAGACGGAACAGCTGACCGTGGTTCCGGAGTTCAAAGCGCCGCTCAAGAAGATGACCTGGGCGAGCGTATCGCCGGACGAAAAGACCGTTGTCTTCGCTCGGGGCCACAACCTCTTTATGATGGACGCCGCGAGCTACGCCCTCGCCCAGAAGAAGGCAGACAACAAAGAGATCAAAGAGGTTCAGCTGACCAAGGACGGTGAAGAGCACTTCAGCTTTGCCCGCAATCTGGATGACGACGGCAAGAAAGAGTTCCAGAAGCAGGAGAAGGACCGCAAGGATTACCGGGTTCCGCCGGTCGGTATCGTGTGGTCGAAAGACTCCCGGAAATTCGCCCTGGAGCGGGACGATGAGCGGAAGGTCGCGGACCTCTGGGTCATCAACTCCCTTTCCGAACCCCGACCGACGCTGGAGACCTATCGTTACGGGATGCCCGGCGAGGCGAATCAGCCTCAGGCCGAGATGTTTGTCTTCGATGTCGTGTCGCGGGCCAGGGTCCGGCTGAAGGCGGAGAAGTTCAAAGACCAGACCGTCGATATCGCCTCGGACCGCGTGCTTTCCCGCGAGCGGGAAGCGGACAAGGTGGTCAGCAAGTGGCTGAGCGACACGTCGGATAAGCTGTACTTCACCCGCGCGAGCCGTGACCGCCATCAGGTGGATGTCTGCGTCGCCGATACCGCGACCGGCGCAGTCACGACGCTGATCCAGGAGCGTCTGAACACGTATATCGACATGAAGCCGATTCGGCTGGTCAACGGCGGCAGGGAAATCGTCTTCTGGTCCGAGCGGGACGGCTGGGGACACTTCTACCTCTACGATGCAAATGGCAAGCTCAAAACACAGCTGACGTCGGGTGAATATACGTGTGAGAGCATCAGCGGAATCGATACCAAGAATCGGGTGCTGTACTTCACTGCCTGTGGGCGGGAGAAGGGGGAGGACCCGTACTTTTCGCACCTGTACCGCGTCGGCCTCGATGGTCGCGACATGAAAATGGTCGATGCGGGATCCTCTGACCATGCCGCGTCGATGAACGATGATGCCCGTTACTTTGTCGACAACAGCAGCACAGTCAACTCCGCGCCCCGGTCCGAACTCCGGGACGCTGACGGGACACTTCTCGCCTCGCTGGAAACGACCGATGTGAGTGCGCTTCTGGAGAACGGCTTCAAGTATCCGGAACCGTTCCGGGTCAAGGCCGATGACGGTATCACCGATCTGTATGGGGTGATGTATAAGCCGTTCGACTTCGATCCGCGGAAGCGCTATCCGGTAATCGAGTATGTGTATCCCGGTCCGCAGACCGAGGCCGTCTCCAAGACGTTCTCGCCGCGCAGCGCGAATGTCGCCCTGGCGCAGATGGGCTTTATCGTGATCGAGGTGGGCAACCGGGGCGGCAGTCCGCAGCGGTCCAAGTGGTACCACAACTTTGGCTACGGCAATCTGCGGGACTACGGACTGGCGGACAAGAAGCGGGCTATCGAGGAGCTTGCCCTGAAATACCCGTGGATCGATACCGAACGCGTCGGCATCACTGGTCACAGTGGCGGCGGATTTATGTCAGCCGCCGCGATGCTCGTGTATCCGGATTTCTTCAAGGTCGCCTTCTCGGAGTCCGGCAACCACGAGAACAACATCTACAATCGGTGGTGGAGCGAATCGCATCACGGCGTCAAAGAGGTTTTCGATAAGGACGGCGGAAGCACGTTCTCCTACAATATCGAGAAGAACTCAGACCTGGCGAAAAATCTCAAAGGCCACCTGATGCTGGTGACGGGCGACATCGACAACAATGTCCACCCCGCCAATACGATTCGTCTCGCGAACGCGCTCATCCGCGCCAACAAGCGCTTCGACTACTTCCAGTTTCCGGGCCAGCGGCACGGGTTCGGGGATATGTCCGAGTACTGTTTCTGGATGCGGGCGGACTATTTCGGCAAGTATTTGATCGGCGACAGCCAGACCAGCGCGGACATTCTGCCGCTGCAGAACGACCTGCCCCAGACCGGGCCCGCCCGAGGCCGACGGCCCGAGGCCCCGGAAGAAACGTCGGAGGATCCCGATCAGATCGACTGAATCACCAGATTCTGCCGAATCTCCAGGCACTCGTTAAACAGCGTTCGTGCGGCTCTCGCGCTCGGCACGTGCAGCGGGGTCCGGGCGAAGGCCTTCTGCTCCTCGCCGCTCAGCTTGAACGAGACATGGAATACCTGCTGCTGGGAACGCTCGACTGTCAGGATCTCGGGGGATACGGAGAAAAGGCGCGCGACGTACACGACGAGCGTTGCTCCGACGGCATGAGGCGTGATTCCGTACGAGTCCTTCAGGGAGAAATGATGGAAGTATAAACCATCGTCGTGTGAGATCGTGTAATAGAGAACGATACCCGCGCCTGTCATAAAGGCGCGGGGGTCGTCTTCGAGCGCGAAGGGCGCCTCCGACACCTCCGCCAGATGCACCGCCAGTGGCTTGACCGCTTCCAACTGCTCCGCGATCTCGATCAGGTGCGCATCGGAGAAGATCTGTTTCAGCTGTGCGCTGCGCGGACCCACCAGGTAAAAAAAGAACGCCGCAATCAGACACAAGACAAGGACGAAAACGATAGCCATAACGGTTTTCTCAACAATTCAGCGACTCGTGAAGTTCCCAAAGCTCGGCAAACAGACCGGTCATTCGGGAACGCCGTCGGCATACCAGGAAAGACGGGCGTTTCTCACGAATCTACCATCATACACGCCCACCGTCACCGCTGCACGGTAATCGAGGCGCTGTTGCCGGGGAGCCGCTCTTGCCGAATTGTCCACCCTACCTCTCAAACATCCTCGCGGTTCCGATTGCCGCTGCCGCCGTGTTTGCCCTTGCCGCTGTCGTGCGGGCCGAACCGGTACCGCCACCCAAACCGAAGATCATCGCGTATGTCCCGAACTGGATCGACCTAAAGGCGTTCTCGGCGACATTGCCCTACGAAAAGCTGACCCACATCAATATTGCGTTCGAGAACCCGATCAACGATGCCGGTGATCTTTCCTTCAGCACGCAGAACGATGTCTTGATCGCCGCCGCCCACGCCAAGGGGGTAAAGGTCCTGATCTCTATCGGGGGCGGGTCGGCGTCCGGCGATAAGGCCCTGTTGGCGCGGTACTTTGCCCTGATCGGGGAGAAAAAACGGGCGGCGTTTGCCGCAAAACTCGCCGATTACGTCGTTCAGCACAAATTTGACGGTCTGGATGTGGATATCGAGGGACCGTCGATCAACGAGGATTACGGCGCGTTCATTCAGGAGCTTGCCCGAGCGCTCAAGCCCAAGGGCAAACTGCTGACGTCGGCGCTGTCGAAGGGTTATGGCGGCGACAAAGTCCCGTCCTCAGTCTTCAGGCAGTTCGATTTCGTCAATATCATGGCCTACGACGGCACCGGACCGTGGGACAAGAACCGTCCCGGTCAGCATTCGTCGCTGGAATTCGCGCAAAGCAATGTGGATTACTGGGTCGGTCGGGGACTTCCCAAATCAAAAGCCGTTTTAGGGGTTCCGTTTTACGGCTACGGTTTCGGGGACGCTTTCAAGACCCGTGACTATCCGTATGCCACAATTTTAGCGTCCTTCCCGAACGCCGAGAAAACCGATCAGGTG
>JAZKEA010000441.1:0-805 GCA_040387315.1 Armatimonadota bacterium | reverse complement strand
AAGTACAGTCTGGTACAACGGCATTCCCACGATCAAAGCAAAGTCGAAAATGGTGCTCGATCAGGGTCTCGCCGGGGTCATGATCTGGTCGCTCGACGCCGACGTTCCCGGAGAGCGTTCTCTCCTATCGGCGATCCACGATACGCTAAATGAGAAACGGCCCGCGAGCAAATCAAGTGCAAAGCCATAAGGTCGTTTAGTAATGTCTTACCTGCTGTCCGAACTCGATGCTCTGCGGAATCGGATCGCATCTGGTAACGATGCCGATTTACCTGGGCCGTATCTCACGTACTTATCCGTCACCGTTGTCGGCGATGATGCGCATCTCGACTTTTACGGAAATCCTTTCGATGATTGCTACACCGACCTCCTGCAGACTCTGGCAAAACCTCCGATCTCGAAGAATCTCCGATCCCTGACTCTGCGAGGTCCTGACGAGGGTGCGAACGGGACAAGGGCATGGGATCTCGGTACTTTGTTCCAGCACGAGACTGTATTTCCGCGACTGGAAACCTTCCACGTTCAGCGAACAGACCCGTCTGACCACAACCGCTCCATAATCGGTGAGACATACGAGGAGAACGGGCAGATAGCACACCTCCTGAGGCTATCTCCGGCGCTCAGGTATCTGACGGTGCCATCGGCACCGAATACTGAGTTCTTCAAGACAACAAACAGTCGTCTCGAGTACCTTAATGTGGATGCAGGCTACGACACCCAGGATTTCATAGCCTGCCTGAGCGAGTCCGATGCTTTCCCGCGTCTGCGCAGTCTGGAATGGGGCGAATACAACGAGACCTATCTC
>JAZKEA010000440.1:1433-2663 GCA_040387315.1 Armatimonadota bacterium | reverse complement strand
GCGCAGAAGTCTTGCTGAGAGTGTGCGAACGGATACTGAAAACGTCGCAGTCCACGGTAGGAAACTGACCTCGGCGCAGGCTGACTGGATCGAGCAGTCAGACACGTTCTTTATCGCCAGCGTCCACCCAGAGGGCGGCGCGGATGCCTCACACCGCGGCGGCAGCCCTGGCTTTGTTCGTGTGGACCCAGACGGTCGTACAATACTCTTCCCCGACTACTCCGGCAATGCCATGTTCAACACGCTCGGCAATATCGACGCGACGGGTAAGGCGGGGTTGCTGTTCATTAACTGGCAGAACGGTGACCTTCTTCATATTTCCGGCGATGCGCGTATTCTCTGGGATGACCCACGAATCCATGCCTTCCCTGGTGCGGAGCGTCTGGTCGAGGTGACTGTTCGCGAGGCAGTGGAGCGTACTGGCGCATCCCCACTGCGTTCCGTGGGAACGACAGAGTATTCGCGCTTCAACCCTGCCGTTTGATTACGAGGGCATCAGCAGACGGGTCAGGAGCCAGTACAAGCCCGCAAGGCCGACTGCGAGCGAGCCGAGTATTACTATCCACCGGTGTGACTTCGGTCGGAGATAGGTAAGGCGAGCAATGAGCGGCGCGACAGCCAGGACAATCGCGGCCTGCCCCATCTCCACCCCAATATTGAAAGATGCCAGCGCGGCCCAGAAGGTGTCCTGCGGCAGTCCGACCTCAGAAAGCGCCCCGGCGAAACCGAAGCCATGGATCAGCCCGAAGCCGAACGCTAGGAAAGCACGCAGGTCTTGCTCCGTTCGGTGGGGACGCAGGTTTTCCAGTGCAATACAGGTAATCGACAGCGCAATGAGAGTCTCTACGATTCGCGGCGAGGGATTCCAAATACCGGTCGCGGCGATACCCAGGGTAATGCTGTGGGCCAGCGTAAAAGCCGTGATCGTCTTCAGCAGCTGCCGCAATGTTCCGCCGAACAGAAGGAGTCCCAGGACAAAGGCGATGTGATCGGGGCCGCCGAAGATGTGCAGCAACCCCTCGCGAACATAGCGGAGAGCGACAGAGATCGGGGAGGAGGCATTCGAATCGGCAAGCAGTGCAGGATGAGCGGCATCCAGCAGAGTCTCCTGTACCGTCACTCCCTCTCGGACCACGCTCACAACGAGCTTCGACGTCTGGTCTTCCGGGTAAAGCCGCGCCAGCACCTCCAGAGAAGCGGCTTCGCTCGGATAGCGGGACTGCCACATAA
>JAZKEA010000440.1:0-1423 GCA_040387315.1 Armatimonadota bacterium | reverse complement strand
AGATCACGCTTACCTTTTGCGGGGTAAACAGCACACCATCAAGGCGCACCTTCAGCCGCTGCCGTATTGCAAGATCGAGTGCTTTGGTGTCGTGCGTGACAGAATGCGTTACTCCCGGCACCCCTGCCTGCGCCCCGGCAAGCTGAGTTCGATGCGTCATGACACTCACCATAGTGCTTCCCGAACCCACGATAAATCGCAGGCCGGAGAGCTGAGTGTCGTGGGCGCGTGCCGTCAGGCAAAGGGTGAGCGTCAAAATCAAGACCAATAAAGTGCGCGGCATACTATGCTCCGCCGGGAGGCGGCCCGCCAGGTCCACCAGGGAAACCACCCGCCCCAGGCCCCGGTCTCCGGTTATCATCGAGGATGTTCTGCTGCACTTCGGTCAGGACCGTGCGTACCCTCTCACCACGGGCGATCCGGTCGAACTGGGCGTCGGTCAGCTTGAGTTTGGGAAGCGCCTCCATGATGAAACCCTCGGCCCGCAGAGCATCGACCACCTTCACCAGCCGCGCGAGTTTGGCCTTCTGTACCTCGGTGAGGCCAAGCGACTCGGCAAGCAGGGAACTGGGAACTTGCCCCGGCGGCGGCCCGAACCCACGACCAGCGGGGAAGCCTCCCGACCCACCGGGACCACCCTGTCCATGGGGAAAGCCTCCAGGTCTACCGCCCCCTGGACCTCCGGGTCCGCCAGGTCCGCCTGGCCCTCCTTTCTGAAAGCTGCTGTCCGGGGTTCCCTTGAACTCCCGCGGAACGAACGGCCAGGTATCGCTGAGCACGTAGTAGAAGGTTCCCCTGGGAAATTCCGGCGTGACACCAACGCGCCCATTCAATTCATCGAGGTCTCCAGCGCCTTTTACATAGGCATAGTCCTGCTGAAACGAGCCATCATAGGCGCCACCGGGGCCATCGCCTCCCGATCGCTCCCCGCTCTTCAAGCGGTAGCTCGGTTTGAGAAGCTTCAGAGGGCTCTTCGAATCCCCCGGATTTGTATAGCCGTAGGGGCCGTAGATCGGGTAACCGTCCGCGGCCCAGCCGACCAGGGCCATCTTTCTGGTGTAATCCAGTTTCTTCAGTAACCCGGTGGGAAGACCGTGATAGTGGTAGGCCCCATTCGGCTGCACATGCGCGAAGTTCTGGTCCGCTCCCAAACTGCCGCGGGCGGCCATAAAACCTGAAAGCGCTTCATAGTGCCACTGGAAGTTGCCGTTCCATAGCTCCGCCGTGCCGGGATCGAACACGACCCCGTTGACCGCGATGCCAAATATCTGCCCTCGCGAGGGACGTGTACCCGGCGTCGGCTGCAAGGGCAGGCGGAAGCGATAGTCCTGTGGGGCGATACTCTTGGGATTTCCCTGGTTCGGAAACTGTCCGGTGGGATGGTTCGGAAGGCCGTTGGCGGTGATGGAGCGGAAGCCTTCCC
>JAZKEA010000439.1:0-11402 GCA_040387315.1 Armatimonadota bacterium | reverse complement strand
GATGCCAGCGGCGTGTACACGCCGCTGGCAGCACAAGGTGCGCTCAACACTGTTATTGGACGTTTGAAGTAGAAAGCTTAGTTCCCGGTGAAATCGCCTCATCGTCCCTGAGAAAGGGGCGCACCGCCGCAAGGAACGCTTCCGGCTGCTCCTCGTGGGGGAGAAGGCCCGCATCCTGAATGACTTCAAGCTTCGCATTCGGGTTTGCGATAAGGAATGCCTCTGCCTGCGAGACAGGCGTCTCCTTCGCCTTCTGGCCCCAAACGATGAGCGGCAGATCCACCACGTTTTTGAAGGCTTCCTTGATGTTGATGTTGAGAAAGCCGCTGATAAAGGAGGGCAGGACGTTTTCTCCGCCCGGCTGATGGGCTGCCGTATGGAATTGTTCCACCACCTCGTCCGTAACATTGGACGGGTCCGCATAGATGTTACGGGCCAGGTACCCGCGAATTCCCAGTTTCGACGCGATCACATTATATAAGGTGGAACCGATAACCGGTGATTTGAACAGCCCACGCACGGCACTCGCCGCAGGACCGGCGGGCTTCGCCAACTCTTCGATTCCCGTAGGACAAATCAGAACCAGGCGTCGGAACAGAGAAGGGTCTTTCTGGGAGACAGCTATCACGTACGCGGCGGAAAGCGAGGTCGCGATCACATCCGCCTCGCCGCGTCCGCCGCCGACATGCATGATCTGCCGCGCGAACTGGTCGATCAGATTAATAAATGTTTCGTGCGTATAGGCGAGAGCGGGCTTGTCGGACTTGCCGAAACCGAGAAGATCCAGCGCATACACCGTGTGGTGCTCTGAAAGCGTCTCGAAGACATGTCGGAACTCATAGGAGGAACAGCCCGCGCCGATGCCATGAACCAGGAGCAGCGGGGGACCGTCTCCCGCTTTCTTGTAGAAAACATCTCCCTCGGGCGTGGGCCAGTAGCGAATCTCCCCGCCGGGAAGCTTTGATGTCAGGGGCGGGGTCTTATAAAAGATAAAAGCGTTGGCGATCGCCGCCACACCAATGGCAGCCCCTCCGATCAGCAATCCCTTAGCGACATTTCCTGCGGCGGCGGGACCGCCGCCGTTTTCTTTCTTAACCTGCTTACCCATGCCAGATCCACCGCCTTTATTGATTTTTCTGTCGTTTCCGCTGTGTCGATTTGCTGTGTCACCGTGCTGCCCGGACACCTTGAATCCGTCTCGATGATACCCGTCTCGCCGGGGCGTCGTCAATGAGGACTGCTGTTTCCGGAACGTATCGGAACAAGCGGCCCGGTTGCATCGTCAAATCGGACAGGAGTATAATACTCCGAGGTATATGGCATTTGCCGCACCTTCACCGACTGCTTTCGACTGAGTGAGGAGTTCCTGAGGTATTTCATGACATCAACGACGAAGACTCTGCCGCTTACGGTTCGGACAAAGGCGATTCCTGCCCACCGCGCCGCCTTTTCGCTCATCGAACTGCTCGTCGTGATCGCCATAATAGCGATTCTCGCCGCCTTCCTGTTTCCTGTTTTTGGAAGAGTGCGCGAGAGCGCGCGGCAGGCAAGCTGTATCAATAATATGCGCGAGATGTATTTCCAGGTTCGGCAGTACGAACTGGACAAGCGCCGCTACCCGGATTACCTGTTTGGTCCCGCCATTGATGCCAACGGAAATTTGACCACTAACAACGGGGCGGGACCAGCTATTACGCCAGATGAGGTGGCAGGGCTGTTGAACACCGCACCGGACAATAATCCGGGAACCCCGGCGAATACGGCAAAAGCCAACTACAAAAACGCCCTTTTTCCTGCCTACGCAAAATCACTGGCGTCGTTCCACTGTCCTAACAACACGGAGCATGACCGTTCCTCGGACGCGGGTGTGGCTCGGGTGAGCCGTCAGAATACCGCGCTGCCGAAGAGCACCACGCCTGTTGCCTTCGACAGCTACCAGTACAACAGCTATGATGCCAGTCCTGAAGTGGTTAACAATGGCTCAGGAAATAGACTGAACCAGGGTAATTATCTCGCTCGGTACGCGCGACTGTGGCAGCCTATCCTCGATCCCGCGACGCAAAACTATACAGCGCTGTTCAATGCTACTTCCTACCGAAATCAGCTTTTCTGGAAAGATCCCGGTACGGATACCTATATCACCATGTGCCCCTATCACACCGAAGCCAGCGGCAAGGCGATTGTCCTGTTCCTGAGTGGGAATGCCAAGGTTGTGGACATCGCGAAACTGCGCGCCACAACTCCCGGCCAAATCCATGCGGGCCAGCAGTACGACTTCGACACCTTTGAACTCCTGCCAACTGACTAACGCAGTCTAGGGTGCCAGGGAACAAACGAGGCGAGCGCCGCGTCGAAAAGGTAGTTGAGCAGGTGTGCCGAGGGTTCGCACTCCGCACGTCAACTTCGATTTTCTGGTTGGTTTCGGGCCTGCTGTAGCGGGCGCACTCCGCGGAATCCTGCTCGAATCCAGAGCATCAGTCCGCTAAGGCAGCGCGGCGGCAGGCCCGTTTTGTGTGTGAATATTTATCTTTAAACTGAGTGGCAGCGGGACTAAGCAGGGCGGCACGTACTAATGAAACAGATTCCGGTAAAGGCAGCTTTTCAGAGCGGGTCACGCGGCGCGATGACGCAGCGCGGCGCTTCGCTTATTGAGGTGATGGTCATTCTGGTGATCCTGCTCATCGGGCTTGGTACTATCATTCGCATCTTCCCTATCGGTCTCAGCACACTGCGAACGACAGAGACCCGGACGCTTGCGGTCCAGCTTGCGAACCAGCAGGCGGAGCAGCTAAAGGCGGATGCTCAGAACTTGCCGCAGGGCGTTCTGCTTGCCTTTTTTGACAACAACGGGAATCGCGTCTTCGATGCACAGGAAGATTCCGACAGCCTCGCCCCGTACAAGCCCGCGCCAAACACGCCCGTAAACCCGTATTACACGGACGTCAACAAGTTTCGGTTTATCGATGGCGAAGTCGTGAAGGTCCCGCCACCGGTTATCACGGATGATTTTGGCAATGCCTCTATTTATCTGGTTAAGTTTGGCCCGATGTTCGTGAGCCCCGCAGCGGGAAGCTCTTCCACGATTGATTCAACCGCCATTAACTACTTGCGCGTGTACAGCGCGCCGCTGCAGGAAATCACCGCCCCTTATCGCAGCTTCGGTACGAGCGCCACGCCTCCCGACAACTCGGGTCAGGTACGCGGCTTTCTGCGGGGAGCGCAGTCCTACCTCCTGGACCCTGATGATTCTGAGGATGATGACGGCTCAGGACTGGCGCACATCTTCCTGCCTCCCACTACCAGCGCGAAAGTTTATCTGATCAGCTACAGTTATGATGCTGGGGGTGGTGTCTATCGTACCGTCGACAAGCAGCTCTTCCCCAACGCGACAGGTACCCTGGGAAACCAATGGGAGACGATTGTAACGCCTAATAGCAACGGTGTTCTTCCCGGCAGTGTCCGCGTCTACCGACTGTTCGACCGTGTAACCGCTGCTGCGGGGACGCCTGGAACGATCAACTGGGATCCCACCGATCCGACGGACCCCTATCAGTACGCGCTCCTTTCGTCCAACTTCATTGATGGAAATGGTATAGCGACTTCTGCCAATGTCGGGCGGATCGCGTTCAATCCCAGCGGTGCAAGCTACGGTCAGCGAAACGCGAGTGGGCAGCAGGCCTTTACCGCCTACATTGATTACTCCGTCCTGGACTGGCATATTATGCGTGAGGACCGGGAGGTCCCTTCCGGTATTCCTGGCGCTAATAATGAAGTTACGGTTCGTACGACGCTCGCTAACCTGAAGCGAGCCGGTGATCCGAACCCGGACAATACGCTTTACGACGGCATGTTTGGGTCCGGTACCCAGGATCTTATCGTTATTGACCTGCAAACAGGACGGGAACTGCAGAGCGCCGATTACGCGAACATCGCGACTACCCAGGGGGCCGACTACTGGATCAATAATGACCAGAACGGTACCTATCGTTCCGGCACCATTTATATCAACACATTGGCGGGCCGGGTGCCACGGGGTTCGCAGATCCGTATCCTTTACAAGGCTGAGGGTGACTGGGCGGTAGCGGTTCAAAAGGCATACTCCCGGTATCAGGGTGTTGCCACCGCTTTTCCGGCGATAGATTCTCCAAGTTCCTTTACACTGGGCGACGGGCTCAGTAATGTGACGCGCATCTACTTCAACCGCAGCGAATACAACAAGGCGTTTGTGGCGCAGTTTCGGTATGTTGTTGACGATGGAAATGGCGGCAACCGGATCATCCAGACGCAGCCGCAGCAGGTGACGCTCGCGGGAGTAGATGGAACACCCTTCACGACGGCAAACGGCGTTGATTATTCCTTCGCGGAAGTCGGTGGTAACGGCGGTCCTGACTTGATGCCGAATCGCAAGCCGGGTACCGGATGGCAGATCGTCAATAATACGGCCTACGGTGTTTCGGTAAAAACACGTGTCATCTACCGCGACACAAACTCCGGTCGCGGGGCGAACGATGCCGACCCGTCTTCGGGATGGCGTGTTCAGGATGTGGATACGTATCTCACTCGTGCTTACTAATCAAAAATACGCGCTCTACCGGCACGGCAGACAGAACTAAGAATTCAGGCAATGAACGTGAACGACAAAAAACAGATGGTGCTGCAGCGAAGCGGAAAACCGATCAGGCCGCGTATTCGACACGCCTTTACGCTGATCGAACTGCTGGTGGTAATCGCCATCACAACGATTATCCTGGCGCTTCTGTTCGCACCGCTTCTGCAGGGATTTAACTTCACTCGTCGGGCCCGTGCTATCAGCGCCGCTCAGGATTCCGCGCGTACCGGGCTTGCGTTGCTGCGCCGTGAACTGTCTCAGGCTGCGTATATCTTTGACAACACGAACACACCGGTAAATTTGCCGCTGCAAAAAGACCAGGCCGGTGATAACTACCGATTGCCGTTTAGCTTGTTCGATTACGCGAATGGCACCGCGACGGTCAACCCTGCCGCTCCCTTTACACCCGCTCTGCTGTTTACGAAGATCGATCTTGTCCTGCCGGCACGGGATAAATCACAAAATCAGGTTGAGGACCCCACCACGGGCTCCACGATCAATCCACTGACCGGGTCGGTTGGTACCAATGTTCGGTTTCCGCTGGCCCCCGGCACGCGCGTAGTGCGCTACTTCGTCGGGCTTAGGCGAAATCTGCAGGCAGACGGCAAACCGGCCTACTACGAGAACCAGTACGAGTTTCCGCGGACGGATAACGAGTTCAACCCGTTCATCCTGTACCGCGCGGAGTTCGAATCGCGCGACCCGCTGCTCTTTAATACGAACGATTACAATAATTCCGCGCCGAACTCCGGCGGCTTCAACGACCCTAACTTCTTTTACAACACCGAGCTTCGTGCGGCTAACGGCAGTACCTATGCTGAGAACTGGGCCAGGGCCGCGCAGCCGGTAATCGATAACCAGAACCTGGACCTGCTGGTGGTACGGCGTACGGACATCCGCGCCATCAACATCCAGAACCCGTTTTTTACCACGGTCAATTTCGCGCCTACAACGGTGGTTGCGGATACCGCTACACCCGGCTTTTTGTCCAGTGATGCCAGCGAAGCCCCCGGAGCCGTGCCCTCCCTCTACACCACCAAGTACAGTCAGTGGACGCTCCCGTATACGGTTACCTTTTATCGTGGTTCGACTCGAAATGGTCCCGCGGCGGGGAAACTATCCGTTCGTGTTTACGCATCCGATCCAGACCCTGCCACAGGGGTGCGAAGTCTTGTTGTGGAGCCTACGGGGGCCGGGCTGGCGCCCGCCGCGAACTCGCTTTCCCCGGATACCTTCTACACCTCTATCAGCCCGACTACTCAGCGCATTTTCGTGAAGACGCCCGGTTTGACGTTCCTTCTAGACCCGGCGCGGGGTCGTATTGAGACGGGGTTCCCGCCGCTTGCCGGAGATACTGCCGGTCAACCGTTGCTGGACAAGGGGGGAGTGCCGTCTCCTATGGTGCCCAACAGCACGGGCCCGTATGTGAATGTCGGGGAGCTTATTCCCACCGTGTTCCGCATCAACACCCGGCGACCGGATGCCGGTACGGTAGATGCCAACGGCGCGACGGTTCCGGCGAACCAGGGCTTCCTTAACATTCGGCTTCTGACGAATCAGCAGGCGAACGAGCTGCCGGTGGTGGAGAATGCCGGATTCAGCCCCGGCCGGAACTACTATCTGCAGAGCACCATTAACAATGCGCTTACGCTCCTGCCTGATGCGGGGCAGTTTCCCTCGCCAAGAGCGATTTTTGGACATCTGCTGATTGCCCCCGGTACCGAGCGCGTCCTTGGACCCTCCTCCACCTACACAACCGGTGGGGCCTCCGAAAACGTGTCGTACTTCCGGCTTCCGACTTTCTCCGATCCGACAATGGCACAGACGGTCTTCTTCCAGAATGCCGCTATTACGCCGCCGGTGTACCGTGATTTTACGATAAGCAATCCCAGCTACTACTTTGACTACGACCTGCCGCCAACCGATATGCTCCGCTTCGCCAGCCAGCCAGCGACGCAGCCAGGCAGCAATTCCGGCGTTCCCGGCGTTCCCGCGCTGACGACAGGGGCCACAGGCGCGCAGAAAGAGCTGCGTGTTACTTACCTCTGGCAGAATAACTATGCGCGCAAGTACCGCGCCACGGACGCACCGGTTGACGTTCCGGTCGGCACCCCGCTGGATGCCGAGGGCAGAAGCAATATAAGTGCGGAACCGGGAAGCTTCAACCGTGTTGCGGGGGCTCCGGAACCGGATGTTGTCAAAGTCGATTACTCGACCCGCTCCGTGCTGGCGATCACTGTGGGCGCTCGTGTGTATGACTCCGGGTCCGGTGAGGCTCAGTTCATCCAGCTCGCCGACAAGATCCAGATCAACAACGTGGGCCGGTAAGAACATAAATGAGTGTGCGGCATCAGCGAAGCGGCTGCGCCTCCTTGTTTGTAAAGTAAGTTTAGGGACGGAAATAACGTGAGACCAAGCAGAACTGAATCAAAAATGATGAACGGAACCAATAAGGGAGGGGGCGCTCTCAAGATCGCGATGCCCCGGCAGCGGCGTCGTACCGAGGCAGGTCAATCCCTCATCGCCGCTATTATTGTTCTCTTTCTTCTGCTGGTCCTTGGAGCGGCCTTTGTCGCTCTTGTCGGTAACAACCTCCGCAATGCGCAGCAGACGGCCCGGCGTAATGCCGCTGATTTCTATTCGGAAGCCGGAGTTCGGTTCATGGATGAGCAGCTGACCAATTCCGCGGCGGGCGCGGACTGGCGGCCCGTTCCCGAAGTGAACATCAGCGCTCAGGACCCTGACTACTTCTGGCTGCAGGCTTACAACAACAACGGTACACCGAACGATATCAACGATGATTTCGGCGGATACACCCGTGTTAACTTCGGCGGCGATACGCCCGGCAGTCCCGGAGGGCGCGCTCTCATCCGGGTGACGTATCGGCCTGAGCCTACTCCTGTCGCCCCTGCTGGCCTTTCCGAGGATGCCGCGGCTCGAAAGCTGATCCGGCTGGAGTCCATCGGGCGTGTCGGTGTTATTACGCCCGGCGACCCGACCACCTATAACAATACCCAGGCTGTCAGCCTGCGGCGGGAATTGGTAGCCTACAAAGAGATCGGGATCACCGATTATCTTCGCTACTTCACCAACAAAGACAACAAGCCCACGACCGCGACGCTTGGCGCGGCAAACCAGGTGTTCGACGCCCCCGCGACGGCTGGTAACGCGGGCGGCGCTCGTGCTGCGACTGCCCCCGAAATCCGCGACATTGAATCCTACTATATTGGCGGCGGAATCCGGTCCAACGCCCCACTGACGTTCTACGGCGTTAACCGGCTTGTCATGAACCCAGCCAGAGGCGAAGGGCTCCAGGTCGCCGGACTAATCTCGCTTGCGAATATTCCGGGAAATGCGAATGCCGCCGTTATAAACACCGCGGCGACCACGAAAGTTGGCAACCCGGCCCGAGTTACGCTGCAGACGGCCTTGAACGGCGTTCCGGCATTTGTCTATCCCAGCGCCTCGCAGTCATTCAGCACCTACAACGGCATGGTCCGTGATAATCCGGCGGGCAGCGACACGCAGGGGCTGACAGCATCGACGGCGGACCCTTTGAATACTAACCTGCGGTCCGTTCCCCGAGCGGGCGCTCCGCTCCTTGACTCTGAGTCCGCAAGCGGCGTGACGCGCTACCGTGCGCTTACCCGTGATGCTGTGCCGCTTCCTGCCACGGATACCGGTGGCGTCGCGGTGAACCCGGCGAACGCTGGTGCCAACGGCTGGGGCGAGAACCTCTACCTGGCGAACCGTAACGATACCCAGCGTAACTACTCCAGCCTGACCAATGCCTACTCGCTGCGAACGGACTGGCTGAACCCCGGCGCGGGTAAAGCAGCAGGCTTCTGGAAAAAAGATTTTGTGTACGTTCCACCGGGGATCACGATCACGCTGACGCCGCGCTACATGGTCATGACGCGAAGCGGGGATCAGGTCAATCAGGTGAACTCGTTCGTAGACCGTTACCGCTTCCGCCGTCCTGATGGAACCGTGATGCGGGACAGATCCTCGACGTTGCGTTATACCTACGCCGCGGGCGATCCTCAACTGGCGACCGCACCAACGTACAGCGCTGGCGAAAATGTGCCCGACGACGCCAAGTTCCCCGGTTACCCGGCTCGGCTGAACTATGACGGCATCGCAGGTAATGCGGACGATAACTATTACACCAGTAACTACGTCATCTACGCGGAAGGCAATGTGCGCGTTCGCGGGGTCGCGGGCGGCTATGATCCTGAGTCCGGTAAGTATTTCGTTCGCCACCTGACCGTCGTCTCCGGCGGTACGGTATATGTCGATGGAAATCTGCTGCGGGACAATGTTCCGGTAAACGATGCGACAACGGTGGGGCCGGTTGTTAAAGGGCAGTCCTCAATCGCCTTGCTTGCTCGCGATTACGTCACCGTTAATACCAGCCAGTTCCTGGCGACAAAAACCGGCTCGCAGGCGTACGGTGAGCAGCAGGATACCCACGCGTTCTCCCTTTCGACAAACAATCTCGACTATTTCTTCGCCATGGACCGTGGTCCCGTAGACGCGAACAACACGCCGCCAAGTGCGATCACCAACTATCCGCAGCCGACCATCTTTTTCCGCCATGGAACGGCGGGTATTGGCGGAACGGCGGATGCGGAACCCACTGCCGGTAAAGCGACTATCGTGATGGGTATCAACGGGACGCTGACCACGAACCCATTCAGCTTTAACGGAAGAAATTTCCTGGAACTGAGCAGCCCCGACAACCGAAATCCGGTCTACGTCGATCAGACATTCACTTTCCAGTCGCCTCCACAGCCGATTAACTTCCTATATGGTTTGGGGGGACAGGCGGGGTACTTCCCACCGGCCGCCGCGCCTTACCTTGAACTGGGGACGCCTAACCTGCTGAACATCAGATACGATGCGAGTAACCCCGGCACAACTCTGGACTACTACGCGAGCCGGATTGGGATAGCGCCGCTTGATATTCGTATCGAGGCCGTTATGTATGCGCAGGAGGGTTCGTTCTTTATTATTCCGGGACCATGGCTGAACCCGAACCCGGCAGACACATACGAAGCGTATATCGGACCGGATGAGACGGACTCGTCGAGATCCAACTTCAAGCGACCGGAAGATACGACCCCAGCAACGACCTTGGAGAATCGCCGCGTTTATCCGAACTTCCCGTTCTACCGGCAGCCGCAGGATATCCGTATCACTCTCTATGGGGCGATAACGGAGAACCTTCCGGCCGAAGTCGGGGACCAGTCCGCGTGGCTGGAAAAATGGGGATGGGTGCCGCGCTACCAGGGAGCGACAGGACTGCCGACTGACGACACAATGTACGGAAGCACGACTGCCAACGGCGGGACCGCGACCACAGTCCATGGGCCGCTGTCTCCGACGACACCCGTGCTTTCCGGGCCCGGCAGTCAGTTCCCTGTGGGCACTTTCGCCACCGTTCCGGACACCGGTAACGGTATCGTGTATGAATACGACACGCGGGCATCCGCGCCGTACCGTGGGCTGACCAATGTGCCGATCCGACCAAACCCATACCGTCCTGAGGAGCCGCTGCCGATCACTCCGAATCTGCCGGTAGCGCCAGGACTGCTATATGTGGGTGAGAGACCGGTTCAGCCGCTTTAGTGACACCGTTATTTGACAATGTGCTCATTGGGGAGCGCGACTAGAAGCGGCAGAGGAAGTCTGTACAGGATGTTCCCTGCCGCACTTGAGAGCAAGAGAGTTTTCCAGCGTATGAGGCGCTTTATTATGTGTGCAAGAGGCGACAGCGAAGTGACCGAACTTTCCGAGAAGCTTTACCGATCCAGCGGGAAATTTGTGGCCGCGCGTTTGATCGCCGCTGCGGTGGCGGCGCTTGCCATTGTCGGTGGCATCATTGCGCCGCGGGCGGCGTTCGCTGATTCGACCACCTACTCCACCTCAAAGCGTCAGTTCAAGGTCGGGAATCTCCTGATCGAATCCACGGCGACAGATGCATCGCAGGCGGCATTTCCCGGCGGCGCGGAAAACCCGGACCCCTTTGTCTTTTACATCGCGGATGCACGAACCGACGTCAAGCCCCAGAACTGGGACCTGATTAACCCGCTTGCACCGGCAACCGTTACCTCTGAAATCCTGACCCGGTGGACGATCCGAAACTCTGGTCTGATCCCATTTCAGCTCGGGCAGAAGATTACGAAGAACATGGCTCCCTACTGGGAAGTAAGCCTGAACAACACCTCGCTTGCGGATCTTCTTCAGTATGACCTGCTCTTCATCACCAACCACCGCGATGTCAGCTTCACGCCTGCCGAGCGGGAAAAGCTGCGCAAGCTGGTGGATGGCGGCGGTATCGTCTGGATCGAGGACTGCGGCAATATGCGCATCCGTCCCGGCGGCACTTTCTTTCTAGAGGAACTGCAGTTTCGCAATGAGGGTAGTACCGCGGGCGCCGGTCCAAATATCAACCAGCCAAGTCATCCGATCCTGAACACGCCGTACAAGCTGACCTTTCAGGAGATCGCGAACCTCGGCGACAAGAACTACGCCAACTTCTACATCAGCAAGATGCTCCAGAATGAGCAGGCAAGCCCAAACCGGGGTGACTCCGGTCGTGGTACCGGAGTTCCGAACGGGAACACGCTGATTAACGTGGTCGGCAACAATGCGGCGGGTAATCAGCCCTATATCGCCGCCGGTAACTATGGCTCCGGCGCTGTCATCGCGACCGCGGGCGACTCCGGCTGCGATATCAACGATTATGCAGGCGGCATCGCCAACAGCATCGGGTCGGGCGGTAACTCCG
>JAZKEA010000438.1:6536-9604 GCA_040387315.1 Armatimonadota bacterium | reverse complement strand
GAGAAGATGGCCGCCGACGCCCGCCCCCGTTCGGTTCATATCCGTATCGATGGCGCGACACGCAACATGCTTAAAATGCTGCGAGAGACGCTGGCTAACCGGGAAGGAGGATCGCCGCTCTATCTGCGTATTGATACCACGGAAGGCGAGGTGCGCATATAGTCGCCGCTTCTGGTGGACCCGGATGAAGCGATGATCGAGCAGGTTCGGCGTATGCTTGGCGGCGGCGCGAAGCGGGCATGGGTGGAGTAGCAAGACCTTGGATAACCGCGCCGCGCTGCTGATTGGTGAACTGGGGCTTCAGCCGCACCCCGAGGGCGGATACTACCGTGAGGTGTATCGTTCTGTATCGCAAGTGCAGCCAAACGACGAACGCCCGGTGCGTTCTGCCCTCACCACCATTTACTTTCTGCTTATAGAGGGCCAGTACAGCAGCTGGCACCGTGTTACGTCCGATGAGGTCTGGCATTTCTACGAAGGCGATCCTCTGGAGCTATTCTGGCTCGATACTCTTACGGACGAGCGTACTCAGGCAGTGCTCGGACCAGTTCAGGGCAATAGCGAACAGCGTCCGGTACAGGTAGTGCCTGCAGGATGCTGGCAGGCGGCGCGATCCAGCGGTGCTTATACTTTGGTCGGCTGCACGGTTGGCCCCGGATTCGACTTTACGGATTTTAGCCTTCTGGAAGACGGCTCCGAAGAGGCTGAAAAGATTCGGCGGAGTTTTCCCGGAATTTGCGACGGTAGCTGAGGATGACAGAGAGCATGATCGGCACTCCTGTAGCCACGGGCCAGAGCTGACGAGCCGGTTCGGGGATAAACCCGAGCACGGTCGCTGAAAAGGCCGATACCACCGCTATGTATGACCCGATCATTTTTGAGAGATGCTCAAACAGCCAGACATAGCGCTGCTGAGGCTGCGATGAATTGACCGGGTTAATAAAGCGGACGAGGTCGTATGTAGCTATAGCGACTGTTCCTCCAAGCATCGAAAAGATGAAGATGGAGTCGCCTGTTAGCCTGCCTGCCAGATGTAAGCTGATCGAGACGATTCCTACCAGCATCGCCAGCAGGGCGACCGACCAATCCAGAGGTTTCGCTTGCTGGTCTCGGTCCGGACGCTTGCGCCCAAGCACGCGGTAGCCGGAAAAGGCAAGATAAAAACTGAACACGGCAAGTACGAAAAAGAAGGTATTGAAGCGCATCGTGAGCAGCAGTAAAGCGCTCGATGCCATCACCAGCATCAGGCGAAGATAGAGGAGACCTGCTCGCCGATGACGCTGACTGCCTTTGGGAGCTATGAACGCGGCAGGACCCAGCACCAAGCAAAGCAGTCCTGCTCCTACATGCACCACTGTCAAAAACAAGATCGCCATCTGGGTCATCGCGTATTGCATCTTCCTATACTGGCTATACCGGGGTGCCAGAGCACGGCTCGCGGAAAACACAACGCCGGGTATGGAACATTTGTTTCCTATTTCCGTATTTTAAGGGGGACAGCTATCAAAACGAAGCTGTCGTTTGCTTTGTTTGCCTCACTTTTTACGAAATCATCAAATGCGATACGTTCCTCTTCTTGCTCTCCTGTTATTTATTGGTTACCGTCAATATGGTGACCGCTTACCCGATTTGATGCGGTTGGCGGAACCGCCCGCAACAGTTTCGAAAGTCACCTCTGACGCCCCGTCCGCGGTTACCGGCCCGCCGTTCGTGCCCAACTATATCGGTGGACCGTTAATGCAGTCGACTCGCCGCTGGCGAAACCTTCCCGTGCAAGTTTACTTTGAGACGGGCGCTGCCTATACGGCGGATCGACGCACTGCGGCACTCGCGGGCTTCTCTTCCTGGACGACAGCCAGTGGGGGAGTCCTGCGCTATACCGTGGTGGATGAGGCATCGAAGGCAGATGTAGCCGTCCGCTTTATTCCTGGCGCCTACGTTCCGCCAAGTAAATCCACGGTCGGCCTGACCCGAAGTCTATCCAGCGGGCGGTGGCTGCATTCCGCGCAAATGACGCTTGCGACGGGTGGCAGGACAACGCTTGAAAATCTGAGTGATGTCGCCGCACATGAATGGGGGCATGCCCTCGGCATCAACGGCCATAGCGACAATGCCAAAGATCTGATGTACGGCGCATCAGTCCGGGTTATAACAGTCTCGCCGTTTGGTCGTCTTCTCGACAGTAAGTCGGAAGTTCGCACCCCGACGCGCCGCGACCTCAACACAATGAAGACGATTTACGCGGATCGCTTCAAGCCTTCCGGGTCACGGTAATTTCATGGTCAATCTACCAGAGGCTCACCACTAACTTTGGAGTGAAAACGGTACTTATCGATCACCTTTGCCCAGTCAGCGCGGCGAACGCTTTGAACCGGCGGTGGCTGCTGCCGTTCGACCTGGCGGATCATATCGTTTTCGACATCCCGCATGGCTTCCGTGATGGCGCGGTCATAGCGCGTATCTTCCAGATGCGCATCATCGTCACCTTTGTACATGCGAAACGTCGCACTTTTGCTGGCGGACAGGGGACCAAACGGTCCATCTCCGCTCAGGCTGGCGGTAACCGTTCCGTCCTTGTCCTTATTTTTGTCGTAACGAGCGCTCACGGATACCCGATACGTTCCGCTGGTAGATGCTCCCGAATTGTAGCGCAGGTAGCGGCTGGATGAGGCGCGGCGCAGATCTCGCTCAATATCACGCTCCTCGCGGGACTTATTCTTAAGGCGAATATCTTTAAGATCGAACGAGACATCCGTATCCGCGAAAACCAGAACACGCTCTCGGTCCCGGAACTGATCTTCGTAGTCCTCAATCTCCCCGGCAGTCTCACTCAGCATCGTGTACGTGTTCGCAACCCGATCCGCTAAGCCAAAAAGGATCATATTGACGCGATCTTTGAGCACGAAAAGGAGAATGCCGCGCTTTGGATAAGCGATGATCTTCCAGTCCTCGAACCGATGCTCTGCATACCGGGCTTCCCCCGGTCCGCCAAGTGCCGTCTCAAGCCTGGAGAGAGCGATACCATCGTCCTCACTCTTGTAGCGGATGCAGATGCCGTCGAGTGTCGC
>JAZKEA010000438.1:0-6526 GCA_040387315.1 Armatimonadota bacterium | reverse complement strand
CGAGTGTTGCGTTCTTCTCTTTGTTAATATAGAGCGCGCTCACCCGGTAAGGAACCGTGTTTTCCTTTTCCTGTTTCACCTCTACCGAAGTGGAGAAATCGCCGCGACCGTTCCTGAACTGCTGTTTTACGCCATCCTGTGTGGTGACGCCAAGAGTCAATCCGCCCCAGGTTCGTCCGTCAAAGGCTTCGATCTTGTCCGCTGCGAACGCTGGAGGTTCCGCGAGTGCGGGTGTACCCATCAAGCAGCCGTTGATCAGCAGCGACGCAGCTATCAGCGGTACCTTCGTAAATACAGAAAAAGAAAATAAGCCCATCTACTTAAACCTCAACATTAGTAATTAAAAACGAAACGCCTTAGCCACTGCCTGCCGCCTCGACAACAGGCTTTTCTTCATAGGGCTGCACTACGACAAAGCCCTCCCCGCGGAAGAGCATTTGGAACGTTTCGCCGCCGCCCCGTCCGATGAATGTTTTGAAAGAGATATCGGTCTTGAGTTCCGGGGCGAGATTGCCGGACCACGCGACAGTGGCATTGGGGTCCGTGCTGACCGGATCGCTCGGGGTGACACGCAGCGTAAGGGGATCACCGTGTGTGGTGAGTGCGACCATCCCATGACCGGTAAGCTTTACGGAGAACAAGCCCCCTGCCATCATACCGGCCACTCGTCGAATCATCGTGATGTCATAGGACACGGTGTCCTCGAAGGCAAGCAGATCGTTGCCGCTGACATTGATCGTGTCGCCCGCAAGCCGCAGGATCGAGATATACTTCCCGGAATCCGCAACATAGAGTCTGCCTCGGCCTTCAACCTTGGAGAGTGGTGTTACTTCGCCAGTTACCATTTTCTTGAACGCTTTAGTAAGGCCACCCTCCATCATGCCCTCACGGATAAACTTCAGATCGCCTCGATAGGCGATCGCCGCGCCGAGTTTTGTCCATACGCGACCGTTAACATGAATCTCAAGCATCTTGTGAGATTCCAGTTCGAATACATCGCCGGGTTGGTCGCGCTCGCCCGTCTTCGCGATGAAGTCGGCAATGGAATAGGACGGTGTGTCATCTGAAGCGGGAAGTGTCATAATCGTAAAACCTCTTTGTTTATCTTCGATCCGCTAAGCGCTGAGGGCCGCTTTTAGTTTTTCGAGTGAATTTTTCTGTACTACCTCATGAAGTGAATCGCCATGAGAATCCATTGTTACAATAACCGGAAAATCCACCACATTCAGTGACCAGATGGCCTCGGGAGAACCAAATTCCTCCAGGTACACATCCTCGACACCTTGAATGCAATCCGCGTATACCTGCGCCGCGCCGCCGATAGCATGAAGATACACCGCACCATGGGCGCGGCAGGCTTCCAGCGTCTTGAGACCCATTCCACCTTTCCCAATGACGCCTCGGATTCCGTACTTTGCGATCAGATCCGCCTGGTAGGGCTCTTCGCGAATTGATGTCGTCGGCCCCGCTGCGGTGACCGTAAAGGCGCGATTCCCATTTTCGTCACGCTCGACAACTACCGGCCCGCAGTGATAGATGATGCCGCCCGCGAGATCCACGCCCTCCGGGAGCGCCCCGCCGCCCGCAAGATACTTGTGAACCGCATCACGACCGGTATAAAGACGGCCTGAGATCAGGACTTCGTCACCAGCATGCAGAGACCGAACTGCTGCTTCATCAAGGGGAGTTGTTAATTTTACTTGTGCCATAATTTGCTTTACGCCTCCGCCGAAACCGGGGGAAGCAGATTCGCGACGGTGGTCGCGTTTTCCGGAGATGCTTCGGTAGCAACGCTTTCCGAGTCACTATAGCGCTCGACGAGCCCATAAATACCGTCTGTAGGATTCCGGTGCACGAATAGCTGGCGACCCGTTACGTCCAGCACCCAGTAATCCGGTACGCCCGCACGGGCGTAAAGATTAGCTTTTATCGTTAGATCGTCTCTGAGCGTTGTATCCGAAACTTCAACAACCAGGCGCAGATCATCGGGTCCCGGTGGTTCTGATGGATAAGCGCTAGCTGGTTGCGCCGTGACGGAAGCATCTGGTTCGGGCTGGTAATTTGGACGATCTGGGTCTGCTACCTCGACAGGAATTTGACATTGAACAAAATCTCCTCCAAATAGAGAGATAAGCCACTTAATGATTAAGGTAACTGCGATGGCATGGGGTCGGTTTTGTCCCACTTTTTCCAGTATCTCTCCGTCAATGAGTTCATAGCGATTGGGGAGCAGACCGAGCCGTTCCAGGAAGTCGCAGTCGTCCCGAGTCCATCGCTTGCGGCCTGCAAACTGCTCCAGAGATGCCAAATCTGGCATCTCTGATATTGACTGCACTTCTAGTTCTGCTGGGCGTGTTGGTGTCAGTGTCATATTGGCTCACTCGATTCAGAAGGTCAGGTCATACGTACTTTCGCACTGCATGCCGGACAAACACCCTGCTTAGAAGTGGAGTGTTTGGCTTTTTCTCGTTTGGTGTGCCTAGTGAGCATCGGGCAGGGTTTCATCCGCCGTTTCGTAGAGCCAGCCGGTGATGTTGTTGGTCGCCGGGTCGAGAAGGACGCCGCGCCGCCGGTGCGCCCAGCAGGCGTAGCTGACGGAGACGAAGAACGAGGCGGGAAGGCGGTTACGAGAGGTTATCTTTACACCAAGGACAGTGGTATCGCCGCCGAAACCCATGGGGCCGACGCCCAAACCATTCGCGATTCGGGCACACTCTACCTCAACTGCGGAAAGGGTCTCGTCCGGGTTCGTATCGCCAACGACCCGAAGCAGCTGCTCTTTGGCCACTTCCAGGCCGGACGCTCGGTCGCCGCCGACACAGACACCGATATAACCGGGCGCACACCCTTTACCCTGGGCCTTCCAGATGGCGTGAAGAATCGCAAGCTTGACACCTTCGATGTCACGGCCCGCTTTTTTGCCAAGTTCCGGCATATCCATCGGCAGGCTGTACTGCGCGCCGACGTTTTCGCAGCCGCCGCCTTTCAGCATCAGGCGCACATCGACGGCGTCTTTGCGCCATGCCTGATAGTGGAAAAGTGGGGTGCCGGGACCAAGATTATTGCCCGTGTTCTTGCCGGTGATCGAGTCCACCGAGTTCTGCCGCAGGTAACCGATAGCCGTTGCCTCCGCCACTGCCGCTTTGGCGGCCTCTTCGAACGCAAGCGTATCGTAGCCGACCGGATGATGAACGTAAAACTTGATCATTCCGGTATCCTGACAGATAGGCGCGGACTCTTCAGCAGCCGTGTCGATATTACAGTCGATGGTATCGAGCGCAAGGAGTGCGCGTGACCCACGATCCTCTTTCTCACGGCCCTTCTGCAGGGAGGCGCGTATGTCCGCCGGCAGATCGGAAGAAGTTCGTCGGATCAGATCCAGAAGCGAGGCGTGGAGCGTCGAAAAGGCGGGGGAATCAGCCGTTATACTCATGCTTTTAGTATACGAGGGGGCTCTGGGAGTGTCAACGAGATGGAGCGTTACTAGACACCCGTCATCTGCCTGACAGCAGTTCTCCACCTAACAAAAGCGATGGCCCCTTCTAACTACGTCGAAGGGACCATCGCTTTTGTTGTTGGTTACGTCTGGCTACTCAATGCGGACGCGGTCCGTACCCGTACGACCAAAGGTTTCCGGCGAGTACATCTCTTCGGCTTTGGCAGGCGGGACGACGAACTGACCTGGGGTTGTCGCTCGGCAGATATAGACATACTCATACGCGCCCTCCCAGAGGTACGGTGTGAACGCTTCTGCCCGCTCGTCGCGCAGGTTTTCGTGCTCCCACCAGTGGCCCCACCACCAGTAACCGTAGCGCCCTCCGCTCTTTGGATTGACATCACGGCTGACGTTTTCCGTTCCCTGCAGTTCCGAGTTAAGAGACTCAAACCCCGCGGGCAAAGGGTCCGTGAGGGCGACGTGATAGCGGCGGGTTGTCGCGACCATAGACAGCCGGATACGGACCTTCGCCCCGGCACGAATGACCCAGGTCCCGTCCGATTCGCGCCGGACGTCCGCCGGTTTGTCGATTGCCTCGTAAACACGCTTTACGGTAAAGCCGTAATCGGCGGGCTTCAGGCTGAGGTTCTTTGGCGCGTAGCGCATCCCAACTCGGTAGTAAAGACGTCCCGCGCCCGTTTTCCCAATGGTCAGGTTCTGTGACTCCTTAGTCTGCGTGAGATAGGACATCGGGATCTGCGTATCCACACGGTTGGTGGTGCGTCCCTTGAACTGTCCTTCTCCAGCAAATTTGTCGCCGAGCCACAGGCGCGCCACAAAGTCCGGCGTGACCCCCTCGTAGGTTCGGAAGTAGCGATCCAGAGACAGAAGAATGAAGGCATTCTCCTGCGTGCCGGACCAATGACCGCGCTTTCGTCCGTCGAGAAGACCTCGGACCAGTTTTGGGATCAGGTCGCTTTTGGGCTGATCGGCGATCAGGGCATCCAGCACGATGGCGTCCGCCCGCCGGTCGGAGTAGAGAACAAGGTAGCTGCTGTCCCCATAGGAGAACGTGAAGTGCGCTGCCCCTGCTGTCTCCGTCACCTTGTTGTTGATCCACGTCCGCGCTGCCGCCATGACTTTGTCACCCGCCAGCATATTAAGCAACCACCCGACAGTTTCCGGTCCCAGATTTTCCAGCGGCGCTTCCGCAAGCAGTTTTTTAGCTCGCGCCGTATCGGTATCACCCGCCAGATGTCGGACGTAGAGGGCATAGGCCGTGATCATCCGGCGCGTTTCGGGGCTGTAGTGGGAGGGGAACTTCTTCTCGATGTTTTTAAGATAGTCCATCGACCGTTTGTAAAGTGTCTCCGGAACCGTGAAGTCTTTCTGCTTGGCGCGCACGACAGCATGAGCAACATGAACGCCAAGATACGGGTACGGTTCCGTGTAACGGGTCCAGAAACCAAAGCCGCCGTCATCGTTCTGCATCTCGGCGAGCCGCGCCAGGTCTCGGCCCATTGCCGCTCGCATCTCCTCAGGCTTGGGCATCTCTGCTGCCTTGAAGGCGGTCAGGACATCCTTCAGCGCTGCCGTCGCCAGTACGCGCGAACTGATCTGTTCGGCACACCCGTAGGGGTATTTTGCCAGATAGATCATCGCGTCCGTCAATTCCTGGAGAGCTGTTGAGGTCGTTGTCACCTCCAGACCCCCGAACTGCGGCACGACTTCACCGGGCGTCCGGACAGCCTGTACCACCGCGCCATTATCGATCACGCCGTAGGTGGCGAATGCCTCGGTCGTTGCCGGTGTCCAGACCGGCAGGGATATCT
Organism: Armatimonadota bacterium; assembly: GCA_040387315.1. Lineage (GTDB taxonomy): Bacteria > Armatimonadota > Armatimonadia > Armatimonadales > Armatimonadaceae > JACMJB01. Next base: position 1,258 of record JAZKEA010000438.1, on the reverse strand, counting down.
CGGCTGCGTCGGCCCTATCTCCTGCTACCGCCGCTACCTGGAACCGTGCGGTTCCCGCCTGAACCGCTTCGGCAGGGAAGCGCACCTCGATGCGGTCATTTGCCTTGACAGTGATACGCTGTCCGCGGTTTTCCGTAAATGTGAGGTTTGTTCCGCGTACCGCGACATCGACAGTCATTGGGTCATCTGTCTGGTTCTGGAGGACAATGGGAAGCTCGAACTTGTCGCCAAAGTTCAGGAAGCGGGGTGCGGAAGGCCGTGCCATGAGCGGCAGCCGCGCGGTAAGCGCGGCTTCCCCATGCCCGATTTGCTTTGCACCCGCTGCCGCCACGACCACGATCCGGTAACGGGTGAGGTTGTCGGGAAGCGTAACCGGCACACGTGCGGTTCCGTCGGCATCCGTTTTCACGGACGGTGCAAACTCCGCAAGCGCGTCGAAGTTGGTTCGCAGTGCAATTGGTGAATTTGCCTGCTGTTCCGGACGGCTTAGCGCTTTCTTTGCAGAAAAGAAATTACTGTCCTGCATTTCTGTTTTTGATTCTGACATACGCATCGCGGCCATTGGCGCAGGCATCGCCGCACTCAGAACTGGTGCGCCGGGTGCGTCAGCGGCAGCCCCTCCCATGCCACCAAAGGAATCCATAGACAGATTCCGTCTGGCTCTGCCGTTCGCAACCGCACCAATACCCTTTACCTTTGTCGGGTCTTCCAGAACGACGAATTGGCGCAGGTGCTGTGTTTGGACATTGGTTTCTCGGCCCGGATAGAGGAATGCAAGGGGGTCACCGAGATTCCACCCTGCCAATGCCAGCACCGACTCATCGACGACAACGACCGCCGCTTCGGCGTTCGCCACAGGTTTGCCGTTGGCGTCTTTGACATTTACCGTCACCGTCGTCTTGCCGCCCGGTTCCAGTGCGGCCTGCGCCGGGACAGCCGTGACCGTCAGGCGACGCAGGGTCGGAGGAACCGCAAGGTCGAGATGACCGCTGGCGAACGCGGGTCGCTTCGGGACGCCGCTTATCGCCGTGCCCTCATCGTCCGTTCGTGCTGCCGCTCCGACCAGTTCTACCTGAACGCCCACACTCGGCAGAAACGCCTCAGGAATAGGAATGCTGAGCGTATGGGTGCTGCCCTTAACCGTGAACCGCTCTATCTTGATGATTCCGTCATGAACGATAGTGGCGAGTCCTTCGGCGTTCTCAAAAGGAGACTGGACCAGGACCGTGGCTGTCTCGCCTGCCTTATATTCCTTCTG
>JAZKEA010000437.1:0-4168 GCA_040387315.1 Armatimonadota bacterium | reverse complement strand
ATCCAGATAGGTCATCGCGAGGGCAATCGCCGTCCCGAGAATGCCGGAAAGGATGGTCGCCCACCGTGCGCTTCCCAGCCGCGCGGAATCGCCCAGGTCGGGCCGGAGGCGGGCGTGGAAGTCTGTCACCCAGGCAGTCGCGATGCTGTTGAGACTGCTTGTCGGCTGGGCAGCGGCGAAGATCCCCGCGACGACCAGACCGCCAAGCCCGGCGGGCATCTCGTTGACCATAAACAGCGGGAAGATGGCATCGTTATTCACTGCCGGGTCCAGTCGAGCGGGGTGCAGCTTATAGAAGGCATAGAGCGCGGTGCCCACGGCGAAAAAGAGGGCGCTCGACGGAAGGACCATCAGCGCGTTGGTCCAGATCGAACGCGCCGCCTGGCGCTCGTCCTTCGTGGTCACGTAGCGCTGTACGACATCCTGGCTGGCGGTATAGGGGATCAGGTTTGAGAAAAAGTTGCCGATCAGGATCACCCAGAGTGTCGCACTGGTGAGACTGGCATCCCAGCGCAGCGGACTGAAGCCTTTGTTATCCGCGGATGCGATCTGAGTCAGGGTCGCCGCGCCTCCCGGAAGCCCGGCGACGATGACAAGGAGGGTGACGAGCGCCCCGGCCAGCAGGATGACGGTCTGCGCAACGTCCGTCCAGACAACCGCCTCGATCCCACCCTCGAAGGTCATGACGATGCAGATCACGCCCATGATCAGGATACTGATCTGCATGGAAAAGTTGCTCACTGTGGCGAGCGCGAGGGCAGGCAGGTAAAGGACTATCGCGGTACGCCCTATCTGCAGGATGATAAATGAGAAACTGCCGAACCAGCGCGCGGCCAGGTTAAATCGCTTTTCCAGGTACTCGTAGGCCGATGTGACATCGAGCTGACGGAAGAACGGAAGATAGACGGCGATAATCACCGGGGCCAGCAGGAGAACGGGGACATTGGAAAGGAAGAAGGTCCAGTCCGTTGCGTAGGCTTTGGCGGGGACTGCCATGAACGTCAGCGAAGAGAGCATGGTTGCATAGATGCTCAGGCCGACCGCCCACCAGGGGATGCGCTGCCCGCCGCGAAAGAACTCCTCGCTCGTGCGCTTACGGCCCACCAGCCAGGTGATGCCCATCATAATCACGGGATAAAAGGCTAACGCGGCATAGTTCGCCCAGCCGAACACCGATTTGCGCCGCGTCACCTCGCCCGCCCATACAGCGGGAGAGCGGATTCCCGGCTTCGCTTCGCCGCCCGGAACGACGAACTGCTTCTGCCACAACACCACGGGCGTGGTCACCAGCGAGAAGGGCGTCATGCCCGCGCCGGTCCAGGTATCGGTGATGGTATGGTACGCCAGCGCCTCGCGCGGGAATCCCGGATGGCTCGGCGACGGCGGGATGTGGACCTGGGAGCCGTCGTCGCCGCCAAGCACGAGCAGGTGCGACTGACCGGCGGTGATGGCGGGCGATGGCGCGGCGGCTGCGGGGCGCGGCAGGTCGGCGCAGCGCTTCCAGCCCGCTCCCGGTGTGAACCGGTAGGCGTCCCGCAGATACTCCCGAACGGGTTTACCGTCCGCGCCTGCCCGCAGCGTCACGCCGCTGAAGAGGAAGAACGACCCGTCCTGAACCCCCGCGACGGCAAGCATCCGCTCCGGTCCGGGCCAGGGTTCGAGCGTCTTCCATTGTGCCTTTGGCTGCGACAGATCCAGCGCCCAGAACGTCTTCAGCGCCTTCGTCGAGTTTGGCGTCTCAATCCCGCCCGCGACATACACAGTGTCGCCGATCAGAGCACACGCCGCGTTCGCACACGGCAGCGGCAGACTTGGCAGGGGTATTTGCGTGAGCTTGCCGCTGCTGTATTTCAGCAGAAAGACATCGGCGTAATGCCGCTCGGCGTCACCGCCCCCGGCACAGAGGACGCCGTCACGCGCGGAGACACTCATGCCGTAGGCGAGCGGGCGCGGCAGCTTCAGGCCGGTTTTCCAGGCGCTGTCGGACTTCTCCAGCACAAATACAGAGTCGTACCAGGATTTCTTCCCATTCTCCCAGGGCCGCTTGTCCGGGAAATTGGCCCCACCGGCCACGATCAGCGCCCCGCCACTCACGCCCGCAAACGGCGCGGCGAAACCTTCCCTATCCGGAAGGGGCGGAAGCGCTTTCCATCGCAGCGGGGTGTCTTTTTGGGCCGATGGGTCCGGCTGCGCCACGGCGGGCAGGCTGACAAGCGCGAGCAGGCACGCGGCGATAAACACAATCGCGCTCCGCGGAAACGAAATAAAAGCGGGCATCGTTGATTGTGTCCTCTACCCCCGCAGCCAGGCGGCGTTGAAACGCGCGAGGGTGATGGTTTCGTAGGGTTTCTCGTCACCGCACTCGTACAGGCAGGCGAACTCGTTGCCGGGCGCGAGCGTCGTGAGCGACGAGTAGGCGGAAGGGCCGTCAAAGAGGGAACGGGAGACGGACCAGGTTTTGCCGTCGTCCGTGCTGACACGGACAGTCATATTGAGCCGCTTGGCGCGGTCGGCGGGATTGGAATAGAGAAGCGCGGGTTTCGCCTCGAACGTGGCGCGGAGCAGACTTGCCTGACAGATCGGCTCGATCAGCGTCGCGTCGTGATGGAATCCGCTCCAGGTTATTCCTCCATCGCTGCTGTAGCTGATGCCGCGCTCTTTCAGCTCCCGGTTGGAATTGCGCATATTCAGCAGCAGACGCCCGTCGGAGAGCTCCGCCACCTGGCACTCGTTGCCCGCGCCTTCCATCTCGGTGCCGCCCAGCTGCCAGGATTTTCCGTTATCGTCCGAGTAAATAACGTGCGAGCGGGTGCCCCCGATACCGAATTCGCTATGGTCGCAGGGAATGACCAGTCGGCCCTTGTGCGGTCCCTGCGAGATCTGGATACCGACACCGGGACCGGTCGCGTACCAGCCCCAGTTTTTCTTTTTGGCAGCAGAGGTGATATCGCGGGGCTTGGCCCAGGTCCTGCCGTCGTCCGTACTCTCGGTTACCCAGACCGTCCGCGATGACTTACTCGTCCCGGCGTGAATGTCCTTTTCGTGGTCCTCGCCCAGATTGTGCGTCATGAGGAGATGGACCGTACCCGTTGCGGCATCGACGACGGGGCAGGCATTTCCGCAGGTGTTTCCCTTATCGGTCCAGACTACCTGGAGCGGCCCCCAGGTTCTACCGCCGTCTTCCGAGCGCTTGAGGAGCATATCGATCGCCCCCGCATCGCCCCCGCCACTGACCCGTCCCTCGGTAAACGCGAGCAGTGTTCCCTTTTTCGTGAGGATCAGAGCCGGAATACGGAACGTGTGGTACCCGTCGCTTCCAGACCGGAAGACAGGGTTTTGTGTCAGCTTGGCTGCCGTCATTGCGCCATTTTTCTCCTGAACTAGGGTCTTCGCCGCGATCACGGCGGAGGAGCGGTGTCCGGGGCGGTCCTCGCCGCCGGGAATCACGACGGAATTGTTCCACCAGACCGCGTTTGTGGTGACGAGGCCAACGGGAAGCACGCCGGATGCGGCAAGAAGTCCCGATGCCACGCCCCATTTGTCCCCGGTAGTGTCATAGGCAAGGACGTCGCGGCGAAAACCGGGATGCCGCTCTTTCAGCTCCTGTACCCGAGACGCGTTCGCGCCGTCGTCCCCGCCAAACAGCAGAATCGTGTCCGACCCGGCGGCGATAATCGGCGCGGCCACCAGCGGCGCGGGCAGATCGGCGAGACGACGCCAGCCCTCGTCGGGGCGATAGCGGTAGCTGTCCCGCAAATAGGTGCGGGCGGGTTTACCGTCCGCGCCGCGCTGCAGGGAGGCCCCGCCGAAGACATAAATCGCTCCCGCATGGGGCGTCACCGACGCCCCGATCCGCGCGGGACCGGGCAGCGGCGGCAGCGACTCCCAGCGCGGCATTTTTGCTGCGCGGTCCATCCGCCAGAAACCGGGAAGCGCCTCGGGCGCGGTGGGCGAAACCGCACCGCCCAGAGCGTAGAGGAAGGTTCCCAGCCGTGCTGCGCCCAGAAACGCAGTGGGTGTGGGAAGATCGGGCAGCCGGTCCCGCTCCAACTTTGCCCCGGTCCAGCGCAGCCGAACGACGTCCGCGTAGCTACGGTCCAAATCGCCGCCGCCCACACAGATCAGGCCCGCTGCGTCGCCCACGGACGCCCCCTGAACCAGGGGCCGG
>JAZKEA010000436.1:0-5943 GCA_040387315.1 Armatimonadota bacterium | reverse complement strand
ACAAGCCGTTCGAAATGCTAACGTACCAGCACCACTCTCCAAACTCTGTCCGCGAACCTGGATTTCTCCAGCCTGGCAGACATTGTGAACACTGTGTCAGTATACCTAAAATCCGGAAAGGTGGGTACGGGAAAATCTTGATAAATTTTGAAGGCCGGGGAACGCATCATTGGCTCCGCGGAACGGCGCGTTCGTGCCAAGGAATGGAGAGTGCGCTCCCTGGAACGTAAGACTCGTTCCTGGGAACGGAGAGCGCGTGCTGAGGGACGGAACGCTCGTTCCCTGGAACGTGACCTGTGCTCTGCGGAACGAACGCTACGTTCCCTGGAGCGGGACACGCGCTCCTCGGAGTCTGCGGCGTTTGCAAGATACAATAGAAACGTATGACTGCTCTCTCCGCCCAATCCGATCCCCTTCGCCAGGAACTCAAACGGCTTTTTCACCACGATGATTTTCGGGCCGGGCAGCGAGAGATCGTCGAGGGCGCGGTCAATGGGGTCGATACGCTCGCGGTTCTGCCCACGGGCGGCGGAAAATCGCTGACCTATCAGCTTCCCGCGATGCTGGTTCCCGGCGCGACCCTGGTTCTCTCGCCGCTGATCGCGCTGATGAAGGATCAGGCCGAAAACCTGCCCCCCGAAGTCGCCGCCCGATCCACCATTATCAACTCATCGCTGGACTCGTCGGAAGTCGGTCGCCGCCTTGCCATGGTCAAAGCGGGGCGCATCAAAATGGTCTATGCCGCGCCGGAGCGGCTGCGCCAGCCGCCGTTCCTTCATGCCCTGCGCCGCGCCGAGGTGTCCCTGGTCGTGGTCGATGAAGCGCACTGTATCTCGCAGTGGGGGCACGATTTCCGCCCGGATTACCGCGCCGTCGGAAAAGCCGTCGAGGCGCTGAACCCGCGTTCGGTTCTCGCCGTCACCGCGACCGCGACCCCGGATGTCCAGAACGATATCGAGCGCCAGCTGGGCCGCACCACGCACCGTATCGTCCGCGCGACGTACCGCGACAACCTGTTCTTATCCTGCCGAAAAGTGCAGGGCGAGGACGAAAAGCTCTGGGCTACCCTGGAAATCTGCCGCGATACGCCGGGCGCGGGTCTGGTCTATGCCGGGTCTCGCGACAAGTGCGAACAGCTTTCGCGCATGCTCAAGCGGCACGGTATCGCAGCGGGGTTTTACCATGCGGGCCTTCCCCCGGATGAAAGAGCCGCCGCCCAGGACCGCTTTATGTCCGGCGAGGTGCGCGTTATGGCGGCGACCGTGGCCTTCGGGATGGGCGTCGATAAGGCCGACATCCGTTTCCTCGTGCATTATAATCCGTCGCGGACCCTGGAAAACTATTACCAGGAGGCGGGCCGCGCGGGCCGCGACGGCAAGCCGTCGTTCTGTACGCTCCTCTTTTCGTCTGCCGACGCCTCGAACGCGACCCGGCACCTGCGGGAAGGGATGCTGACCCTCGATTATATCAAAGCGGTCTACGGCGCGGTGCGTCAGGCGGTCGGGGCACGGCGCTGCGCCCCAGTCGGCTGGGACGAGCTGTTCCAGTCCGTCCAAGGCGATGAGGGACTGGTCCGCTCGGCGCTGCCCCTGCTGGAGGAGAGCGGTCTGATCGCGCGGCACGTCGATGTGCCTCGCGCTTTGTATATCGCCCCCGATTTCTCCGGAGAGGGCCGAGAAGACAGCGCCCAAGATGACGAATGGGATGCGTTTGCGCCCGCGCTGCGCGGCGGCGGCGAGTTCGATCCGCGGACGCTCGCTTCGGAAACTGGGGTCGCCCTTCCGCAGCTCGAAGAGACCCTGCTACGCTTTCAGGACGCGGGCTGCCTGACGTACCGCGCCTCGCCCCGGCAGATGCTCCTCGAACTTCTGCCCGCGCCCTCAGACACGCGTCAGCGGATGGAGGCCACGCTCCTACACCGCGCCAGCGGTCAGGACGAGCGGGGGCAGGCGATGCGTGCGTATGCCAAGGATCTCAAATGCCGCCATGGGCAGATCGCGCGCTACTTCGGGGACCGCTGGCCCAACCTTCCGTGCGGGATGTGCGATGTCTGTGTGAAGAAAGGCACCCCTGCCCGCGCCGCGCAGTCTTCGCCCGCGCAGGCGGCGGCAAGGGGAGCGACGACGAGAAGTGCCGCGACCGCGTCCTCCTGGCCCGCGGAGAAGGCGCCGATAGCCGCGCTGCAGATCGTGCACGATCTCGCCCAGGGATATCGCCCGTTCGCCATTGGGAAATCCGGACTCCTCAAGGCGCTTCGGGGAACGCCCGACGCACCCATCAAGCAGGACCGGACTTCCGCTTTTGGTGCGCTCGGCGAGTATAAAAAAAGTGAAGTCGAACGGCTCATCGAGGCGTTATTAGAGCAGGGGTACCTGCGCCGGGACGAGGACGATGAATACCGGCGTTTGTATCTGACGAGCGAGGGCGGACGGGCGATCTCCTCCGGGGATGCGGACATCGAGTGGCGCGCTTCGGTACCGGTTTCCGCCGCGCCTCGAAGCGGTCGCACGGCGGCGGATATGCCCGACGACGTGGATACAGTCCTGCTGGAGACGCTGAAACGCTGGCGGCGCGAGCTTGCGCAGGCGGATAATGTTCCCCCCTACGTGGTTTTCGCCGATAAGGTCCTGATTGGTGTGGCGGCAAAGCAACCGACAAATGAGTTCGATCTATTAGAAATACCCGGTATCGGTCCGGCAAAGGCAGCAAAGTATGGCGATATCGTGCTTGAGATGGTTCGCAAACATCGTAACGGTTGATTCCTGTCGCGGGCAGCGTGTTGCCCGCAGTTTCGGGTGCGGGGCGGCGCTTTTCGGAGCGCTTGTCGGTCTTCTTCAAAGTGCCGCACTCGCACAGCCCGCAATTCCGGTGCGGCCCTCGACGGTACGTACGACGCCTATCGGGTTCCCCCAGGATGCGGGTCCCCACGATATGTCCGTGATCGAGTGGTGGTACTTTAACAGCTTTTTCACGACGGCGAGCGGCAAGCACTATTCCGTCGTTGGGTCGTTCTTTCGGACCGGACTTACCCCGACTAAGAAGGGGCACTACCTGATCTACTCCCTGACCGATCTCGCTGCGAAGAAGAGCGCGGCCTACTCGGTGATGGATAAAGGTAGCATTGCACTGCTCAAAGCGTACACGTCGCTTGCCGCGATGCAGAACCCCGATGACACCCGAGCGATGAATTTTCTGGCGCAGCTGCAGCGCAATGAGCTTCCCAAGCCGCACCGCGTTCTGCCGGTCGCGGCGAAATTGACCACAAAGCCACTCTTTGCGCTGGCGATGGGGGAGAATCGGATCGTGCAGGCGACCGCCGATGGCCGAACCTGGAAGGCGACGCTGAAGGGCGACGACTTCACGGTCGATCTGACCCTCACGCAGCCGACGCGACCCGCGATGCTGGTGGGTGGCAAGGGGAAAACCGGCGTCACGAAACCCGATGATATGTATTACCTGACCCTGAGCCGGATGGAGGCCCGCGGAACGCTGGCCCGAAGTGGCGGTACCAAGGAACCCTTTACCGGAGCCGGCTGGCTCGACCGGCAGTGGGGGCAGACCTGGGGTGTCAATCCGAATGTCGGCTGGGACTGGTTCGGCCTGCGCCTGGACGACGGGTCCGACATGATCGTTTACCGTCTTCGCGACACGCGCTCCGGCAAGACGATACAGGCGGAGGCGACGATTGTGGATAAAGCGGGGAAGCAGACCGTTGACAAGGCCGCTGTCGTCACGCCGACCACGGACACGTCGCGAACCGCGACCGATCCGCTCTCGGGTGTCACGTATCCCACGGCATTTACGATCCGCCTGCCGAGTCTTGGAAGGACTTTCGCGATTACGGCAGATTTCAACGACCAGGTTATTCCCGTACTGACGCCGGGCGGGGCCTCCATCTGGGAGGGGGTCGTTTCGGTCACCACCGACGGGACGTCGGAGAGCCCGCGTATCGGACAGGGATACATGGAACTGGTAGGGTACAAGCCGACTGTCATAAATGCGGCCCCGGTGGGTAAATAATCCGCGTGAATCCTTCTCCCAATCAGACCTATGACGACGCCCGGCGCTTCCTGACCGATCTGCCGCCGCATTCGCGCGTGACTATCTCGTACCACGGCGATGCGGACGGCACGGGAAGTGCGGCCCTGGCGGTCAAATACCTGGAGCGCACGGGGCGTGTCGTGACCGCGGCGATTGCACCCCGCAAAGGCGAGGACCTTTACGGCGAACCCTATCGTGACCGCCTCCGCGCTACGAAACCGGATGCGCTTCTGGTGCTGGACCATGGCAGCCGTTCGGCCCAGGTGCTCCCGGAGGTTCCGACGCTGGTCGTGGATCACCATGACGCCCCGCCTGGTGGGGTTCCGGTCGATGTGTATCTGAGCGGCCTTGCTGAATCCCCGACACCGACTGCTGCCCTGATGACCTGGCGTCTGCTTTCGCCACTCACCGATCTTTCCGATGTGGCCTGGTACATGGCGGTGGGGGTCATCGGCGACCTGGGATCGGATGCCGGTTTTCCTGAATTAGGGCCTGTCAAGAAAGCGTTCGGTCAGAAGCACTTGACGGAGACGGTCGCTCTCATCAATGCCGCCAAACGCGCCGGGGCGCATGACACCGTTTTATCCCTCCAGGCCGTGCTGACGGCGGAGACCCCGCGCGATATCTCGTCCGGTCTAATAGCGGAGTATGATCAGCTGGCGGACTACCGTCAGGAGGTGCAGAGCGAACGGCTCCGCATCGGAAAGACCGCGCCGCGCTTCGCGGGAGACTGGGCGCTTCTCCGCTTTTCCTCGCCGTGTCAGCTTCATGGGCCGTTTGCCGCCTCCTGGGTGGGTCGTCTGCCCAAGCACATCGTTATCGGGGCGAACGACGGCTACACGCCGGGAAACGTCCACTTTTCCGTACGGACGCGACGCCCACAGGAGAACCTGCTGGAGCGGCTGCGCGCCTACCGCTCCGACCTCGGCGTCCCGGAACTTGGTCAGGGACACGCCGAAGCGACCGGTGGGGTCCTGCCTGCGGAGACCTTCGAGCGCCTGCTGACACTGCTCGGATTTTAGGTTGGTCACCGCCCACAGCATCGCCGATTTCCTCTCCAGCACGTTCAATCCCGCCCTGGGTCTCCTGATACTCGAAGAGCCGCTGCGGGATCAGCGTTCCGCCAGCGAGCCCTGGCCCCTGTTCTGGCTGCGCTCCGCCATGGCGGTCGGCATCGCGGTAGCGCTGGCGGAGACAGGGAAGCACTACGAGGTCTGGAGCGGACATCCGCTATTCCCCAGCGGTCATGCCACGCTCGCCACTGCAGCCGCCACCTGCCTTGTGCTGCACCGGGGGCCGCGCTGGCTCTGGGTATCGGCCCCGTGCGTCCTGCTGATGGGGTGCAGCTTGATCTATGGGCGCTGGCATTCGCCGGATGAAGTCTTGGGCGGCTGTGCGCTGGCAGTATTGATTACCCTCGCGATTTTCCGAGGAGCCCGGTCAGCCAGATAGTGAAGTTTCTCTCTTTGACCGAACGTTCTGCCTCTTCAATCGTTTGAGGCTGGATTGGTACGCACTTTGGTATAAAAACCGATTGACATAGGGTAAGAGTAGATATATACTCCCCTCATCAGCATCGATCTTGCACCGTTCCAACGCGATGACGCGTCCTCTCAGATGGAGTTTTGCAATTGATTCCATCTTTATCGCTTCGTCTCGCACGGCCCGGCTCATTTTCTATAAAGGAGTGCCTTCTATGTTACTCAGTCATTGTAAGCGCGTTCGTTCCGGCTTCACGCTAATAGAACTTCTTGTTGTCATCGCTATTATTGCGATCCTCGCCGCCATTCTTTTCCCTGTTTTTGCTCAGGCCCGAGAGAAAGCCCGGACTACCGCCTGTCTGAACAATATGAAACAGATGGGCACCGGGGCAATGATGTACGCGCAGGATTATGATGAGAT
>JAZKEA010000435.1:0-2091 GCA_040387315.1 Armatimonadota bacterium | reverse complement strand
TGGCAAGGACTGTTGTACTGACGCATCTTTAACCACTGCATTTCCGCTTCCCGAAATCATCTATCACGAAGACCCGGTAGCTTTTTGGCGGGAGTGGAAGCGAGATAAATGCGGCGTGGAGCCGTAGTTGGTATCGGTTCTAACCAGAACAAATCACCACTAGCCCGTACAGAGGTATAGTTATTTGCATGGCAGGTCACGATGCTGATAACGCTTCTACCAGTAGGAGAATGGCTAACCCTCAGGAAGAGGATGCCGAAGCGGTCTGTAATGCCGTTTCCGCCGTGGGCAACGTTCTGTCTCTTCTTTTGTATGACCGGGGAAAGACCGCTGTACGTATCGGACTGTTGTTGACAGCCTGCGAAGACGCCTGGCGGAAAACCGACGACTATCTTCTCGCCGCGGCGAATGATGGTCTTGGCTCCCGCCAGAGTGACTCCTTCGTGGACGAATGCAGCGGCAGGGAAGCAGAGGGTGAATCGCGTCCAGAGGATAGTGCCTTTCGTCGGTATTTTGGCGGCGGCGACGATCTAGGTGAACTCGGCGAATCGGTCGCTGAATGGCGCAGCGACTCCCTCCTGCCGGACCAGAGCGTGTTCTGGCAGCAAGCACTTGAAGTATTGTTTCCCCTCATCGAAGGTTACACAGAAGCCGCAGCCACCCTTAAGAAACGGTTGGGCAGCCAGCAGTTTGATACGCTCGCCGCTGATCCTGTTCTGGCGCGCGACGTGCTGATTCATCTGCATTATCACCTTCGGCGCGCTGTTGCCCTCGTGGCTCAGACGGTCGTTCTGGTTGTGGGATACCGCGAGGGGGATTTAGAGGAGGGCGACGTGACCGAGTGGTCTCAAGACGCGTTACGCTGGGCACAACGATTCGCACCCACCTGTACGGAGTCGCTGAACAAACTCACGATGCGTCTGGCGATGTCTGTACCTTATGGTCCGAGGGCCTCTGATGTGGGTGGTACGACCGTCAGCACAGCTGCAAAAGCGGTAAAACCTGTGCTGGCGGAACCTTTGCCGGGGCGCGCACTGATACTGGCTCCGAAAGCGGAGCCGTAGGCTGAACCGAATGGGTGTATGTGAATCTGAGATAAGAGCAGGAAGTACGTATGTCGACATTCCTCGTTTCCAGGGCCACGACCGAAGACCTTCCGCAGGTTGAGGCGCTTTACCGCGACTGCGGCTATCGGGGCGGCGCGTCGGCGGCTGACATTGTTCTCGTCGCATGGGAAAAGGAACGACTTGTTGGAGCCGTTCGTCTTTGCCGCGAAGAAGGGGTGACTATGCTTCGCGGTATGATGGTCTTGCCCGAGAGACAGGGCCGAGGAATCGGCAAGCATTTGTTGCAGGCGTGCGCCCAGCAGCTTGACAACATGGATGCCCAGTGTTGGTGCATTCCCTACGCACATCTGCGGGACTTTTATGCGGGGATTGGCTTTCAAATAGTTACGCTTGATCAGGTACCCGATGGGCGGTTACGCGAGCGATACCAGAACTACCAAAGTGAGGGTAGAGAAGTACTTCTGATGGTACGTGAAGCGGGGTCGGCGTGAGATTAGCGCGATCCTTCGGCGGCTCGCGGCCTGGTGGATGGGGCACCCGGAACAGATCGAGCGAGAGTCTCCGAGATAAGCAAAGGATAAAGCAGGTGATTACGTGAATCTTCGCTGCATGAAGATCTACATCGTCCCTGTTGTTTTTTTGTTACTGGCGGGATGTTCAGATAGTGGCCAGCAGTCTGCCGAGGCACCTGCTGCCGAGGCTCAGCCTATGGCTGTTGCTTCAACCCCACTAACATACCCCGAAGCTCTCGCTTCCCTAGATGGGGCTTCTGGCGATACCGTTAAGGTGAATAGGTTCACGAGCCTGCTCAGTCAACTTGACGAAACGTTCGTGGAAGACGAAAAGCAGATCAGTGATATGACCGTTCGTGGTCAAGAACTCTTGAAGGAAAAAGGTGTCTCGGAAAGCCTGCTCAATATCATGGAAGGCATGAACCAAATATTTCCCGCGAAAGTTGAAAACCAGAAGTATGCGGAGTACATAGCGGCTTATCTGACCATGAGAAACAAGGGTATGTCGCATA
>JAZKEA010000434.1:0-7167 GCA_040387315.1 Armatimonadota bacterium | reverse complement strand
GGGGACGTTGTGCATATCCACCGGAATCCGAAGGATAGCCGCGAGGGTGATCAAGTCGCCGCCGATGTGACCGTAGGAGATCGCCCCGTGGTTTGCGCCCCAGTTGTTCATCACGGAGTAAACATCCGTGAATGGCCCCACACCGGTGAGCGTCGGGACGAACCAGGTTGTCGGCCAGGTCGGGTCCGTCCGCAGATCCAGGGTGTCATGAACCTCGGAAGGGAGTTCAACGGTTACCCCCTCCGCAATCTGGAGCACCGGTCCCAGGCCCTTGACCAGGTTCAGCCGGAACATGGTCACTGGCATCTCGCCGCGCGTCGTAAAGTCGGAGGACCAGCCGCCGCCGGGGAAGTATTCTGTCGTAGAGGGGTGCCACTGCGTCGCTTTCAGACAGGCATCCGCATCACTCTCGGTGATGTGGGTCCACGGCTTTAGAACAGGCTTTCCGTCGGGCCCGGTCTGTTCGCCTGTCCAGTCCAGCGCAGCGGGTCCGCTGTTGATCAGATGCAGAAATCCCTGGGCGGCGGGCCCTTCCGGAGTGTATCCGGTGATCCGCTGAACCGCGTCCGGGGACCAGTAGGTGCGGACATCGGCGAAGAGCTGGGCCTGCCCCTGCGTCAGCAGATGCCCGAAGAGCATTGATGCCCCGTTCATGGCATCATTTTCTGTCGCGACAATGTAAGGCTGACGAATCCCATTCCAGTCGAAGCTGCTGTTGAGAATCGCCTCCAAAAAGTCACCGTTCGGGAAATGGTCTGTCCAGTTTCGCTGGCCCTGAAACCCGCTGGCAAGCGCGTTATGTCCCCGCGCCTCTTCCTGAAAACCCATTTCGGCGAGCTTTGGATTACCGATCATAAGATCGCGCGTAATCAGCGCCATCTTGACCGACAATTCCCACTCCCGATCCTTCTGCTCGCGGGTGCGGACTTTGCCCTCGGCATTCCGATCTTCACCTTCCGGGCAGTTCTCCTTCACCCAGCTCAGAGCGCGACTATATTCCTCTATGTCGTAGATATCGCGGTCGAAGCGCCGGACGAATTCCGTCATATCCACGGACTCGACACGCATTCCCAGATAGTCCTCGAAGAACGGCTGATCTACGATGCTCCCGGCGATGCCCATCGAAACCCCACCCATGGCGAGGTAGGAGGTCCCCTTCATAGTCGCAGCAGCAAGTCCCGCACGGATGAACTGCAGGATCTTTGCCTCGACATCGCTCGGAATAACGGCGGTATCCGAAAGGTCTTTGACATCATGTCCGTAAATCCCAAAGGCCGGGACGCCTTTCTGAGAATGTCCGGAGAGAACTGCCGCAAGATAGACGGCACCGGGGCGCTGGGTGCCGTTAAATCCCCACACCGCGGTCGGAATACTGGTGTCCAGCTGCATTGTCTCGGAACCATAGCACCAGCACTGTGTAACGGTGAGCGAAACCCCTACCCCCTCACGCGCGAATTTTTCGGCGCAGTCGGCGGCCTCCGCAGCCCCACCGATACAGGTATCCGCGATAACGACCTCAACCGGCAGACCGCAGGCGTGCTGAATCATTTCGGAGATCCGACTCGCTGTCGATCTCGCCATCTCCATTGTGGTTTCTTCGAGAGATTCGCGGACGCCGCCATAGCGTCCGTCAATAGTCGGTCGGATACCGACCTTCGGGAGAGAGCCGCGCAGGCGGTTAGAAGGTGGGTTGGTCTGCATAGATAGCAAAGCCCCTTTGGTTTGTTTCGATTGCGTTTGTTTTCGCGAAAGTAGGGTTCACCGTGCGGCGGTGGATATCCTGATTTATGGGCAGGAACATCGAACTTGTCAGGCCGCAGTCGTGGTACGCGCGGAATCGTCCCGGGTCGTCACTGATTCACCGGGGGAAACCTGGATAGCACGGACCGAGGACACACGCTGACCATCCATTGCCTCAACAACAAAGTCGATGCCTTCCGAATGGACACGGTCTCCCGAGACAGGTTCCTGACCCAGCAGAGAAAAGACAAGTCCGCCGATGGTATTCACATCATCGTGCGGAAGCTCAATGCCAAGCCGGTCATTCACATCATCAATACTCATACGACCATCAATGATGGATTCCGTTTCGGAAAGTACCTGTACCTCGGGCTCGTCAACGTCATACTCATCACGAATATCGCCAACAATCTCCTCGATCAGGTCTTCTAAAGAGACAATACCTTCCGTACCCGTGTACTCATCCTGAACCACAGCAAGCTGCTGGTTGGAATGCCGAAACTCCGCAAGAAGATCGGAGACCCGCTTGGTTTCCGGAACGTAATACGCTTCCCGCATAAAATCCCGCAGATCGACCTCGTGTCGCTCCTGCTGAAGCAGCGGCAGAAGATCCTTGGCGTGGATGATCCCGACAATCGTATCTATTGTGCCATCATAAACCGGGACACGGGAGTGTCCCGATGCCAGAATTGTCTCCAGCGTTTTTTCGAGGGTTGCATCCACGGAAACCGCTGTCATATCCAGTCGAGGGGTCATTACCGAACGCACAGTTGTTTCGCTCAGGTCAAAGACATTGCGGATGATATCCGCTTCCTCATCATCGATTTCGCCATGCTTTTCACTGCCCTCGATGATCTTTTCAAACTCCTCGCGGGTGATCATCGGTGTTTGGAACTGTGCCTTGGCTCCAAACGGACTGACCAACAGATTAGAGAGCGCCACAACTATCGAAGTAAGCGGACGAAAAATGACGCCGAAAACAGAAACAAAAGGGGCAAGTCGCATCGCCCAGACATCGGGTGCCTGAGCGGCCAGCGATTTTGGCGCTATTTCGCCCAGTACCATAGTGAAAAGCGCTATTATGACTGTCACAATGACAACCGCGATAGTTTCCGCCAGCGTCGCGTTTCTGGAGGGAAAGACACGGTCCAGCGCGGGAATGAGGGGCGGTGCGAGACGAGTGGCGGCGGCGGCAGCCGAGGCAAATCCGAGAAGAGTGATCCCGACCTGGGTCGTTGCGATAAACCGGGGCGGATTGTCGATCAGCCGCCGAACGGCGAGCGCGCCCCGTCGGCCTTCCTCGACCAGCTGATCTACCCGAGACGGGCGTACTGTGACAAGAGCGGTTTCCGCCATGGAGAACGCTCCGTTGAGGAGAGTGAGGAGAAAAACGATTCCAAGGCTCCAGAGCGCGACAACACGGTTACTCGCGAGGTCGGCGAGATCCTCAGCGGCTGACTGCGGTGCCACTCCGGTCGAAATGGTATCCTGCGCGACCGCGGACGGCAGTACCTCTAATCCAAAGAACAGCCCCACTAACAAGACAATCGTTGTAATTGTCACGAATAGAGCGCGGTGAGACCCGGATATCGGTTTTGCAGGCACTGCAGCGTCCTGCCTGACGTCCACGCGGCTACGGCGAAAGCGGCTAAGGCGACGTTGGTTTCCGGCAGTATCCGACGAAATCCGAGTCTCATAACTAGGGGGTTCCAAAAAACGATTTCCTCCAGCGAAAAGCGTCAGTCCGAGGCATTGTTACCTTCAATCGGGTAAACGGCATCCGGCGTACTGTTCAGTAGCGGCTGAACAAACGCTTTACCGCCCGGAAGATACCGCACCGTCCAAGACGGGATACGGTAGACACTCGCCGTCAAAAACAGGGCGAGTACAGCTCCGATGACAACTTCACGCAATGTGTGAATGCGCGCCTCGACCCGTGATTGGGCGACCAGCAGCGCGAGTAGAAAAGCGAGAACGGCGGCAAACGCATTATTCGCCACAAAAATAATCGTCGTTGCCAGAAAGAAAGCAATAGCTGAGTGACCGGAGACGACCCCGCCTTGAAGCAGGGTCCCCTTCTCGCCCAGAATTTTCCAGACCAGAAGCGCAATAAATAATAAAACCGCGGCAACAACAAAAAGATACAGAGTAGGCGGCTGCTGCAACCGATATCGGAGCATCTCGGGCCGTCCCCCTCCGAGAAACAGCACAAACCCGACGACGACAGCGTTCACCGCAGCGATCAGAACGGCACCTGCGGCGATGTCTTTGGCAAACTTCGCCGCTGGGTGGTAGCTGAGCGTAATCATATCAACCACAGCCTCAACGGCAGTGTTAAACATTTCGGTGATCAGCACCAGTGAGGCGGTGAACAGCAGCACCAGCATCTCCGTTGAGGGGAGACGATACAGTATGCCGGAGATAAGAACGAGGGCGACCGTAAAGAAATGGAAGCGCATGTTCCGCTGGGTGCGGAACGTGTGGACGACACCTTCTACCGCATGTCGAAACGAGCTGAGAGGATTTTTTGACCTCCAGTGGTGCAGCGAGGCGGCAGGAGATCCCGGAGATGCGCCTGCGGGCGCTCCGCTCTCAGAAGACCCGCTCCAGCGGCTTCCCCCACCTC
The DNA here is from genome assembly GCA_040387315.1 of Armatimonadota bacterium. Lineage (GTDB taxonomy): Bacteria > Armatimonadota > Armatimonadia > Armatimonadales > Armatimonadaceae > JACMJB01. Next base: position 2,801 of record JAZKEA010000434.1, on the reverse strand, counting down.
CATTGTTCTCCGCTACAGTAGGCACGTGAACAGATGGTTCACGGGAAACGCTCATGCTGCTATTCTACCCTGCATGATGCTTCTGCTGAGCTATGCCGTCAACTTTGTCCAGCGGCTTTCCAAGGATGCGTTTCTCTATCTGCTGCATGGCCTTCGATCCGGCTTCGGAATCATCCTCATGACCCAGTAGATGCAAAATTCCATGAATCAGCAGGAGCGCAGTTTCTTCTTCGATACTCCACCCTCTCGCGTTCGCCTGACGCTCCGCGGTGTCCAGAGAGATGACAACATCCCCTAAGGCATCCTCCCCGCTGAAATTCGGTGATTCCTCCAGGGGCCAGGATAAAACGTCCGTTGGTTTATCGTATCCCCGCCAGAGACGGTTGAGTTCGTGAATACCGGCATCATCCACGAGCAGGACGCTGACCTCAGCATCCGGCCTATCAACCTCCATCAGGAGGCTTTCGGCGGCCGCGAGAGCGGGTTCCCAAAAACGAGGGCTTGGTGGTATCGCTCTCGGAGAAAGGCGGGTCTGTATCTGAATCTCCATTTGATTGGTTTGTTTCGGAAAGGCTGGGAAGACTGGAAATCGTGATTGGCGCGATTACAGGTGTTGATCCGCCGTTCGAGGTATCCAGGTCGGAGGGATCGTTCAGTATCAGATTTTCCAGGATCGCTTCTTCCGGGTCCGCGGATGCCAGTGATAAGGCAGGTATCGCGGCCGGTTCAAGTGCCGGCGAATTTGCAGGGCTGCCGGGATATTCGATTCGGGCGTGCAGGGTACCACACAGTGTCCGGACAAAAAGTTCTTGAACCACCCGCAGGTCACGCATGGTAAGGTCGCATTCGTCGAGCTGACCATCTGCCCGCTTATCTTCAACCATGCGGCCCACAAATTCCACGATACGAGCGGGTGTGGGTTTATCCAGGGTACGCGATGCCGCTTCCACACTGTCCGCAAGCATCAAGATCGCCGCTTCCTTTGACTGCGGCTTCGGGCCGGGATAGCGGAACTGCGCCTCGAGAGTCGCGTTCTTCGAGCCACCCGCCGCCCGATTATAGAAGTACTTCATCAAGGTCGTACCATGGTGCTGCTGGATTACCTCACGCACCCGTGGCGGAAGGCCCATAGCCTCCGCCATCTCAAGACCCTCCTTCACATGATTGATCAGGATCAAGGCGGAGAGAGAGGGGCTAAGGCGATCATGGACATTGTCACCATTACCCTGATTTTCAATGAAGAACTCCGGTCGATTCATCTTTCCCAGGTCATGATAGTACGCGGCTACCCGGACGAGAAGCGCATCCGCTCCAATCGCCTCGGCAGCGGCATGGGCAAGATTTGCCACCATCAGGGAGTGGGCGTAGGTACCGGGCACCCGGAGCCGAAACTCCTGAAGAACCGGAGTGGCCGGGTCGGTAAGCTCCAGCAGGCGCAGATGTGTCGTCACACCAAAGGGCTTTTCGAAGACAGCAACCCCCAGCCAGAAGAGTACCAGTGCGAACAGCCCGGATACCACACCCCAGACCGCGCCGTAAAGCAGCTCCTGGGGCAAATCCCCTTCCAGCTGCCCCACCAGGACGTTGAGAACGGCATTGGCACCACACAAAAGAAACGCAGCCCGTACAAGATCGCCCCGGTTTTTGAGACGCGCCACAGCAATGATTCCAACCAGCGAGGAACCCAGCGTGATCACGGTAAACCGCAGCTCATTGTTGAGAATCAGGCCCGACGCCACTGACAGCAGGCCAACGATCAAGGTAGCGACGGATGAGGACAGCAGCAGCGCGATTACCATTCCCGCCGAGGCGACGCACATCATTCCAAGGTATCCGAAATGGACCCCGGAAAAGGGAAGGCCCAGAAGCGTGGAACCGATTTTCAGGCCAATGACACTGATAACCGTCAGGATGGCAAGGAGGAAAAGCTGCGAAGTATCTTCGTAAAGCGCTCGATGGAATCGCCGCAGATAGGACCCGACAAGAGCTACCAAAAGAATAACAAGCGCGATTATCACCAGAACTGTGACCGCATCGACGTGGGCGTTCTGTAGTCCGAGGGCCGCGAACGCATCCAGGTGACGCTGTGTGACTCGCTCGCCCGGTCGGATGATAGTTTGCCCCGCGGCATATCGTGCCATCTGCTGACCCGCCGTGGCCTGTGCCTGGTCGCGTAGGCGCTGCGTTTGCCCTGCGTCATAGCGTTGATTCGGACGAAGCGAGAGGGCGACGATTTCTGTTATTGCGTCACGAAGTGTCGCACTGTTTCGAAGTGCTGGATCAAGGGAGCCGCTGTCCAAACGGAGGTTTTGCCGCGCAAGGGAAAGATCACTGCCGTCGTCGGCAATGGTTCGGCTCATCGATTTTTTAACGGCGGCAATCGCTGCCGCACGGGCCGAACGCCTCGCGGCCTCGCTCTGCCCTATAAGACCGGCAATTCCGTCCGCCGAGGCGGACTCCGGTAAAGCGACGCGGGTAACAATGCGGGACGACTCCCGCAGCGTATCCAAAATCGGGGCGGCAAGATCTTTTGCGGCTCGTTTTGACCCGACCCGCTCTATCGCTGCCGCATCAATTAGATCAAATGCGTTTTCGACGGAAGCGGTCGCGGCGATGGTCGCACCGGAAATCATCTCGTATTGATTCGGGACCCGGTCGATCACCTCTTCGCGAAGGAGTTTTGTCGCCGCGGTGTCCTCAAAGCGAACGGAACGCTGCGCAATTATCTCACGGTCGGCGGAATCACCCAGACGTAAATCGACCCGGTTCGGCCAGAGATGAATGCAAAGAAGGGCCGATAG
>JAZKEA010000433.1:0-2044 GCA_040387315.1 Armatimonadota bacterium | reverse complement strand
TAGGCCGACACCTGCTTGATATCGGTGAGACCCCGGTCCTGTATCAGCTTTGTGACAGCGCCTCCCAGTATCCGGATGTTGCCCGTATTGACCTTGCGGTCAAAGAGGGTTGCCATTCCTGCCTCGGACTTGATCACATCAGAGACTTTGATTACCTGGTCTGCCCCGTTCAGCGTAATGATCACCTCGTCGTCAGCAGGGTAGTAGTTCTGCTTCGCGATCTGGATCTGCGCGATCTGAAACGCCTTTGTCCGTCCCGCCCGCTGAAAGACCGCGATAAGGCGCTTGTCGTCGATGATCTTATAGATCGCCTGTGTTCCCCGGAGCTCCGCCCCGGTCTGCGGATCGACCACGACGAGCGTTCCCGTATCGTCCACAGTGACACCGTAGCGCCGAAAATCGCTGTCGAAATCGCGGGGGCTCGTATCCCGTTCCCTCTTCAATACCGCGCCGAGCGAACCCGCGCCCCCGCCGAGCGTCGCAAACTGGATAAATCCCACCGATACATAACCGGTGTCATAGGTGTTGATCGAGTCGAAGCCACCCTCCAGAACCGAAACCGCCTTGACGACGTTCTGCTCGAACGGAGTCAGGCCGACCTGTCCGAACAGGGTATCGAGGGCACTTTTATCCCAGTCGCGCAGCCGCAGACCAAAGCTGATAACACCCTGCGCGAACCGATACGACGGGTTTCTCGAACTCCCCAGCGCGATATTGTCACTGTAGACAAGGGGCGCTTCGCCCGGAAAGGTCACGGTATACCGTCGCGGAAGCACCGGGGCCGCCATCGGTGGCGGATTACCCGCCGCCGCGAGCAGGTCCGGGGGAATCAAGCCGGGAAGCGGTGGCTGTGGCACGGAGTTTTCGGGTACGGAGATTCCTATCTGCGCATTCGAGAAGTCCGCCGCCCTTTGTGCCTGCCACCGGTCGTGGTTCAGCTTGGAGACGACCCAGGCTTCCCAGCGCTTGCTTGCGTCTGTGTCGGTGATTGGGCTGACGCGTTTCTGTGTCGGGGGCTGTTTGCCGGGGCGCAGCAGATTGTTGTAGCCACGGAGCCAGACCGATGCCTCCGGGGTCAGGCGGGCAACGACCGGACCGTCCGCCTCGCCTGCCCGGACTCCCACGACATACGCCCCCGGCTGATTCCAGAATTCGACGATCTTCGCCTTATCGGACTCGGAATAAAGGGCGGGGAACGTCTCAATGGCGGGTGGGGGAGTATCCTGTGCGTGGGTGGTCATGGGGACGAGAAGCGCAAAAACAAGACCGGCGACGGGGACTGCGCGCGCCAGGGCAGGAAACAGCATACGGACGGGATACCTTTCGGAAAGGGGAGAAACGATATCTTAGTGTAGCGCACCTCGGGGGGTTTCGTCTATGACACGGTTTGGCTCACGGGAACCGTCGGGTACGCTGAAATCGGGTCCGCGATGGCGCTGTTGGCCCTAAGGAAATCACCGATTATGGCAGCCACGTTCCTGTTTGCGACCGGGATCGAGAACAGTTACCCCACTATCAACGGCGGGAAGACGCGAATCGACGAGATGGAATCCTGCCAGCATTACCGGCACTGGCGTCGCGACTTTGACCTCGTTCAGAAACTGGAAATCTCGTATCTGCGCTACGGCCCGCCTATCCACCGGACGTGGCTTGGACCGGACCGCTATGACTGGTCCTTCGCCGACGAGACATACCACGACCTGCGCGAGCGAGACATCATCACGATCACCGACCTGTGCCACTTCGGCGTGCCGGACTGGATCGGCAATTTTCAAAACGGAGACTTTCCCGCGCTTTTCGCGGACTATGCGAAGGCGTTCGCCGCCAGGTATCCCTGGGTGCAGCTGTACACGCCGGTCAACGAGATGTTTATCTGCGCGACTTTCTCGGCCTCCTACGGCTGGTGGAACGAGCAGCTCCGCGATGACCGGTCGTTTGTCACCGCCCTGAAGCATGTCGTCAAGGCGAACGTCCTCGCGATGCACGCGATACTGGAGGTCCGCCCCGACGCCCTGTTCATCCAGAGCGAGTCCAGCGAGTACTT
>JAZKEA010000432.1:2203-4695 GCA_040387315.1 Armatimonadota bacterium | reverse complement strand
TTAGCGTACCCCATACGTTCGTCACATACGGGAGTTAAAACCGAAAGCACGCCACAATGGATGGGAATTCTGGGATACGGAGACGGGTTCGCCTTGGTCTTTCAGGGCGTTGTCGCCGCCTCTTCTGCCGGACTTGGGACGGTTTTCCTGTCATTCAGAGTCACCTCGATCTGCGGAAAGGCGATCACGATTCCGGCACTATCGAAGGCCTCTTTAACGCGGAGACGCAGCTCACGACCCACGGTCCATTGATCGCCGGGGAGCGTCCGAACCAGTATGCGCAGCGTGATGTCGGACGGGTTGTAGGAATCGACGCCGAGCAGTTGCGGGACCTCTATAATTCGCTCCGGCCAGTCCTGCTGAAGCTGCAGTGCGGTCTCTTCCAGGACACGCATCGCGTGCCGAAGGTCGGTGTCGTAGGCGACCCCGACCGCGAAGTTGACCTGCGCCCAGCGCAGCGTAGAGTTGACCACGGTCTCGATGGCGCGGTTCGGGAACGTGATAACGCGCCCGGAGAGGTCCCGGATCTGCGTGATTCGCAGATTCAGCTTTTCCACGGTTCCCTCATGTTCGCCGACCCGGATAACATCGCCGACGCCAAACCGGTCGTCGATAAGAATATTCACCCCGGCAACCAGATCCTTCATGCTGTCCTGGGTGGCAAGTCCGATCCCGACCCCGATCAGACCCGCGGAGGCCAGAAGAGCGGGCAGATTGATCCCAATCCAGGTGAGCGCCACCACGACCGACACCATCCAGATCACGGTCACCCCGGTGACACGGGCGACGGTTCCCAGTGTCGCCCGCCGCCGCAGGTTGCGCACGGTTCGCTCCTCGGGCGATAGGGTGTCCGGCAGCGGGGGAAAGACCCGTTTCAGGATGACGCCGAGCAGCCGCGAAAGCGCGGCCGCTCCCAGGGACACAATCAGTACGATAAAGAGGGGGCGCAGAACACCCGCCCGAATCGCATTGTGCAGAGGGCGCGTCTGTGGAAACAGGTCGGCGATGTGATTGAGGGCTACCAGCCAGACCAGGAGCTGCACCGCAAGACCGGGCCTGTCAAAAAAGCGCCGGGCCGCGAACCAGACAATAAAGTTCAGCAGAAACGCGATACCCACGGTCCAGGCCGCCGCGATAGCGGCATCGCGGAAGAACGCCGGACTGCGCTCGCGCTGCGCTTCCGTAAACGCGCTGTTTATCCTGTCCTGCCAGTCACCGGCAAGCTGTTCCAGAGACGCGTCCGCCGCGTCCGCATCGCTCTGTGTGACCGTCAGAAGCGGCGTCTCCCCCAGCATCAGGACGACATTGTCTCCTGCCTGCCGCACCGAAACCGAGCGCGGCGCCTCCCCGGCGGCAATTTCGGTGAGCACTTTACTCAGGCGGAGGCTGACCAGATCGGCGCGGTCATCCGCCTCGCGCCGACTATCGGCAGTCAGGCTGAAAAGATTCTTATTGTCGAAGGTCACCACCGCACGCCCCGGTCTCACCGCCTCCGCGACGCCAGAAGGAGAATCCGGTGGGACAGAGGGCGCGGCGGGGAGTGGGAGTCCGGGGATCTGCGCGGCTGCGGGAGCCATAGGGACCACGAGCCCCACGAGCACCCCGGAGACCAGGTGAAGCGGTAAAATCAGCAGCGGAATCGCGGCCCGCAAAATTCTGGTACAACACGTCAAATCAGGCATCCATTCCGGCAAAACGGTCTTGAGCCAGGGTTTGGGTTGTCTCAGGCCCACTCCAGGAGCCGCAAAATCCCCGAGTATCCGTCCCTCGCTCCCCGGCGTGCCGTAGTAGTGGTACCATTCTCGGGTTGAGTTGAACCGCAGCAACCCGGCGTTTGTCGCAGCGTCAGCGGGTATTACCGCCTGCTTTCTCTCTTTCTAACGCTCCCGAAGGGGCCGGGGCTGCGGGAATCTCAGGCGCTGCGACTTCGGTAGGGAGGCTGCTGAAGCCGCGCCGGGTGATGGAGTATTCCCGCAGGGAACCTTGCAGCATCACCTGGTCGATAAAAAGGAGACGTGGCCCCGACCTTACCTCCTTCGCCGGAGAAAAATGGAGAATCGCGGCCGAGAGGGGAACGCCCTCGGGACGCTCGAAGTAGCGTCCGCCCGCCGCCCCGGTCGTACCGGCGTTGCAGGTCACGGTGCCCCGTTCCTCCTTGACCGAGGGTGTGTGCATGTGCCCGCAGAGGATAAGCGAGGCCGTTCCCTGAAGCGGCTCTGCCTGACGCGGGTTGTGGACGCACACGATATCGGGTGGGGGATTGGACGCCTGGTAGTCGGTAAGAAGCGCCTCGCCGGCTTCGCGGAGCGCTTCGGGCGAGGTGTTCACATCGCCCGCGCCTGCCCGAAGCGCGGCGGGGTCCGGAGACCCGATCACGCGAAGACCGGCGACCGTGAAAGGCGCTCCCCCCGCTCGCAGCACGACTCCCCCGAGGCCCGTCTCGACGGCCCGCATGGTCGGCGATCATGACGTTCTCGTGCTGGGCATCAACT
>JAZKEA010000432.1:0-2193 GCA_040387315.1 Armatimonadota bacterium | reverse complement strand
CCCGCATGGTCGCCTCGGAGTCGTGGTTCCCCGCAATAAACACATAGGGCACCCCGATGGCCCGCAGTTCGGCAAGACCCTTCGCCGCCTGCGCCTCGACGGGGGTTCCAAAGTCACTGAGGTCGCCGGTGTCAATGACGGCAGCGACCTCGAATTTCCGCGCAAGGTCAAGCACGAACGAGATGGCCGCGGGGTTGTTATGGATGTCGGAGATGTGGAGAATCCGTACCGTTCCCGCATCCCCGGCGGGGTCCGCCGCGGCATCGCCGATCCGCCCGTAAAGGGCCTGAAGGTTGACGGAAACGTTGCGGAGACGGGTCCCCAGCGCTTCGGTGTTGCTTACCGCATTTTGTGCAAGCCCGATAGCCCACGGCGCCTGCTCGAGGGAACCGGTGAATGTCGGGCTCCGGCGAAACGCATCGGCGCGGAAGGTCGCCTGCGTGAGAAACAGAAGCAGCGCGAGGGTGATCGCCCCTGCGAATGGGGCAAGGAGCCATGCCCGTGCCCGGCGCGATCGGAAGAGGATCGGGGCGAGGAGAGCGCCCGCGGCTCCCCAGGCGATGAGCCGCAGCGAGAAATCTATCGCCGAACGCTGGGCAAAATCCCGCAGATCGCCTTCCAGTGCGGCGCGGGGCGTCGATGACAGGGCAAGCCGCTTGAGCTCGTCGATGGAGACGGCATCGAGGCGGGCATAAAGCGCGAAGGGGGTACGGTGCGTGTGGGCGCGCACCTCGCCGAGCGGCGGCACTTCGAGATGGGACTGACCGGAAAGAGCAGGCCGCACACCAACGAGAACCGTGAAGGCACGCCAGCGATACGCGCGCGGGCCGCACGTTGTCGCCAGGGTTCCTGCGCCGATAACTGCCAGCAGCAGAAACAGGGCGACACGCAAAGCGCGGCGCACTAAGACCGGAGCCTTCGGCAGACCGTATTTTGGTTATTGTCCTGAAAGATGGACAGCATTGATTTCCCTTGTAGGCGCATTATAGTGACTATTTTCAGCACTGTCAGCACTGTCAGTATTGCCGGAGAGTGTGCGAACTTCCTGCCGCCCCGCGGCGATCTCTTCCCGCAGAGCGGCTATCTCGTCCCGTAGGGCTTTGAGCGACTCCGCGCCCGCGATCTCCGCGTCGGCATTTTCGGCGTCGCGTCCGATAAAGAACGTCGCCAGGGTCGCCGTCACGTAGCCGAAGACCGCGAATGCGTAGAGCGATAAAACGAGGCAGAGCAGGCGTCCCTCGGCGGTGCTGGGCCAGAAATCCGATCCCATCGTGGTCATGAGCATCATCGTCCACCAGAGCGCCTCGCCATAAGTGTCGATTGCCGTGCTGGCGTTCTCGAAGGCGTACATACCCGCCGCGCCCGCGAGGGTGACGACGGCTGTCAGGGCGACGACGTAGCCGAAGCCGCGCCGCCCCAGGGCCGCTCGAAGGGAGCGCATGCCCCGGTTGAGTGACGAGAACAGGCGAAAGAGCCGCAGCCCCCGGACCGCCCGCGCCGCCCGCAGAAGCCGCACGACACGGGCGAACCGCAGGAGCCGCAGGGCGGGCACCAGCAGTGAGACGGCGGTGAGCCAGTGGGTCCTGAGGTAGAGGCCCTTCTGCGGCGCAAGGGTGAACTTGACCGCGAAGTCAAGGATAAAGACCCCCCAGATCACCGTATTCAGGGCGTCCAGAAGGGGAGAAAGGCCTCGCACCAGGTCCACGATCAGGAGCGCCAGCCAGGCAAAGCCAAGGAGGAGCATCGGCGTCTCCAGCCAGTCTTCCAGCTGCTCCACCAGGGCGCGCCGTTCACCGACGACTGCTTCCCTCTCTAACTGTGTCTGTGTCAGGTTGTTCGGAGAAGGGGGGGAATCTTCCGGCTGGTGCTTTTGATCCATACGAGTAGTGATACCCGAAGACGAAGAAACGGAACTGCGGGGGAGCGTCGGCCGGGTCTGTTCGGGATGCAGAAGCGGGCGTGGTGCGGGCACTACCCTGTTGCTGCGCCTGCCGATACCCCACTGACCGCAATCCTTTAATCTGTTAATCTATTACCTGCGATAACATCAAACCGTAGTGTGACAAAAGGGAAACAGGAAGAGTATGCCGGTAACTGAGAGGCGAATCGCCGCAACGACTGCGGCGATGGCGGCAGCCGCCATCGTAGGGGTGACTGTCGTGGGGAATAACGGGTTTACGCGCCGCGCAGCAG
>JAZKEA010000431.1:0-1672 GCA_040387315.1 Armatimonadota bacterium | reverse complement strand
GCGCCCCGGAGGGGTGCCTGGCCGAAGGCCGTCCAGACCGGGCATTCACGCCCGGGAACAAACGCCGCGAAGGGCAACCCGTATTCGTCACGCTTTGACGGATTTGGAAGTGCAGCAGTCCCGTATAAGGCGTAACCAGGACGTCCGTGCCGCCGTCTTAATCTGTATGAACGCTAGACTCTTTGCCCCGATTTTTTTGTTACTGTTTCTTTTGCTCGTATCAAAACCCGTGGCTGCCTGTCGATGGGACAGTGACACGGTGGCGATGGAGACGAAAGCGTTCCCGGATTTGCCACAGGTGATTGCGGGCCGCTTTCCACGCTACCCGCCGCTTTATTATGAGATGCGTCTCCGGCGCGTGACGGCGCAGCTCAAGGAGAACCCCGATGACCTGCCTGCCTACGATGATGCCGCCGTCGCCTGTGACCATCTTGGGCATAGCGACGAAGCGATAACGTGGATGGCGCGGAAGCGGGCGCGGCTGGAAGCGACTGCCCGGCCCCCTTCCGATGAGCACTGGTATCGGTACCACGCCAATCTCGGCACGATCCTGGCTCACCGCTGGCTGAAAAACGGCGCGGACCGAAAGCGCCTTGGGGAGATGACCGAGGCGCGGGACCACATCGCACGCGCTATCGCGATCAACCCGGACGCGCACTTCGGGCGGGAAAAGTATCAGCTTCTGGTGATGGAATGGATACTCAAGCCCGAGAAGATGCCGCTGGGTATGTTCCTGACGTCCGGCAAAAGCTCCCTCAGGCAGGGCGACTACGTAGCAGCCATCAAAGGTCTCAGCGGTCTGGTGGTTCTGGGCAATGCCTGGGAGAGCGTCGATATTTTCGCCGCGATGGGACATCTTTTAGAGCGCAGCGGAGAGTCTTCGCTGAGCCATCTGGCGAGCCTTCGCAGCCGCGAACTGATCGCTTCGGGCAGGCGTTCTCTGAGCCCTGATGCCCCGAGGGAGGCAGCCGCGCTGATTAAAGAGCTGCGGTTCGTCTCGCTAAACCCGCTCACCGGCGACAATGAGAGACACAACAAAGCGGTCTACGCTGCCCTGCGAGACAATGCCGACGTCTGGCAGAGGCATCGGATTGACTATCTGAGGGAGCGGCTTGTGGCAGGCCGGCACCCGGACACGGATACAGCATTCTGGAAAGATCTGCACGACGTCCCGCCCACCCGCCTGGAGTATCCCTGGCCTCAAGAATGGATGAAAGGTTTCGGTATCTATGGAAGCCTGGTGGTAACGTTGGCGGGATTGTTTATTGCCGTGTCGGTGCTCTGGGTCGGGTCGTCTCACGCGGCACGTGCCGTGAGGCGGTGGCGGCAGGCACGAATGAGCCGCGATAACCTTTCCACCTGAGCCAAAGCCTGGTATTTACCGAAGTATAATAACGGCGCTCCGGTAAAAAGTGATACGGAGCCGCCCGACAGTTCGTTTTGCCGGTTTGAGAAGGAAATAGGATGCGCTTCAATTATGGGTCAGGGGCCGCACTCGGCCTGATGACGCTTGGTCTGTCCGGCCTGTTGTCGGGCTGTGGCAGTGGTGGCCCGCCGCCTCCCGATGTTAACGAGGACGGTGTCGTCGCTCAGCCTGGCTGGAGTGTCCGTTCTCAGACACGGGCGCTTGGGCAGAAGAAGTGGACGTTTCTGGTCTACATGAACGCTGCCA
>JAZKEA010000430.1:0-3855 GCA_040387315.1 Armatimonadota bacterium | reverse complement strand
TTTAACCCTCTCCAGAAGATCCGGCTGCTCGTCTTTGAAGGCGCGCACGGCGGACTGGGTAGCCGCTTCACGCGCATTCTTGAGAACCCGGTCTTCCAGGCCGCGTAGACGGGTCAGTTCCGCCTGATCGCCGTCATTCAGACCGGAAGCGGCATTAGGAGCGGCTGGCGCTGGTGTGACAGGGACAGCAGACGCTGTCGGCGCCGCAGGGGCCGGAACTGCCGTGGGGGGAGCCGTGCTGGCAGACTGCTGTCCCGCCTCTTTATCGAATTCATCTGCCGTCCGACGGAAAATGTTGGAAATGTTTCCTAGATTCATCAGTGATGGCCCTCCTTCAGGGCTGGTGGCACTTCGTGCCGGGTTGTTGTTAAGGGCCGAGAGGCGGCTCTGGTTTGCATCGTTCTCAGAAGGGGGATTGGTCCCCTGGTCGAGCAGGGTGATCTGCCCGGCGTTCATCGCTTCCAGAACCTGCGATTCAGTCGCTACCTGATCCGCCAGATTCAGATCTACACCCCACTGACCGACGTGATAGCGGCCATCGGCGAGCGCGGTCATCGTCTCCGGGGAGAAGCCACGGCCCCGCGTCACGGCGCGATTGAAGAGGCCCTGGTACTCGTCGCTGACGCGCTTGAAGTCGGCTTGCTGGGCTTCGGTGATCTCCGTGCCCATCGCGCCCTGGCCTTTGTGGATCTCCGCGCCCGTCGAGGTGATGCGAATCCGCTTGATGCCGCCCTGGGCGAACATGCCGCTCCAGTCCGTTAGCAGATACAGGGACCCGATACAGCCGCTCATGCCGTCGGGGGCGACATACACGCGGTTCGCCTGGGAACCGAGGAAATACCCGGCGGAGCAGGCGTCTTTGAAGAACGAGACGGTTTCCTTCTCCTGCCGGAGGGACCAGGCGGCATCCGCAAGCCCGGTCATTCCCGATGCCTGCCCGCCCGGCGTATCCAAGTGGAGAAGTACCCGCTGGACGCGCTGATCTTCGCGGGCCTTGAGGAGCCACCGGGTGATCTGCGGTGTCGAGCAGAGGCCATAGTAGCGGAACCACCAGGTCGGCTCCGAATCAACCATGACACCATGCACGGGAATGATGGCGACACCACCCTCGGTGATCACATACTCTTCGTCGGATTCGCTCTCGTAGTCTTCCCGGTACTGCTCGGCCTCGGGTCGTTCCCTGTCCTGCTTTGGCTCAGCTTTTGCTCTTGGCTCCGGGGCAGGCGGCAGGGTCTTGTTCAGGATCGTGTCCATGACCTGAGTCACCAGCCGTCCGTCCGCATCGCCGCGGATACACCACAGGGACGACGCGGACACGACCGAGAGCAGGGCCGACGTGGAAAACGCGGCTGACGAGGGCGCTTTCTGCCAGGGGAAACGGATTTTCATAGTTTAGTCCTCGTCCTCATCCTCGTTCTCGTTTTTGTCCGCAGGTCCGGGCGTCGGCTGGGGGTCTTTCAGCTTGCTGCCCTCGGGAATGCCCGCACCGGTGAGCGTGACGCTTCCCTCTTCTTCCGTGAGGTAGCCACGGTCGACGAGAGCAAACACGTTGCGGATCTCGATCTCGCGCGCCTCGTGGTGCGCCTTGAGGTCGGTCAGCAGAAGCGGCTTGGACTCGCAGCGGCAGATCATGTCGATGCCCTGCAGCCGGAAGTGGAGATTGGCAAGCCACACGAGCGGATCGTTCACCGCCGCCCGGAACGATTCAAGCTTCTGGGCATGGGCCGTCATCTGGACCGAGGCGTACGCCTGGGTTCCACCATCGGTGATGCCCATCAGGTTGGGAAGCTGCTGGAGCGCCTGGCAGAGGCGCAGGCGGCGCGCGTTCAGGATTCCCTCAAGGCCCGCCGCACTGCCACTGCCGAGCGAATAGACCTTGCCGATGCCGCCCAGCACGTCCGAGGACTGCATCTGATCGAGGAGCGCCATGCTCTTCTGGAACTCTTTGGACGCGTAATCGCCGGGCTCCAGGTCTTTCCCGTCCGCGCCTTTCCCCGTCAGGCACTCCTGCGGGTTATCCAGGGCGAACTGGGCGACCCGCTCAAAGGGAAACTCGTAACCCAGACGCGACCACGCGACGGCATGGAGGAAGTCGGTCTGGTTCCGCTGGTCGGAGACGTCATCGAGACCGACGGACAGAAACGAGCCGCAGCGGGCGAACCCGTACGGGTTGTCGCTGGTCGCGCGCCACGCCCCGTCGTAGATCAGGCGGGTGTCCAGATAGTCCGTGGGCTTCCGGACCTGCGCAAGGCGAACCCGCTTTTCCTTGTCGGTCGTGTAGAGAACGTTCAGCGGGTCGATGTCGAAACTCTGGCTGACGCCCGATCCGTTTGCGCCGGGTACGGCTTCGAGTACGAGCTGCCCGGTCTGCGTGAGATGGGTTCCGAGCGCGTCTTGGAGCCGCTTGACGTTGCTCTGCGCTCCCTGTGAACTGCGCTGCGTCGCGCCGGAGAGCTGCTTTTCACTGCTTGTCGGCCTGCCCCGGCGCGTAATGGCGGGAACATCGCGAGTCGCACCCGTTCGGTACGTATCCCAGAGACTGTCGAGAAGCGCGGTGCCGTCATCGTCCACGGTCCCCGCGCCCTTCTGGTAGTCTTTGATCGCGACGAACTGCGTGTCCTCGGGACCGAACGAGAGCGACAGGTCCGACTCCAGGGCGAACTGGGCCAGCGGGTGGATCTCCAGCAGGATACGGAGCAGGCGCAGCGGCGCGGCCTCCGCCCACGACCGGAAGACCTGGTTGGGACTGACGCCCTCTTTCTGAAGCTCAGCGAGATAGTTCAGCGTGCCGCTGTCCCAGCCGCGCCGGGGAACGGGCCCGAGCCCGCCGTAGATCACGCCACTGGTCCCGTATTCCGGCGCGACCTGCCGCCCCGCAACCGTTATTCGGGCCATTGTGGGATTTCTTTGTGGGTCGTGTTCATCGTCGTTTTATGCCAAAGAGTATGCTGGCCGGGTTCACCCCAGCGGGTTTGGGTTTCTGGTCCTGCTGCTCCAGCTTGAAGAGATAGGTCAGTACCCATACCAGGGCGTCCAGGTGATCCGGAGAGGGCATACCCGGCTCCCAGTCACACATCTGATCTTCCAGAACCGGGAAGGTGCCTACATGGTGCACTTTTTCCTGCTCGTAAAGAGCCGCTACCGGTTCCGCTCGAATCAGCTTGCCGCGGCTGGCATGAACCGCTTTGTAGGAGATCCGGACATTTCGGTCTTTTGCGACGGACTGGAGAACGAACTCCACCAGAGCGCCGCCGTTATTAACCTCGGCAACGATCTTGTCCGCGCTGTGGAGCTTATAGGCATCGACTACCGCCCCGCCCCAGCCGTTCGGACTATCGCGCAGGCTCTTGTCATCCAGGATGTAGCCATGCGGGTCGGGGCCACCGGTAATCGCGGCAACGATGATACCGGTCTCAGCGGTCTGTTCCTCGGTGTCCTTTCCGGCTTTATCCGGATCGGCAACAGCGGGGTCAACACCGATCGCGATGCGCGCGATGTCGACGGGCTTGGTCTGAACCCGCAGCGCGTCAATCGCGGCACGGCTCCAGAGCGCGGACGGATTGTCGTCGAGGATCTCCCCCGCGAGTTCCTGACGACCGAGCCGCGTCCCCTCGTAGTTCTTAATGACGCGCTTAACGAAGCGATCGGAAAGGTTATGCCGGTTCTCGTCGGTATGCCCCCGTGTGACAACGGTCTGCCCCTCCGGGTTCTTCTCGGTCCGCTCATCCGCCAGCAGTTCCCGGATCAGCTTGATCGGGCGTGGCGTCGTCGTCGCCACAACCTGGGGATTGTCTCCAAGGCGGAGACCGAATTCCATGTTCGACCAGGCATCTTCGACAAACTGCCACTTTGCCG
>JAZKEA010000429.1:0-2002 GCA_040387315.1 Armatimonadota bacterium | reverse complement strand
TCTGGAAAGGGTTAAAACCTCCATCGCGAACTGCAAGGACCTGGACGAGCTGCAAATGACGCAGACCCGCTACGATTCCATGACACCTACCGCCTTGAGGCCCAGCGGCACCCCGCCGGAACGACAACTTGGCGGCAATGAGCAGCTCGCCACGACAGGCGACGAGAAAGAGTTTTACGACAACATCCGCGCCAACCCGGCAAAATAGGCCAAGGTGTACTAACCCCTCCTCGTCTCTCGCCCTCCCCCCCTTTCTCCGTGACCGAATCACGGAAGGAGAACAATAATGCTGCGAATTACCAAAACTGCCGGTGATACGACCTACACCGACCCGTTTCTTTTTAAGGCAGGTGTCGTTAACCTGCAGATCGATGCGTCCGCTCTCACTACGGCGGAAGTGGATGCGAACGGCTATCTGAAACCCGGCGTTCCCTTTACTTCTGTTGGTGTCCTGCCAGGAGCTTCCACCGTGGTCTACGGCGTGTCCGTCGAAGAGGTAAAGATCGCCGCCGACAATACGGGCCTTGCCGGTATCACCAATGATCCGATCATCGCCGTGGCGACTCATGCGACCATAAACCGCGACATCGCGGAGGATAATCTCGGACGTGCGTACAACGCGAACGAGCTTGCCGCGGTTACGGCTGCAGGTTCGACCTGCAAGCTGACACCCGCTTGATCCCTGATACGGGTTTCTTTATTTCGTTGATCTTGCCTCGTCGTTATTTACAGCACTGCTGTCTGGGATAACACGGGGTTCTTTTTTGCCTGACGGGGACGCGGTTTTCGCTTCCCAGGGAGCACAACATGAAATCGATATTTGCTGCGCTACTCCAGATTGCCGCGATCTCCAGCGCTTCGCTTACGGTCCGTGCACAGACTGTTTCGCCCAACGACGATGGGCGCCTGCGCTGGGACCAGTTCCTTCCGCGCGCGGATGTGAACTCCATCAACCTTGGCGAAGTTCTGCTGCCGAACAGCCGGCCCACCGCGGATCGCCGCGCCTGGAACGCTAAAGGGCGGCGCATCCCGCGTGAGATGCCATCGTTCCGGGAACTGGAGATGGTTCCGATCGAGGCCGAGGACGTCATCGATGAGTACTACATGCAGAAGCTCTTTGAGCGCTATGACGGAAATACGCAGTCGATTCTGAATCGTCTTCAGCTCGATCTTCCGGGAACGTCGCTTCGCCTGGCGGCCTCGGTCTATCGGCGGGTCGAGGTGGATACCTTCTCCGCCCTGACCACCGGGATTGTCACCGTTCGTAACCCCCAGGACGCCACGAAGACCTATACTGCCTCCTATGGGTTCGATGCCGCCCGGTACGAGACCGCACCAACCGCCTGGAACGACGGTGGGGTCAATGCCTACAATCTCTTCACGGAATGGCTGAGCCGATCCGTGGATTTGATTGGCGGTGTCGAGGGTGTCGTTCTGCGGCAGCCGACCTACAACGCCATTCGCGCGGACGCGCCGACGCTCCTGAACGGGGAGCGGCGGAGCCGGCAGGAAATGGAAGAGGACATCAGCCAGGAGACCGGCCAGCCGTTCCGTTTTGAGATCATGGAGAACACCGTGGAGATCTTCGATGACGGCGGCGTCACCAAGACCATCACCAAGGTCTTCCCCCTGGAGAAGATTCTGGCTATCCCTCCGGGCCGGGTAATCGGTTCGACCCCCTTTGCGCCGGTGTATCGTGCCCAGGACATCGTGCGGACGGCACCCCAGGCCGGAATCGACGTGAACGGCGTGACCGTTTATCACATCGAGGAGAACGATGGCAAGAGCCTGACCACGCAGGCGCAGGCAAACGCCATCCCTTCCCCAGATGAGAACAAAGTCGCGGTGATCGACGCCGGGGTCGTGGTCTTCTCGGCCGGCAGCCGCCCGGACTGGGGCACGCCCGGGCCGAGCGCGAAGCGGGCGCTGCGGGAGACGGCCGTGGCGGTGCAGCGTCTGCTGGGGGCCGAGGCAGGGAAGGTCGCCCGCGCGGTGACGCTCG
>JAZKEA010000428.1:4027-5466 GCA_040387315.1 Armatimonadota bacterium | reverse complement strand
GGCCTATGTACGGAACGCCCCCTTCCCTTTCCGAAGGGGAGGGGGAAGTCTGAGCTGTGCGAAGACGGGGGGAGGGGTGAATGGAACCAATCGATCAACGCCATCCACCACGCCATCGCACGTGGCGAGACCTATCAGGTCAATCTGACACGACGCCTTCGCGCCCGAATGCCAGCGGATTTTGATCCACTTGCCCTCTACGAACACCTGCGGACAGCACAGGCGGGAACACGTTACGCTGCCTACCTCGACACGGGCCGCTTCCAGATCGCTTCCGCCTCCCCCGAACTGTTCTTCGCGACCGAAAGCCAGCGCATCATCACCCGGCCTATGAAAGGAACCGCGAGGCGAGGCCGCTGGACCGAGGAAGATGAACAGCTTGCCGAGGCGCTGGCGGCATCCGAAAAAGACCGGGCGGAAAACGTCATGATCGTGGACCTTCTCCGAAACGATCTGGGCAGGATCGCCGCGATAGGATCGGTCCACGTTGTCACTCTCTTTGCTATCGAGCGCTATCCGACCGTATTCCAGATGACCTCGACCGTAGAGGCGACTCTGCGGGAGGGCATTGGCCTGACGGAAATTTTTGGCGCGCTCTTTCCCTGCGGTTCGGTGACCGGAGCGCCCAAGGTCAGTACCATGAGGCACATTGCCACTCTGGAAAGCGAGCCACGGGGCGTGTATTGCGGTGCCATCGGTATTGTGCAGCCGGGCGGGGACGCCGTGTTCAATGTCGCCATCCGAACGCTCGTTCATGACGCGGAAACCGGGGTAGCAGAGTACGGGGTGGGCGGCGGCATCACCTGGGATTCGACTGCGGCAGAAGAGTGGGCGGAAACAAAGGCAAAGGCGGCAGTGCTGACCCAAACACACGCAGACCCGGAATTCGACCTGCTGGAAACCCTTCGTCTCGAAAACGGTCAGTACACCCTTCGCGCCCGTCATCTCGCTCGCCTGGCGGACTCCGCTGCCTATTTCAGCCGCCGAGTTGATATGGGCGAGATATCACAGGCGCTGGACACCTTCGCGGAAGCCCACCCGGAGGGCATCTGGCGCGTTCGTCTTCTTGTCTCCCTTGAGGGAAAGCCTACTGTCGAAGGGACCGCGTTCGCGTTTTCCCCTTCGGAACCCCTGCCGATGATGGTAGCGAAAACCCCGGCAGACAGCCAGAACGTTTTCTTATTTCACAAGACGACACGGCGAGAGGTTTACGAGACGCATCGGAAAGCCTTACCCGAAGGTATCTATGATGCACTGCTCTGGAATGAAAACGGCGACGTGACCGAGTTTACCAGCGCGAACCTCGTCGCCGAGATTGCGGGAGTGCGATGGACGCCGCCCCGGCAGGCGGGCCTGCTCGCCGGAACCTTTCGGAACGAGTTACTGGCAAACGGCGAGATTCAGGAGCGGACGCTGACCATCGCCGATATAGTCGGGGC
>JAZKEA010000428.1:719-4017 GCA_040387315.1 Armatimonadota bacterium | reverse complement strand
GCCGGATGGTGCGGACCTGGCTGCGGCATCACGCCTCTGGCTGATCAACAGTGTGCGTGGCTGGGTGCCCGTGCGTCTCGTTGACGATACGTTCCCCTAAAACCACTGCCAGGGCCGCACCGGTTCCTGATTGAGCATGCGTCCGGCGATCAGAGCGGCATCGCAGATCGAGACAAGCCAGAGCACCAGCAGAAGCGTGATGAGAAGCGCGGACTGCATCAGAACGGCGGGGGGAAGCGCGGCCAGAGTCACCAGAAGCATCACCACCCCTTTCGCATTCTGATGATTGTACATCTGCCCCGTCCCAACCAGCAGCAGTGATGCCGACAGGGCAACCGTAACATCGTGGGGAGCGGGTTCGACGCGTGGGTGCGATGGCAGAAGCGTCGGCGGCACTTCATAGCGTGATGCGGACCAGGTGAAGGCGTTGCCGCATTTCGGGCAGGCGGCGAGATCCCGTTCCACGTTAGATTGGCACTTAGGGCACCGCTTTAATCGAATCACCATGGGTTTAACCTTCGTCTCTAACTCTGCCGCGGACAAATGCCGCTTTTCCAGCGCGCTCTTTATTTTATCCTAACTTTTCTGCCTGGTTTGCAGAAAGCCCCCTGTAAAATCAGAGGCAATAGACGAGGATAACAAAAACATGCCTTATAAAAAGACGGACCGGGAACGCCTTGAGGCCGGACTTTGCGTCACCTGCGGCGCGGTTCGCGGCGCGGAAGGTACTGCCACGCGATGCCCCTCCTGTGCGCAAAAATATCGTGAAACCGCGAAACGCTGGCGAGAGCAAAACCCGAATCGTATCGTCCCGAAACGTAACCCTGAAACACGGCGTCGCCGCCATGCCCGCTACTACCGGAAGCGTGTCGCGGCAGGCCGCTGTGTCACCTGTAGTAAGATCCATCTCCCGGCAAATGAAATCGAGCAGGGAAACGTCAGCTGCGCCGCCTGCCGCCTCCGTAACCGGGAGTACATGCTGCGTTCCCTGCAAAAGAGGCGGGACCGCAAGGCCGGGATTCCGGAAGGTCATCCCTACCACTGGCCCAGAGGCGAGAACCCCGTTCCCCTTCCCGGCGGCCCCGGTCGTTTTGTCGGCTGCGGACTGAACCGGGACGCGGATATCGCGCTAAAGAATCTCTGGGACCGCTACAAGAAAGCCGAGATAGCTGCCGGACGACAGCCGCGGCACAATCGTGTCAGCCGTCTGGTACGCGAGGCGATTCACCAGTGGAAAGACCGCCGGATCGGTCCCTCCCCCTACCCGCACACGCTGATCGTGCGAAATATCACTGTGTACCTGGACCAGGAATCCTACCGGATACTGGATAGACAGGCCCGCGCCGATTTCAAAGGCAACCTGAGCGCCGCCCTGCGTCTGATACTCATCGCCACCGGCTACCCACGCCCGGTTCCCGTCATCATCCCGCGTCACCGCGATAAATGGTACGAAGGGCACGACTGATGGCGAAGCTAAACGTGTTGTCCCCCTTCGGCAAGTTCGCGTTCTAAATCATCTTGAATTTCGCGCCGGTACTCAGCAATGCCCTCTTCTAGCATTCGCTGATAAACCGGATCGGGGCGGCGACTCACCACAGCGAACAAGTGCCGAAGCTGGTCGTCCTTAATACCGTTGGGGCGATCTTTGTTTGCCAGTGCGGCATCAAGGAGTATCTGTAATTCGGTCAGTGAGAGCATGCCTGCGGGGACATCGTCTGCATCTGTCGTATTCGGGGTACCCGTAGGGCGTGACATGGCTCACTTCCTTTCTTCATTCTCCGTGCTTTCTTTTACTCTACGACTGCCAGCAGAGGCGGCGAAATCATTTCTCGTTGTTCTTTCGCATCGGTCCGTGTCGCTTGTTCCGGCGCGGGAACTGTAACCTTGTGTGGTATTTGATACGCTGAACTTATGGTTTCAGGGTGTCCTCTGTCCCCATCGGTTCTCTGGCCCTTGTGCTGCCGGTAAAGCCGATGGTGCCGGTGGAATCGTCAGAACACCTCTCTGTTGATGGTCTACCGCTGGTCTACTCGTCTTCCGTCAAAACAGCACCATGATCGCTTGGTCTAAAATCGGCCGGCCATTTGGTATCACTGCTGTAGCGTGCTCCGGTTAAGGTAGCACCCTCCAGCTTTGCTTCGGAGAAATCAGCACCATGGAGATTTGCTTCTGTCAGATCAGCACCGGTAAAAGACGAGCCACGAATTCGTGCGCCCAAAAGGTTTGCCTTTCTCAGCGTGGCACCATCAAGAAGACAGTTGATAAGCCGCGCATTGACTAGATTGGCAGACGTTAAATCAACGCTCCTCAGAATCGAGTCCTTAAATATTACGCCGCGTCCTTTGAAGGATCTAAGAGAACAGCCCGTCATGTCAAGGGCCTCGAAGAAGTACCGATGAAAATTGTGATCCGGCAACGCCGCCCCCACCAGCGTTTGAGCATTGATGACAATATCGGGAAAACTGTCAGCACTGACATAGCTTGTGATTCGTATCATGACGCTTATTTTAACAGGTCCAAAACGGGTTATAAGAATGTTCTAGTGCATCCCTGTCGATTCTCTGGCTGTTGCGCTGGCAGTTACGCGACACAATTCCTAGATAGGAACATGAACAGCGGGGCACTCAAAAGACAGATTTGACATGCCTCATGCTCTATGCCCCATTTCACACTCTTTCGGCTTGTTCCCGCGCACCGTTCTGTGGTACGGTGGCCGTACCATCCTAATTGCCATCTGACTTCTATCTGATTTGCTGTTCTGCGAGGGAAGGAGTAGAGAGTGGAAAGGCTAGCCCATTGCCCATGATCGACTACTCTCTCTTCTCCTTCGAGAGGTTCCATCGCCAGTACGAAACCCCGGTCTTCGAGTTTGTCCTGGAACGTCTTGGCCGCAACTGGCACGTGTCTGGCCGTGGCCCAGCGGATACAGACGATACCGTTGCTGAACGACTTTTAGATCCCTCAGAACCGCTGCAGAACGCTGCTGCCGAAATAACGGTGGAAGTCTTTGTCCAACTGTATCGGCTGTGCAGCCGTGAGAACCTGCTTGACGGTGAAACCACTGTAACCGACAAAGAGCGTGACGAATTGCGCGACAGGCTGTACAAAAGTGCTGCATGGCTGTGTGACGGACCATGAGCAGCTCTTTTTTGCGTGCGTTAAGAGGAATGAGTAGAGAAACATGAGACGCTTCCCCCTTTTTGCAGGAATATTTTCCACAGTAATCTTCATGCTGGCGGTCCCCACTGGAAGCGATGCGACAGCACCTGTAGTTGTGGCACCTATACCGAAAATCGAC
>JAZKEA010000428.1:370-709 GCA_040387315.1 Armatimonadota bacterium | reverse complement strand
GACGATACGGCTCATCAATAACACCGAGCAGGAAATCACTCTGCTTCGGCCACTCGACGGCTCTCAATACGGCCGGTACCCCGTGTACCGTGTGAAGATGCGAGATGTCGCAGGTAAAGCCGTGGACGGACCGGTCGGGCTCTGCGGCACGTTGAACCCTCTCACGGCTGAGGACTTTATTCGTATTCCCGCAGGCCAGGCTTATGCTCCCTTTGGGGACGAGCCTTACGCAGCCTTCGAACTTTACCACCCCCCAGTAGAGAAGCCGGGGGTTTACACGGTCCGCTTCTACTACTCAAGCGCGTCCAGTGACATCAGCTGGTATATGGGCTTCGAGCG
>JAZKEA010000428.1:0-360 GCA_040387315.1 Armatimonadota bacterium | reverse complement strand
CGTCCTGCCGCAGAGATAGAGCGTCTGTTCGAGCGGGTGCCCAGGTTCGAAGTGCTGCGAGAACTAAAACTCACGTTTACGGCAAGGACAGCCGAGACAGATGAGAGGTCCAAGACAGGTAAATATGTACCTCTCAACGACTAGCGCTGGTTTGTGTCCCTATTGCCCTAAAATCGACCAAAAATTGGCTTTGTAAACCGTTGTCCTGCCAGTTCTGATAGTTCTGCCGTCAGCCCTCCCTAGTTTTCGGCGCGGGGAATTGTGGTATTGTCCCACGGTCTCGCCGCTAAGCCGGAAAATCTGCCAAAGGGTATGACAAACATCTATGACGCTCCCGGTCACATAGCCTATTTCAACTAA
>JAZKEA010000427.1:3514-11212 GCA_040387315.1 Armatimonadota bacterium | reverse complement strand
TGGCAGTACTGCAAAATCGGTTCCTCCAAGCCCTGCCAGCGGAGACAAACGGAACCGCTGCTTCATGAAAACCCAATCGCCGGACACGCACCCGGAGATCGAACGGATTCTCATCGAAGCCTACCGCCGCATGACACCCGCTGAGAAGATACAGAAGATGCGGCAGCTGAACGAGTTCGGCTATCGTCTTGCGCTTGCGGAGGTACAGCGGCGTTATCCGAATGCTTCGGAGCGGGAGTGTCAGCTTCGGGTGGCTTCGCGTTATCTTTCCGCAGAGCTGATGCGAAAAGCGTTCGGCTGGGACCCCGACGAGATGGGTTTTTAAGAAGTGCTTTCCGAAGCGGAGGTAGTCGCCCAGCGCGTGATACGGGCGTTCGACGTTCTCGGTATCGAGTACGCTATCGGGGGCTCTGTCGCAAGCACCGTACACGGTATTCCACGTCTGACGATGGACGTGGACATCATCGCGGATATGGGTGAGGCGCATATCGAACCTCTCGTGGCAGCACTGCAGGAAGAGTTTTATGCTGATGCAGACATGATGCGTGAGGCTATTCGGCACTACTCGTCGTTTAACCTGATTCACCTTGCGACGATGGTCAAAGCTGACATCTTCCTGCTGCCGACCACCCCTTTCGCCGCCTCGGAGTGGTCCCGGCGGCAATACAAGAAGATCGGAGCGGATTTAGAATCACCCGAGGCGTACGTTGCCTCTGCCGAGGATATGATTCTGCAGAAACTGAACTGGTACCGCCTGACGGGAGAGCGTTCAGATCGGCAGTGGGGCGATGTCCAGGGCATGCTGAAAGTGCAGGGAACGGCACTTGATTTTGCCTATCTCGCCCACTGGGCAGAGGATCTTGCAGTGAGTGATCTGCTAAAAACGGCGCTGGAAGATGCCGGGCTGGAGCAGGAAAAAGGAACCTGAGCATGGTATACTGCAAACAGATTTTTGCCATTGTTCGCCTTTCGTGAAGGCAGTTAAAGAAGGACGCCGCGCTTGATAGCTGAGGTTGTTTCGATTGGGACTGAGCTGCTTCTGGGGCAGATCGTGGACACCGATGCCGCGTATCTGGCGCAGCAGTTGTCGGCGCTCGGGATCAATGTTTATCACCGGGCGACAGTCGGCGACAATCTCGGGCGGGCTGTCGAGACGTTGCGTCAGGCGACGGAGCGGGCGGATCTGGTGATCACCATCGGGGGTCTGGGACCAACGATGGATGACCTGACCCGCGATGCGATTGCCGCGGTGATGGATGCGCCGCTGGTACGCGATCCGGCGATTATCCAGCACCTGACCGACTGGTTCGCGCGGCGTAACTACACAATGGGTGAGACGATCCTGCGCCAGGCCGATGTGCCGACCGGCGCCCTCGCGCTTCCCAATGCGAACGGCACCGCGCCCGGCCTCCTTCTGGAGAAAAACGGTACGGTTGTGATCGCGCTGCCGGGACCGCCCAATGAGCTGATTCCCCTCTTTGAAACCAGCGTCTACCCGTATCTTCTTGAGAAGACGGCGGGAGAGCGTCAGGTGATCCGCTCCCGGACCCTGCGTATCGTGGGTATGGGCGAGTCGACCGTGGAGGAGAAGGCGCTGGACCTGATGTCAGCCTCGAATCCGAGCGTCGCCCCGTATGCAAAAACCGGCGAGGTGCATCTGCGGGTCACGGCGCGGGCGGCAAGCGAAGCGGAGGCGGACGCACAGATAAGCCCGGTGGTGGCGGATATCAAGCAGCGCCTGGGAGAGGTTGTCTACGGCGAAGATGAGACGACCCTGGAAAAGGCGGTCGTGACACTGCTGACGGAGAAGAAGCAGACGGTCGCCACGGCAGAGTCGTGTACGGGGGGAACGCTTTCGGGGCGTATTACCGCCGTTCCCGGTTCGTCTGCTGTTTTCAATGTGGGCCTGACAACGTATTCCAATGATGCCAAGATTCACCTGCTGAAGATTCCGTCGTCGATTGTCGGGGCTTTTGGGGCTGTCTCGCCCGAGGTCGCGAAAGCGATGGCGGAGCGGGTGCGCGAACTCGCTGAGGCGGACTACGGCGTTTCGGTTACCGGGATCGCGGGACCGGGTGGCGGCACGGATGAAAAGCCGGTCGGGCTTGTTTATATCGGGCTCGCCACGGCAACTGGCGTGACGGCGACAAAGCATCTGTTCAATGGGCTTCGCGAAGATATTCGCCTGCGCTCCACGCAGGCCGCACTGGACCTGCTCCGAAAAGAGCTGCTGAAAGCAGGAGGCTGATTTAATGCGGCTGTTTTTTGCCATTCCACTGGAGTCGGAGGTTCGCGAGGCTCTGGCCGCGGTGCAGGACCGACTTCGCGCCACGGATGCCGATGTCAAGTGGGTGGAGCCGGAGAATTTTCATCTTACAGTCTCCTTCCTCGGCGACCAGGAAGAGTCTCACCTGCCGGAGTTTTATGCTATTGGAGAAAGTCTTGCCGCCGACGCGCAGCCTTTCCGGTTTCGGGTCCATGGGGCGAGTTCCTTTCCAAGACGCAGTCCTTTATTGAAGACCCTGTGGGTGGGAGTGCCCGAAGGTGCGGAGGAGTGGAAGGCGCTTGTCAAACGAGCCGAGCCGGAGCTTTTGCCGTTTGGCGTGCCGCGCGAGGGCGGTCTTCAGCCGCATATCACGCTGGGCCGGGTGAAGAGCGAGCGGAACTTAGACGCTCTTCGCAACGCTGTTTCCACTGAAGCGAATACGGACTGCGGAACCCAGAGCGCCACGACATTAGAATTGGTGCAGAGCTTTCTCGACCCACGCGGCGCAACTTACAAGACGCTGAAGACGTGGCGATTTAACGAAACAACCTCAGGAGCAAAATAAACGTGGAAAAAGAACGCGCCTTAGAGCTGGCGCTGTCTCAGATTGAGAAGCAATTCGGTAAGGGCTCGGTCATGCGGCTGGGTGAGTCGGCAAAGAACGCCGCGGTCGAAGCGATTCCTACCGGGTCCCTCGCGCTTGATATTGCCCTAGGTATCGGCGGCATTCCCAAGGGGCGTGTCACCGAGATCTACGGGGCGGAATCCTCCGGTAAAACGACGGTGGCGCTGCAGATCGTTGCCCAGGCGCAGAAGCAGGGCGGTATCGCTGCGTATGTCGATGTCGAGCACGCAATTGATCCCAAGTATGCGGCAAATATCGGCGTCGATATCGACAATATGCTTATCTCCCAGCCGGATACCGGCGAGGAGGCGCTTGAGGTCATCGATGCCCTGATCCGCTCTAATGCGGTATCTCTGGTCGTTCTGGACTCTGTCGCGGCTCTTGTGCCCAAGGCGGAAATCGAGGGCGACATGGGGGCGAGCCTTCCCGGCCTTCAGGCGCGTCTGATGAGTCAGGCGCTCCGTAAGATCACGGGAAGCTTGAACAAAACCGGTACGGCAGCGATCTTTATCAACCAGATTCGCGAGAAGATCGGGGTTATGTTTGGTAACCCGGAGACGCAGCCCGGCGGACGTGCGCTCAAGTTCTACTCGTCGGTACGTATGGATTGCCGCCGCGTGGAGACCTTGAAAACGGGTACGGAAAACGTCGGTATTAGAACACGGGTCAAGATCGTCAAGAACAAGGTCGCGCCGCCTTTCAAGCAGGCGGAGTTCGATATCATGTTCGGCGAAGGCATCTCGCGATCCGGATCTATCATCGATATCGGAACGGAACTGAGCGTTATCACAAAGGCGGGGGCGTTCTACTCGTACAAGGGTGAGCGCCTTGGTCAGGGCCGTGAGAACGCGAAGAAATTCCTGGACGAGCGCCCGGAGATGATGCAGACGATCGAGGACGAGATCAAGAACGGCGATGCCGCGAAAGAAGTCCTCAGCCTCGGGGCAATTGCCGAAGATTAAACGCGGCAGTGATCTCAGCGGCAGGGCCCTGCTGGTTTTTCAACCAGCAGGGCCTTTTTCTTTGCTGTCCAATGCGCGATGAAAAAAATTCCTCGCTGCAGGGAACTCACTGTTGCGCCTGCCTGTATCATCAGCGTTATCATCTTTTATTTATTGGGGGAATTTTTGTTATGGCAGTCAAGCAATCGACACGGAAGAGAAAAACAGCGGCTTTTGGGGCAGTCGCCATCGCTACGGCTCTTCTCTCTCCACTTGCCTTTACTTTAGGCGGCGTACCAGCGGCAGCGGTCGCAGTAGGCGCTCCCACAGTGAACGCGGCGGCGGCAACGGGGACATGGGGTGTCGATAAGAGCCATACGGATATCGGCTTCACGATCAAGCATCTCGCGGTAAGCAAGGTGCGCGGCCATTTTAACGACTTTGACGGCACGGTCATCGTCAACGGACCTCAGCCAGAGAAGTCGTCGGTCAACTTCACGATCAAAACAGCCAGTATCGACACGGCGAATGCACAGCGCGACGGTCACCTCAAGGCTCCTGACTTCTTCGATGCGGAGAAGTACCCGGAGATTACGTTCAAGAGCACAAAGATCGCCAAGACCAAGAAGGGTTTTAACGCGACCGGCCAGCTGACCATGCGCGGCGTTACCAAGACGGTGGTGCTGCCCTTTACGGTCGAAGGGCCGATCAAGGGACCGGACGGGGCGCTGCACATGGGGATCGATACCGCACTGACGATCAATCGTCAGGATTACGGACTTACCTGGAGCAAGATGGTCGAAGGCGTGTCTATGCTTTCTAATGACGTAGATATTGCCATCAGCCTGGAACTACTCAAAAAGGCCGCCTGACAGGCGCGTTTCAGAGGAACAAGTAAGCACGGGCTCTGCTCACCGAGCAGAGCCCGTTTTGTACCACGCCGGTTTTCAAACGCTTATCCGGCGTACGGAAGCTCTTTCACCTTTTCGCGGAAGGCGTCGAGCCGCGCCCAGCCACACAGGCCGGTCGCCGTTTTGATCAGGTACCAGCCGTTCGCCTCTCCGCTGGACTCCGGTCGAGCCAGAGGGGACCAGAAAAGCAAGAGCTCGATCTTGCTTCCCGGCGCGACACTCGCCACGACGCCACTCCCCGCGGCATGATCTGACCGAACGGGGAAGGACTGCTTTACGGTAGCGGGAACGCCGACGTAGTATCCGGGCTGACGAACATAGGAAAGTGTCTGTGTCTTCGGGTCGAGTGCAAACTTCTGGGAACAGCGCCAGAAGCCCATCCAGACACCCGCGTAAACAGCCCCGTTACCCAGAACCTCCGGCGCGTTCGGTACCACGCCGACGGGTCGAATAGCCTTGCCGTCCCATCGGAAAAAACGCGTCTCTTCCAGATCGTTTGGACCGATGAAACGAATGGCGATCTGACGAGATTTGCCGACGCTGTCTATCTTTACGATACGAAGGCCGGGGCTTTCTTCGGCAAATTCGTCGGCCTTGCCCACGAGTTTTGTGCTGTTGACCGTGAGCGTGAAGCGCACCGGGTTCTGCCCCGCAAAGGTGACGGCGATTTTTTCGCTTCTGCCATCGCCGTTCAGGTCCGCGCTGGCGGCGCGGACCTCAGCAGGAACGGCAGTCCCCTGCGCGTGGGCAGCTGCAGCCATGGCGACTAGTACCCCAGACAGATAAAGAGCAATAGAGATATATCTTCCTCGCCCGGCGCAGAGCTTCATGGTTCAGACGCCTGCCGGAACCCGGTGCGTGCGCTGCTCGAACGCCGTGATGTCGGGTTCGTGCTGCAGCGTCAGGCCGATGTCATCGAGCCCATTCAGAAGCAGCTCGCGACGGAACGGATCGACCTCAAAGGGAATAGTGTTTCCGTTCGGGCAGGTAATAGTCTGCGACTGGAGATCCACGGTCATGGTCGCGCCCGGTCGGGACTGCAGCAGCGCGATAAGACTTACGACCGTCTCCTCAGGGAGAGTGATCGGCAGAATGCCGTTTTTGAAGCAGTTGTTATAGAAAATGTCCGCGTAGGACGGTGCGATAATGGCACGGAAACCGTAGTCCAGCAGCGCCCAGGGCGCGTGTTCGCGGGACGAGCCACAGCCGAAGTTCTTTCCCGTCACCAGAATCTCTGCCCCCTTGAGAGCGGGAGCGTTTAGCTCGAATTCCGGGTTGGGCGTCGTTCCGTCCGCCAGATAGCGCCAGTCGAAGAACAGAAACTGCCCGAAGCCCGTGCGCTCGATGCGCTTTAGGAACTGCTTGGGGATGATCTGATCTGTGTCCGCATTCGCGCGGTCCAGGGGAGCCGCGACTCCGGTTAATTTAACGAAGGATTCCAATGACTTAATTCCTTTCACCAGGCCGACCCACGGGTAGCGTGAGCCGATTCACAATCAAATTTTGCAACTAAGCTTCTGCTGCCTCATAAAACATACGAATATAAGACTCGCGGAGTGCAGCCCAGCTGAATGTCTCATGGACATACTGATGCCGCTTTCGAACCATGTCCGCGTCCTCGACGCGATGGAGCGCCCCACGAATCATCTCTGCCAGCACCCCAGACTGAGATAAATCTCCCAAAAAGCCATGCCCTCCGAAGACGTAACGCGTCAGCGCGTTATCATCCGCCAGACAAGGCAGTCCGTAGGAGAGCGCTTCCGCGTAGGCGCGCCCAAAACCCTCCCTATGAGACGCCAGCGTAAAAACGTCCGCCGCCTGGTAGTAGTCCGGCACCGCTTCCGGCAGCGCCGTCTCAATAGCGTAGTCGTCGCTTCGCAGCAGTGACTGCGCAAGCGCCTCAATCGACGGCGTCTCTACATCCCGCTGCCCCAGAAGCAGAAGAAATGGCCTCTGTTCTTCCGGAAGAGACGCAGCCTCCCGGATAACGTAATCGATACGCTTCTGGGACGCGTTGATCGCGGCGACGGAAAGCAGTATCGGTTTTTCCGTCGGCAGTCCGAGGCGGCGGCGAATCGCCATCTTCTGATCAGAATCCCGAACCGGTATTGCCTGATCAACCGCAATCGCATTGGGTAATATCCGATGCTTCTGCGGGGACTCCCCCCACTCTATAGCCGCGTCGTAGTGTACCGGTGAAAGCTGCTGGACCACATCCCACAGGGGGAACGGCGGGTGGTGCGGGCTGCCATTGCGGAAAAGCAGGCGGTACCGGAGCCCCGTTCGCCGTCGTATGGCGGCAAGCAGTTCGCCGATGCGATCCTGACTGAAATAAACAACGTCCGGCTTCTCCCGCAATAGGTAAGGCACGAGACGCGCGGCGAACAGAGTCTGCTCCGATTCATTCGGATTGCAGCGCAGCACTCGTCCGATACGCCGCGCGGTCACGCTTTCTCGCAGCGGGACCGAAAGCACCCGGTCATTACGGCGGGACGAAACACCCGCACCACGGAACAGCGTTACCCTCAGCGACGGCTCATCCGCCAGTTCCGCGAAGCACTGCTCGAAGAAGGACTCAAAGCCCCGCCGAACATGGCCCAGACCGGAACAGATCAGGAACACTTTAGTCGTCTGTGACACGCTGTCTCCGTGTTTTCTCTCAGCCACGCACGGCGCGCAGGATCACCCGCTGCCAGGCGAAATGCGTTTCCCCCTCCTCATCCGTTTTTATCTGAAAATGACGCCGCGCGGATTCCGGGGCCTCCGCAAATAGCCCACGTACTTTTTCCGCCTGTTCTCCGGTCGTTCCCGATGTCTCCAGCCACGGTGTCAGGGTGATTGCGATAGCGCCCCCACCGGTCTCTAGTGCATCATCTCAAAAGCTCTTGTTTTAATCGTGGCTGCTCTTCGGCCCGGTAATAGCGGTAAAGTCGTTTCTGAAGTTCGTCGGAAGAT
>JAZKEA010000427.1:0-3504 GCA_040387315.1 Armatimonadota bacterium | reverse complement strand
GTCTCCAGCCACGGTGTCAGGGTGATTGCGATAGCGCCCCCACCTGTCTCCAGGTCCGTGACGGTAAACCCAGCCGCTTCCGTAAGCGAGCGCCAAGTTTCCGGCGTCAGATTCGCGACGTGCGATGAGTCCCGCTCGCGTTCTACCCTATTCTGCCAATCTGCAGCCTCACTAGAGGCGTCCGGAACCGTTGTGTCTCCCACAATGAAGATGCCGCCCGGCTTCAGAACGCGCCGTGTCTCCGACAGAAAGGCACGGATATCGGTGAAGTGGTGCGGCGCGATACGAACCGTGACCAGATCGAACGCACCGTCTTCGAAGGGAAGTTTTTCGGCAGGAGACTCAACCCAGGAGACATTTGTGATACCCTCTTCCCTGGTCCGGTTCGCCGCCTGAGCGAGCATTCCCGGCGAAAGGTCCGCTCCAACTACCTCGGAAACGAGCGGGGCGAAGGCAAGCGCGGTAAACCCCGACCCTGTCGCCACATCCAGAACCTGCCAGGAGTACTGTGGGTCTGCCAGCGCCAGCATTCTCTGCAGGGTTTCGTCCGACCACCCCGCCCACTGGCTGTTATAGTGAACCGCCTGCCGGTCGAACTGTTCTTTGGCGGAGGTAACGACAGTCATTATTTTATTCCTGAGGACTGCTGCTCACGATTCGTCGAATCGTGAGCAGCGATGCGGATCATAGATTGACGATTACTTCGCCAGTACCCGGATATCTACCAGATGCCCGGCGATGGCGGCGGCGGCGGCCATCTCGGGACTGACGAGGTGGGTTCTCCCCCCCTTTCCCTGGCGACCTTCGAAGTTCCGGTTACTGGTGGAAGCGCAGCGCTCACCCGGCTGCAGAATGTCCGGGTTCATGCCAAGGCACATGGAGCAGCCCGGTTCTCGCCACTCAAAGCCTGCCGCTTTGAAGACGACATCCAGTCCCTCGGCTTCGGCCTGCCACTTGACGGCGTGGGAGCCGGGAACGCAGAGAGCGCGGAGGCCGGGCTTGACCTTGTTCCCCGCCAGGATCGCCGCGGCGGCCCGCAGGTCCTCGATACGGCCGTTGGTGCAGGAGCCGATAAAGACGGTATCCAGCG
This sequence comes from Armatimonadota bacterium, assembly GCA_040387315.1. Lineage (GTDB taxonomy): Bacteria > Armatimonadota > Armatimonadia > Armatimonadales > Armatimonadaceae > JACMJB01. The sequence goes on along the minus strand of JAZKEA010000427.1, from coordinate 2,414 downwards.
GAATCTCCGTCAGTGGCGTGTTCGCGGTCAGGCCCATGTACTCCAGGGCACGCTCGGTGGCCTTACGGTCCGATGGGTCGGCGATGGCGGCAGGGTCCGGCACACGGGCCGTGACCGGCGCGACCATTCCCGGAGAGGTTCCCCAGGAGACATACGGCGCAAGCGCAGAGCCATCGATCTCGACCAGTGTGTCGAACGTCGCGCCTTCGTCGGTTGCAAGCGTGCTCCAGGCTTCAACCGCCTTATCCCAGTCCGCACCCTGAGGAGCGTGGGGACGTCCCTCAAGGTACGCAAATGTCTTTGCGTCCGGGGCGATCATTCCGGCACGGGCGCCTGCCTCGATGCTCATATTACAGACGGTCATTCGACCTTCCACAGACAGAGCCTTGATAGCCGAGCCGGTGTATTCGACAACATAGCCCGTCGCCCCGTCGGTTCCGATCTTGCCGATGATGGCGAGAATAATATCCTTCGCCGTGACACCGGGACCAAGTTCACCGTTGACGCGAATCTCCATCGTCTTCGGGCGGCTTTGGGGCAGACACTGGGTCGCCAGCACATGTTCGACCTCGGAAGTTCCGATACCGAAAGCGAGAGCGCCAAAGGCGCCGTGGGTGCTTGTGTGGCTGTCACCGCAAACTACGGTCTGTCCCGGCTGCGTCAGACCGAGCTCGGGACCGATGACATGGACGATCCCTTGCCGCGGCGAGTTGATATCGTAGAGCGTGATGCCGAACTCGGCGCAGTTCTTGGACAGCGCTTCCATCTGCAACCGGGAAATATCGTCGGCGATGGGCAGAGAACGGTCTGTCGTCGGGACGTTGTGGTCCATGGTCGCGACGGTCCGCTCCGGACGCCGCACTTTGCGCCCGGACAGCCGCAGACCGTCGAATGCCTGCGGGGACGTGACCTCATGCACCAGGTGCAGATCGATATACAGCAGCGCAGGCTGCCCCGGCTGTTCACGGACAACGTGAGCATCCCAAATCTTTTCGAACAGTGTACGTGGTTTCGGCGATACGGTTGTGGACATAGCTATCTTGCCTTTTGAGGAATTCTATGGCTTCATTATAAAGGGGTGTTCAGTACCTGTCCAACGACTATTTCTGATGAGAGCGATAGGCTGAGTCTATAATATGAGAAGCGCATTACGAAGCGCCGTCGTCGCAAGAGACATTGAGACAGTTCGAAATCTGCTGGCGAGCGGTGCCGCCGTAAACGAGACGGGCGACTACGGCTGGACCGCTTTGATGCTTGCCGTAAAATATAAGCAGCTGGAGATCGTGCGGCTCTTGATGGCGCACAGCGCAGACACCGAGCTTTACAATTCCCACGGTAAAGCGGCTCTTCATCACGCAATCGACGGTGACGATGCGGCGTCCGCCCTGGCTCTGCTGCAAGGAGGCACCAGTCCCGATTTACCGCTGCGGAACCGCATCCCTTCTCTTCATACGCCCGATGAAAGTATCGCACCGCTTGTACAGGCCACAATTTTGGGAAAGACAGAAGTTCTGCGTCTGCTGATAGAGTTTGGTGCAGAGGTAAACGCTCGCAATACTTCCGGGGAAACGGTCTTGATCATTGCCCTGCGTCGTGGCAAGCGACGGGTGGCAAAGCTTCTCATTCAGCAGGAAGCAGACGTTAATGCAATGACTCACGATGGCACCACACCGCTCATGCTTGCCCAGAGCCAAGCAATGCGTGCAATTCGCCTGCTGCTCGAAAATGCCGGAGCAAAATAATGAGCACCCGTTTCGACTTCTCCACGTTCCCTCTTCTCCGAACCAAGCGCCTTCTACTTCGAGAGATCACATTCCGGGATACCGAGGCGATCTTTCGGATTCGGGGCGATTACGAGGTGACACGTCACAATATCGGCGCAGCCTACGAAAGTTCGGCAGATGCGCGACGCCTGATCGAGCAGATGCGAAAGCGATACCGGGAGAAGACGGAAGTACGCTGGGGCATTACACTGCTCGGCGGCGATAACAGTGTCGTTGGCATGTGCGGCTATAACCACTGGCACCGTATCGACCAGCGAGGTTCTATTGGATATGACCTCGCCCGCGCCTACTGGGGAAAAGGGGTCATGCGAGAGGCGGCACAGGCTATCACTGACTTCGGCTTTGAGCGTATGGATCTCAATCGTCTGGAGGCAGATGTGGGAGCCGGTAACGCGGCATCGATCAAGCTGCTGAAGGCCCTGGGGTTTCAGCACGAGGGCACCCAGCGCGACTATTACTACGAAGAGGATGAATTTCACGATCTGCACCTCTATGGATTACTGCGGCGTGAATGGGAAGCGGAGATGAGCAAAAGAAATGGTTAGTTCGCCGCTGCAGGCGCTTTAGAAGCAGGGTCGTTCGCGGTCGTCCATTTCTTCCGGTAATTGCTCAAGCTCTTTGGCCAGGTTT
>JAZKEA010000426.1:0-13044 GCA_040387315.1 Armatimonadota bacterium | reverse complement strand
GCAAGGCATCGCAGCTTCGCCGCGATTCGGCGAGTACGCAAATCTTCCGCATCACCGGGCTGCGCAGGGTCTTCATCCCACGGGTCGAACTGCCGTCGCTGGAACTCTGGCTCTGCGACGACTTGTGAAAGACAAAGTAGAGCAGCACCCGTGGTTGTCAGATTTTCTTTGGTGCGACACGAAAAACGATCTCCTGCTGGAGGCGTTTCGGCTGACTGGGATGGGGCTTCAGGGACAGCGTAATATTCAGCGAGCCGGGGACCACAGAGACCGTATCCCTGTTTCGGGGCGTCAGGGTAATGGCAAGCGTCTGCTTCGTCTGGTGCCAGAGACGAAGATCGCCGACACAGACGACGCCACCCTCGCTGCGCATTGCGGTGGTGACATCCGTCCCTGCGAGGGTGAACGTAACATCCCAGTCGCGGCTTAAATCGTCAACCTGGGCGCTCAGAACGGGGCAGAGGTCCAGCCAGGAACTATCGTTCGCAAGTTCACAGGTGATCGTTTGACTTTGCCGGGAGACTCGGGTTACGGAGGTTCCTCCCACCTCTCCGGGCAGCGTGATGTCGGCCTCTATCCTTTCGGCTCCCTCAGGCAGAATAAAGTCTCTGAGGTTATCCTTGCCCGTCTTTGCCAGGAGAAGCGGTTTTGCCGTCAATCCTGCCAGCCCGGTCTGCGGGGGAATGGTGAGTCGCGCGACCCGCTTGGGATCTTTAATATGGTGAATGAGCCAGTAGGCGACACCCGAGGAAGAACTGATCGGTTTACTGGATATCGCCTCGGGGACTGCGGCGACATCGGTCGCGTACTCAAAGACAGCCCAGATTGTCGGGATCGCGCCCGCATCCTCATGTTCGCGGACACACTGCTGGCTTAGAGAAAGGAATTGAGCGGGTGTGTAAAGATTGACTCCGGCACCGTACGGGCAGAGCATTACCAGACTCTTTTTTTTCTGTGAGGCGGCATATTTGACAACCGAGAAACTTCCTGTCCGCATCCTGCCCGCATCGGCCTGCCAGAATCCCATCGGACCATCTGTCGAAACCCCGTCCGCGCCGGTGATCCAGCCCCGGTACTGGGCGTTTGTGGCGACATCGGTCGTACCCTGATTCCCGGTGATCTCGCCGCCAACGGTCCACGGACCCAGCTGAACCAGATTCTGCCGCGCGGACTGCCCAGCGGGGAGCAGAAACGTCTTGAGGTTTTTTGCACGCTCTGCGCTCCAGCCGTAGTTCAGACTGGTATACGGCAGGGTAAATCCCGCAGCCTGCAGATCCCGAATGTAACGCTGATCGTCCTCCGTACTTGCGTGCATGTCGGATTCGATCAGGGCATTTTTGTTTTTGAAGAGCTGTGCCGTCTGTTTCAGCTTCATCGGATTCATCTTTTTCGGGCTGTTCTTCATCCAGTCCATCTCAATGAAATTGACATAAAAACCGTCGGCGTTTTCCCGGACGAATTTCCACTGTTCGGGCTGTTTCAGCAGATCATCCCACTGATCCGCGACACCAAAATAGACCTGCTGCGCCCTGGCGGGAGACGGAGACGCCAGCAGAACGGCAGCGGCAATCGGCAGCAGCGACCGGCGGAGCAAAGGAGAACGAAGAAACGGAGGTATTAAGGTTGACACGTTTTTAATTATCTGTGGCTTTTGTATTTGATTTTCGTACCCGCCGGAACCAGGGACAAAGCGACCTCAACTTCGGCGACCGAACAACCGTTCTGCACACGTTTCCGTACTGCAGCGCGGCGAAGCAATGCATGAAGATGATACTCGATACTGCCGTACTGATGTAGATAACTCGAAACCTTGCGATTCATGTCATGAATTCTAAATATTTGTCACCTGGAGTAATGTTCTGGGCTCATGATTTGTTGGCATCTGAGCCTTGTTTTCGTTCTTCAACGTGTTGTCCGAAGGGTAAATTCTTGGTTTGCTTGACAGCAATCAGATTCAGGTCTATACTCCAGACATATTCATGACATGACTCCGCATTTTATGTGAGGTCCTGTCTGTCTACGTTGTGAAAGGACCATGATGCCGTCCACAATCGCTCCGGTGACGAAACCGGCAGGCGGGGACCGTCCCTCCCCTAAATTTGAACGGGCACTGCTTCAGCTGGAAGAGCTCTGCAGCACGCTTCAGCCTGGTGACAGGATTCCCGCCCTTCCGGAGCTGATGCGCCGCTTTCAGGCGTCGGAGCGCGCTATCCTGCGGTCTCTTGATGAACTGCAGCGCCAGGGACGGATCATCCGGCGCCATGGTTCCGGAACCTATATCGCCGATTCGCCCCCTGTCCCCCCTGCTGCCGCGTTCTCGACCACCATCGCCCAGCAGTCTATTGTCGCGGTCCGTACACCGGATAATTCCTATTTCGACCGCTGTGTCGATCTCCTTTTCGGCCATTCGGACGCGCTCGGTCTGCCGCTGATCTGCCGCATCGTCAGTACAAGTGCGAGCGTCGAGGTGGCGGACAGCCTGGTTCCCTCCGGCGCGGAAGCGCATCTTTCGTTTGTCCTCTTTCGTTACCATCTCGCACCGCTGGCGAAACGCCTTCAGGAGAAAGGCTGTCGCGTCGTGATTGTCGGCGCTCCGCTCGCAGATGTCACGCCCGAGGTGCCGTGCGTCTACGGAGACCATCAGGAGGGCGGCTATCTTGCCACGCGTCACCTTCTGGACCTGGGTCACTGCCGCATCGCGTATCATACAATGGATGAAAATTACCACCGCACCCTCCGCTGGCGGGGGCACCAGCGGGCGATTGAGGAAGTGGAGCGCCGTTCGGGCGGAAAGATCGCGGCTTCCGTGCTCGATGACGCTGAAATGCTTGCCTGGCGAACCGACCCGGCCCGCGCCCAGGCGTTCTTCCGATCTTCCGATGCACCGACGGCTATTGTCGCCTGGAACGACCATGAAGCCGCCCGCCTCGTGATCGCGCTCCGCGCCGCGGGCATCCGCGTTCCCGACGATGTCTCGGTGATGGGTTATGATAACCTGCCCGAGGGACAGCTGGTTCAGCCGCTGCTCTCCACGATCGACCATTCCATGGACTGGCAGCTTCGGACCGCGCTTGACCTTTTGCGACGCCCTGCCCTGCCGACCCCGTCTCACACGATGACCGTGCTCCCGACTTTAGTGCCCCGCGGTTCGACCGCGCGTTTGGCCTGACCCTTGCCGCCTTCGCAGATGAAAGGACATCTCCCCATGCTTTCCACAGCCCCTAACCTACGGCAGAAACGCTCCGCCTTTACGCTGATCGAGCTGCTCGTTGTCATAGCGATTATCGCTATACTCGCCGCGATCTTGTTTCCTGTCTTCGCCCAGGCACGGGAGAAGGCGCGGCAGACCTCCTGCCTGAGTAATATGAAGCAGATAGGGCTCGCCGTGATGCAGTACACCGGCGACTACGACGGCGTTTATCCGTCCCGAAATCAGCTCGACCCCAGCGTGACGTACCGGTCTTCCTGGCGCGTGACGATCTACCCGTATGTCAAAAACGCCGGTGTCTTCACGTGCCCGTCCAACCCTCGAAGCGATGTCGTTTCGACGCTTCAGGACTACTGGGTGCAGCCCACCGGCCCCTATCTTGGCGTTTCGTACGGCTGTAACTGGAACGTATTCGAGAACCCGCCCGCGGCGTTCGACGATTCGATGTTCCCCAACCCGGCGAGTCTTATCGCCATCGGGGAGAGCCTGGAGGTGAACCCGGAGGTCGTCGTGCAGCGCACTCCGGCGAAGACGCAGGGGCTGTTCCCCGGACACCAGACGATGTCCAACTACATTTTCCTGGACGGGCACACCAAGGCGCTGAAGCCCACGTCGACAGTCCCGCAGCCGACTGCTGTCTTCACGGATTCCACCCAGAACTACTGGACCTGGAAGGCAGGCGGCGACCGCTACTTCGCCAGCCAGAATGCGGCCATCATCAACCAGACCTACTACAACAAGATGCTGGAATACCAGAACTTCTGGAAGTAGCGATGCCGCCGTATTGATGACAGTCGCCCCAGGAAGGAGCGCATTTATTGAGTACGATTTCACGCCGCGGACTGCTCGGCGGCATAGCCATTGTCGGTATGTCGGGAACCGAGAGTGCCGCGGAATCTGCGGCAGCGAAGACGCAGAAAACACAGCGAGGTGAAAGACCCGTGACTGAGATATCCAGCGTCCGCGAACTCGCCGAGTTCGCGGCGAAGAGCGGCAATCATATTCGGATGAAGCCGGGAGTCTACCGCGTCGCGGACTTCCTGACCGACGACGAGATAGCTCGAATCCGCGCCGAGGTGCCGACGAACGTGCCGGGTCGCCCGCCGGTATGGATGCTCCGGTTCTCCGGCAGCAACAACCGCTTCGACCTTTCCGGTGTGGTGCTGGAGATCGACACCTCTCTCTATCCGAAACTGCCGCGCGGGTACGTCCGCTGTTTGTTTGTGCCGGGGAACAACAACATCCTCACCGGTCTGACTATTACCAACACCGGACCCAACCAGGGAAGCAACGGCAACATCCTGTCGGTCTGGGGCGACGGCTGCCTGCTGGAAGATATCTCCCTGTATGTCCATGGGTCCGCGCCTTACGGCTATGGTGACCTCCTCGGTAAGGGGGGACCGAACCTGGTCGGGCTGCAGAAGCAGAGCGGTATCATGGTCGCGGGACGGCGCAACACGCTCCGACGCTGCCGTGTCGTCAGCCGTGCGTTCGGACACTGCTTCTATATCCAGAAACCCGAGGGCCTCCTGACCGACGATATTCGACTGGAGGACTGTTATGCCGAAGGCGTCACGCGCTCTACCGCCGACATGCTGCGCGAAACCTCCGGTCCGCTCGCGGCCCTGCAGTTCGGGACCATCGCCGAGAACCGTGACGGGCGGTATATCGTGGTCCCCGGTTATCGGAAGGCGCTCGGTGAGGATGGCTTCCGAACCTACGGTGGAACGGGCCGCATCACGCTTATCAACTGCACGGCGATCCACACCCGCGCAGGCTTCGAGATCGCCGGGCCGGACGATGCCGCGGTGGGCCGCACGGTCATCGACGGCGGAACCGCGCTCGGCTGCGAACGCGCCTACCTGATCGGCTCGAACACAACGGTACGGCGCAGCCGCGGCGATACGCAGTTCGGCCCGCTGCTCTACTTGCGCGGCGGCCGCGACTCCGATGTCGAGCTCGAATGGACCGGCGACGGCTCAGACTATACGGTCCATGCCCTCGCGACGATCGCGGGAGAAGGACACCGGGTCGTATTGTTCACCCGCGAGCAGGACCGCCCCGCGCCCTCCGTGCCTATCTACCTGGGCTACGGGATGCCCGCGCACGCCGAGATGGCGAGCCCGATCCGCCCTGCCGCGACTAAAGGCATCCGCCTTACAGTTGACCTGGACCGCATCGCGGTCATCCAGGAGGAGGAAGCGACCGACTGCACCGTCAAAGCGCGCGGCCCGGTCCAGACCAACACCCAGACCCGCCGCCTGCCCGATCGCCCTAAATGACGCCGTCCGGTGCGGCCTCACCGCCCACCGATTGCCTACGCCGATGACATGAAGACACGGGGAGTCCAATGAACGGTTTACGAACGTGGCTGCGGCCACTGGCGCTGCTGGTCGTCACTGCCGGGGCCGTCGCCGTGTGGGGCCGGACCGACGCAAACGTCGCTCGGGATACGGCAGCTCCGGCGCGGTCGAAAGACGGTTTTATCGTTGTTCAGACGCTGGACGATCTGCGGCAATACGCCACGACCAGCGGTGTTAAGGTTCGTCTGCAGCCCGGAGCCTACCAGATACGAAAGGCCCCCGGTCGCAAATTCATTGAGTTCAGCGGAAGCGACAGCCACTTCGATCTGCGCGGTGTGACACTGCAGGTAGACAATGACCTTTTCCGTCAGTTCGGTAGCGCGGCCGGGCCGGACGGCATCTATGCCGCGCTGAACCTTTCGGGGAGCCGCATCACGCTGGATGGCGTGACGATCGAGAACTTGGGAACCGAACCCGGAATCCAGAGCCGCAACAAACTCGTGAATATTACGGGATCGAATGTGGTGCTTCGTGACGTTACGGTGAGAACCTCCGGCTCCAGTCCGTGGGGCTACGGCAGCCTCTTCGGGATCAGCGGCGGGCCGGTTCGTAAGATGAACGGGATCCGTGTCGGGTATCCCGCGCAGAACGTCCAGATTCTCGGGTGCCGCGTCCACATGCGGGCGATGGGGCACGCCATTTTTGTTCAGGGGGCGCGCGGCACTCTGATTCGGGATTCGCACGTGGATGGCCTGCTGCGGCCTACCAACGATATCCTGACGGAGACGTCGGGCTACGCGTTCGACCGGAACTTTGAGATGATCGGCAACGGGGAAGGGGTTTATCGCCCTGCCGATGGCCGCATCCCGCCGAACGACATGATGTCGCTCAGCGAGGATGGGATCCGAATGTACCCCGATGATGGGCAGGGTCACCCCACCGGGCCGACCCGAATCGAGAACTGCACGGTCCTTCGCATGCGGCGCGGCATCTGTACCGGTCTCAGCGCGGCGGGCGACACGGTCGTCAACAGTGAGGCGCGGGAGTGCATCGCCACGGGATTCAACCTGGGCACCGACGATCTACTCAAGAACTGCCGGGCGGACGCGAAATACGGGGAAGCGCTCTGTCTTCCGTACTCCGGTTCCCGCAATGCACGGGCGGATCTCACCATCCTCGACAGCCGCGGCGGTATGGGAAACGATCTGCTCGTCAAAATCACCGGCAGTGATCACGATGTCGTTCTCCGCTCCGAGTCACCGGCGTCGGTTCCGCCGGGGATGGTGATCGAACTCGCCAGCAGGCGAGGCTATGGCTTCTGGCAGCGAGATGTCAGGGCGGAAAATATCCGGCTCGTGAATGAGACATCGGCACCCGTTCTGCTGAAACCGAACACGACCCGGCCCCGTGTGACCTCTCGCTCCCCGGTGCGGGACGAAACAAAACTGTTATCCACAGACGCATTGTCTGTGGGCCAACGGAGAGGAAGTTGAAAACGTCTGCCCGACTCGCTCTCCGTTAAGACCGTATCCAGACCAACCGTACTCTTACCATCGGTCTCGTTTGCGTCTGTCCCCTAACGTTCTGTCGCGGACACTTCGCGGTATGGCCCGAATCAGCGGGCGGGCGCAACCACGCGAGACGACACGGCGAGGACAGCGATCTCGGAAAGACCGGCATGCTCCGTCCCCTGTCTGACACCGGTCACCTCAAACCGCACCGACGTTACCTTTTTTGCCGGAAATCGCAGTTTCAAGGGGGTTTGACCGTCATTGGGGAGTTCGCCCACCGCGATGCTGGTTCCGTCGCTGAACAGAATTTTCCCCGACGTTACCTGATCCGTGGTATTGGGACGATCAAAAAGAAGGATGGTGTCAACGGTTCGCGCCTTGTCCCAGGACAGGGTGAAGAAGGCTCCGACCGTCCGGTCGCTGGACCACTCGGCGTTCCTGTTTTGGGGATACCCTTCCCGGATTCCGTCGGTCAAACCGGCCATGCCGTAACCGCTTTCCGTGCCGCTCACGGTCACCCGGGCGAAGGGGGCTATATTTCCTGCCACGACATTGGACTCCGCCAGATCGAACGGCAGCCCATTGATCTGAAACTGGACCGAGGCGACTGCCGCCGGATCGTTTCGAGCCTCGGATGAGGAAAGAACCAGAGGAATCGGGGGGCGCACTATCGCGACATTCGGCAGCGCGGCATCGGGATCTGCCGGAATCGTCTCGACTTTACCGGCATCAATGACACCGGACGGCGCGTAAAAGGTCAGGTTTTGCTTCCCGCCAAAAAGATAAGGTGCCTGACTTTTGCGGACAACGCCCACCCCACAGGCAGCGAGAATGGCCGTGCGCAGATCGGCATCCCCGGTGCGTCCCGCGAGTGCGAGTATCTGGCGCTGGCTCAGCCCTGCGGCCGATGTTCCCAGAATGCCCGCGACACGCCGACGGGTCGCCGCAAGAGAATCGCTGCTGCCGTTCCGAACTGCGGAAAAGACTGCCTGAACGGTCACAGCGCGGCGTACCGGTCGGCGGGGGACAGTTATCTGTGTTTCAGCGGTGGCCGGATTGTAGGCAAAGGCGACAGGTTTGCCATCAACGGTTACCGTCAGGGGACGGGCGGTCAGCGGCAGTTCCACGCGGTAGGCGCGCTGATCGGGCTGCCCCTTGTAGCTTCCTTTCGCGGCCCCGATCCGCACCGTCACGGTTTTGCCGCGGCGTGTGTACGAGAGTGGGGTCGTGGCAAAGGCGCCGGTCTTGTAGCGGACGGTTACGCCGTCGTCCTCATACAGCGATGACGGAACGGTCACACCGTCGGGGCCGGGAAAACAGCGAACGCGCAGCGTGGTCAGCGGGGTCGATGCCATGCGGGACGTGTACGGCTGCATCGGGAGCGGAGCGCCCGCCCGCACGTACAGCGGCATCTCGTCTATGTCGGCGGAGACGAGCGATTCCGACGGGCCGACAAAGCGTTCGCCGGTGAAAACGTTGACCCATTCGCCTTTCGGGAAGTACACGGCCTGACGCCCGACGCGGCGTGGCCCGACCCCAGGCATGACGATCGGCGCGGCAAGCAGGTTGTCCCCAAACAGGAACTCCTGCGCATTGTGATACGCGTTCTCGTCGCCGGGAAAGTCGAGGTACAGCGGGCGCGAAAGCGGGACGGAGTCGCGGGCCGACTGCGCCGTGCTGGTGTAGATATACGGAAAAAGCTCGGAGCGCAGATGAAAGCTCCTTCGCATGGATTCCTCGGCCCATTTCGCATAGGCCCAGGGACGCCGGTCCAGATCCTTGTCCCGCGTGGAGTGTGACCGGAGCGCCGCCGTCAGCGCCCCGAACTGGCACCAGCGGGTATACGACTCCTCGTTGCGTCCCATGTTGTGCCCGCCGATGTCGTGCGACCAGAAGAAACAGCCGACATTGCCCGCGGTCGCTGTCATCGGCACCTCGAAGGCGAGCATGCGCCAGTTGGTGCTGGCATCGCCGGAAAAATGAATGGGATGCCGGTGGTCGCCCCAGCCCGCCCAGCGGCTGAACGAGACGCCGCGCTGGTCGTTCTTTGCAGTGTAGTTGTAGTAATACCGATTCAGCGATGCCAGGTTCGTTAAACTGGGGAGGCTGCGCGTGTTTGGATACTGCTGCCAGTCGAGCCACCAGAAATCGACACCGTCCTTGACCAGCGGGTCGTGCGTCGCACGGAACATCGTATCCAGGTAGCGTTTGTCGCCCGCGTCGAACGGCAATGTCTCGCCGCTTGCCGGATCTTCGCCCATCGCCGTCATGAATCCCGCATACGCATCCTCGTGGGGACCGACCCCATCCGCGGGGTGGACATTGAGCGTCGCATACAGCTTCTGCTGGTGCAGCCACGAAAGGAGACCGGCAGGATCGGGAAGAAGCGCTCGATTCCAGGACCAGCCGGTCCAGCCGTCTTTGTGCCAGTCCATGTCCAGAACCATGTTGTCGAGAGGGAAATTGTGGGCATTGTATTCCGCCACAATCTGCCGGAAATCCCCCGATGTATACGGCCAGTACCGGGAATACCATGCGCCCAGCAGATACTTGCGCGGCAGGGGGACCGGACCCCCGACAGCGGTCAGGGATTTCAGGGCGCTCTTGTAGTCGGCTCCGTAGCCGAATAGGTACCAGTCTGTTCCAGACGATGCCGGACGCTCCGCTACCCAGTCGGCGGTCAGAAGCGGGGACTTTGAGTCGTCAAGGAGGTACCAGCCGTCGCGGGAAACGACACCCTGGCCTAAGTTTCCGGCCCCATCCCAGTTGTCAAGAGTCCGAACGGTTCCGCCCAGGTTGCCGGGGTTCGGCGCACCGGGCTGCCAGTTCGCTGTTTGAGCGCCTTTGCGGATTGCCGCACGCAGGTTATCCGGGCCGAGCGGCTTGCCGTTGGGCGAGTAGGTGAGCCGGATGATTCCGGTATCGATGGTTGTCGCTCCGGCGCTTTGCTGCAGTCTGTAGCCCGTAAAGCGCGCGGCGCGATTGGCGGCGAACAGCGACGGCGAATTTACGAAGCCCCCCGACGCGCCCGCCGACTCGATACGGATGCATCCCGGTGTCATAACGGTGAAACGAGCGCCGCCTACGACCACGATACCCGTTTGCTTGACCGATAGTGCCGGTGTACGCGGTGTACGTGCCGTGACCTGCGCCTGCACCCCTGGAGCGAGCGGCAGCAGGGATAAAAACAGAGCGGTTTTGGCGCCCCAAGCGGCCTGAAGAGTTCTGAGCAACGTTCTGGTTCCTGTCGCGGTGAAGTGCGTTGAGATATCTATCTCTGACGTATTGTACTGGTTGTCCGGATCTGCCGACGGCACACGGAATTGGCACCGATTCCACAACGGCTATCGAAAGCCTATCCTCTAAAGTAATGGAGAAATAGAGAAATAGGGGCTATTACAGGCTGATACCGTAACGAAACCGGGCGTTGCGCGTTCTACATACCAAGAACTCTTCGTAGGACACCATTATGCGACGCTCATTCATTCCATCTGTTCCCGCTGCTCCTATTTACTGTCTTGCTCTGCTGGGGCTCGGCGGTGCGCTCGTCGCGTCTGCGGATGCGCCCGTCACCATTCCATCGCCGGCTCTGACGTCCGAGGGAAAGCTGACTCCCCATACCCGCGCCGTCATCGCCGAGGGAAATGCGTATCTTCTGGGGCAGGTGGAGACCATTGTCGCCGATGCCAAAACGGAGAAGATCGTTCCCTCCCCAACAGGCGACGCTGTTCTTGTCGCCGTCTCCAAGCGACGCCCCTTTCACGGTGTCACTTTGACTTCCCCGACTCCCACGACTCCCGCCGATGCCGAGCCGCTAAACGGCGAGATAAACCTCGTTTACTGGGACACGCGCACCCGCACCGCGCGAACCCTTTTGCGCGAAGCGATCCGCGACGATAGCATCGCCGAGATCGGGCAGATCGAGTGGCTTCCGCAAACGCGATCCGCGCTTGTTGTCGTGAACCGTGTCGCCATCAAGGACGGTAAACCGGGGATGTTCGAACAGTCCGTGATCCGGTTCGATACGGCAGCCGGTTCCGCCACTCGTCTTGCCAGCAGGCAGTATGATGGCGAGGGTGTAAGGCTGCACAATGAGAGCCTGTCGGTCTCGCCCCGTCAGCCTCTGGCATACCTACTGCTTCAGGAATATCTGCCTGCGCCCGCGGGCAAGCGGACGGTTCCGCGAACGTCGCTTCGGCTTTACTCACCCCGTGGCTTCCGTGCGCCGATCACGCTTCCCGATGGCGTGGGGCGGCTGCAGTGGACCGCAGATGGAAAGTCCGTCTACGCGGACCGGCTCTCTGAACCCGATGCCGGGAAAGCGAATACTCTCAAGACCCGGAAAGTCCTCACATTGGTGAATCTGGAAACCGGTGCGGTGACGCAGCCGGACGCTCTGCCTGCGATATCCCGTACCGCCCGGACGCAGGAGTCACCCTCGGGGCGCGCCTCCTGGGCCGTGGAAATTGACACAAGGCCGGGCACACTCCAAACCGCGTCCGGAAAGTCGCAGGCGGTCTCCACGCTCTGGCTTCGTTCCGCGGCATCAGTTTCCGCATCGGTACCGGTATCGGCTCCGGCGAGCAAGGCAGCGACGCCTCTCCCCAAAGCGACCGGGGGGGCTAAAGGTGCGATCTCGACCGAGGCTCTTCTGATCACCACGAACGCCCGCCGAGAAGCGGAACTCGCGACCGAGAACAGCGCCGCCATTCTCTTCACCCGCGACGGCTCGCTCTGCGCCGCCCCTATCTTCCGCGTGTCTGTTACCGCTTTTGAGGATGCCCTGCGTGGAATCCAGCGCACTGCCGCGATCAGCAATGCAAAACAAGCCGCCCTGGCGTTGTTCGGATATATGCAGGACTACGAAGAGAACCTGCCGCCTGTCGGCGGGGAGACCGCGGGTCAGATCGGTCCGTATGTGGGGAACCCGGAGATCTTCCAAAACCCGGCGACCGGGGAGAATGGATTCGTCTACAGCTACCAGGGACCAACCTCGTTTGCGCAGATAGCTCTGGTGGCGGAAACCCAATTGGGCTATGTCTCCGGGCCGGGGGGCCGCGCCATCATCTGGGCAGACGGGCATGTGACCTGGACAGAGAACACACCGCGATAACTTATCCCCCCGCAAAAGCAGGAACCCCGCGAGGTGACGAACCACCGCAGATGAACCGCCTCGCGGGTTGACAGATTCCTTTTCCGTCTCGCATAATGCCACCACAACCGACAGCCTGTCAGGCTGCCGCTTCGTTTTTCCGTCTATGGTAAGAAAAGGAATCCACGTGCATGCCTGTATTGAACTTATCGAACCGCCCATCTCTACGTACCAGACGATGCCTTCTCGCGGCTGCGGTCGGGGCGTTCAGTATCGCTGCGGGCGCATCACTTACCGGCTGTGGAGGCGGATCAAGCACGACCGAGAATGCGAACCCAAACCCAACGCAGACAACGCGGGGACGGTACGGGTCGCTTGAGTTCACCCTCTTTACCACGGGCACCTACTTCCCCAAAACAGAGGCAGATGTTCCCTTCGTCTTCACCGTAAAAAACACGGGAAGCACACCGGTCACGTTTGGGGATGCCGCACCGGCATACCGCGCGGAGATCCGCCAGGGCGACACGCTTATTTGGGACCGCTGGGTCGGATTTGGCTTCGGCGCGGGATTTGCCATGGCATCCCTTGCTCCCGGAGAGACGCGGCGCTACGAGTTCCGCTGGAACGTGAAGAACAACGTTGTCCCCGTCGCCGCACCGGGTCAGTCGCCCGTGGAAGCGGTTCCAGGCACCTACCGGATCACGGCGTACTCCGGCATGATCCTGGAGGGCGTGAACAACCCTCGAACACAGCTCGCAGCAGACCCCATAGATATCGTCGTTCGCTAAAAAGCAAGTAACGCTGGTCAAAGCCGGGTCAAGGCGAGTTCATACCGCAGGGCTTGTAGATCCTGGCGGGCATCGTGCTGGAGAGAACGCCGCGAGGGTAGACGACAGAATAGGCGACAGATTACTCGTCGCGGAAGTAAGT